>JBBQSS010000131.1:0-8162 GCA_038213665.1 Burkholderiales bacterium | reverse complement strand
CCGCTTCCCGTGCTGGCAAGGGTTGAGCCCGTGCTGGTGCTTGCGTCAGCCACCAAGCTGTTGAAATTCCACTGTGTCAATGTGACTGGCACAGCTGCGTTTGCGTAGCCAGCGGCCAGAAGGGCCGCGGCGATGAAGGTTTGCTTAAACATTGGATTTTCCTGAAGTTAAAGGGATTCTTGTTACTGGGCTACTGCCACGCCAACGCCGGATGCCTGCGCGGCCACCATCAGCATGCTGCGCTCGGCAGAGGTAATTTTTCTCTGCTTGAGCAGGTCAAAGCTCACTTTTGACACATGCGCCAGGAAAGCTGTCTGGCCGTTCCAGGCCTGTTCGTCAAAAATCAGGTCATCAATCGTGCAGCCCTTATTGATCACGCGGTTGACAACGCCACTGTTGGTGTCGCCCAGCATCACCACTGGCGACAGATCGGGGTTAATGCAGGTACCCGCTGGCACCAGGTTCAGCCCGACGATGACCGGGTCGTGATCTGAATTGCGGAACACATCCGCTGCGTACAGGCTGTTGATTTGCGCGGCGCTCTTGTAGTTGGTGTTGTAGTCCAGAGCGTTGGGCTCGTCCGCATTCACATGCCAGTCAGCAACCCCCGACACTTGCGCTGCCAATGAAGCCGTTGCCAGCGCATGGTCTAGGTAGCCCCACTGGCCATTAAAGGCATAGCTGTAGGCATCGGGGCCGTTGTGTGCCTCAATCAGGTTCACCCAGCCGTTGTCGGTAAACGCGGCAATCGGGTCTTCCTTGGCGTTGGCATTCAGGTCGCCAATGACCAGCACATCGGGGTCTGCGGTGCCGGTCGGGTTACCCGCCAGCCAGGCTCGCAGCTGGTTTGCAGCCTGCACCCGCACAGCATTGCAGTTGCCTTGTCCATCGCCTGCGTCCGGCGTGTTACAGGCGCTTCCCTTGCTCTTGAAGTGGTTCACCACAGCAATGAATCGCTCACCCGCACCAGCACCCCCCACCTGCTGGAATGCCTGAGCCAAAGCCGGGCGATTGCGGGGCGCAGTGTCTCCGCCATTCTGGAAAGCTGTCGTGTTGAGCGCACCAGTGCTCCCCACTGGCGTGACCTTGGCCGGGCGGTAGATAAAGCCGACCTTGATGGCATCGGTGCCCATCGCGTTGGTCTGGGCCGTGCGTGCATCCACATCCAGAAGAACGTAGCTGTTGGGCACGGTCGCCGTGTTCAGCGCATCCACCAGGTTACGCATGGCGCTATTACTGCCATAGCCGTCATTTTCAATTTCAACCAGGCCCACCACATCCGCGTCCATGGCGGCCAGAGCGGCAACCGTTTTGGCCTGTTGGCGCACGAATTCAATGCTGTTATCCGCCCCGCGGCAGTCCATAGCAGCGCCAGATACGCCGCCCGCGCAGCCAGTGAATGAATTGAAGTAATTCAGCACATTCATGCCAGCCACCCGCAAAGTTCCACCCACGTTGGGGGCCGTGTCGGGCCGGGGGTTTGTGGCATTGAAGTCGGGCACGCTGGCACCCAAGGCGTTCTCGGTGCGCACGCGCCAGGCATTGCCACTGGCGACATTTCCGCTCCAGGTGTAGGTCATAACGCCAACGATGGCGGTAGCCGAATCACCACCGCGCAGCGTGTTGCTGGCAGACAGTGGCTGCCCATTGCGCCCAAACGCAATCACGCCAGGGTTGTCGGCGTTCGTCGCGTCATCCAGAATGATGCGAGACAGGTCGTTTTGTGCCTGCACTGCAGCTGCGGCTGCACCGGGCAGAGCCACATTGGTGGGTTGCGCCAACCGGCCGTTTACCGCGAGTGTCACCTGGCCAAAGCGGCCCAGCTGGTAGTGCTCGGTCACATACAGGGTTTGCGGCAAGCGCACCAGCATGCCTTCGTAGCGCTCAAAGTCATCGGCAGAAGCCATGGGCAGCATCACATCGGTGGGTGCCACGCTGCCGGTGCCGCACTGTTGAATGCCGGTGTTGCTCAATTGCGTCTGGTTCTGGTATTCGCTCACGCTGCCGGTGACCCGTACCATCTGGCCGAGCTGCACGTTGTAGCTGCCGCCGGTGAAGACAAACACGGCGTCGGAGGTTGCGGCGTCGTTGTCGCCCACCAGATCCTGAAGGTAGAAGCCACGCAGTGCAGGGGAGGGGCCTTCATAGTTACCCACCACCACACCTTGCGTCGTGACCGCGGTTCCAACCAGCGGGCTGGCATTCGAGCGGCCTTGAATGGTGTAGGCCGCCGTGTAAGGTGCGTCGCAAGCCGTGGCAGCTGCCGCCACCGAGAAGCTGGCGGTGAAGTTAGCCGCCATTGGGTTGTGGTTGGTACCCTGGTCTGAAACACCCGTGGCCTGAACGGCAACGGTACAGGTCTCGCCGGCCGCAAAGTCGGCGTCAGGGTTCAAAGTAAAGCTGGATGCACCACCGCTCACCAGTGCCGTCTTCACACCGCTGGCGGAGCAGCTCAAGGTGTACCAAGCGCCACTGACGGTCACCGGCTCGGAGAAATTCACCGTCACATTGGCATTCGCCGCCACATTGCTGGCCGCGTTGGCAGGCACGATGTTCAAAACGGTTGGTGCAGCATCCGAGCCACCGCCGCTGGAACCGGCGTATGAGCCCAGGTCTGTAAAGTCGTCTTGGGCAAAACCGTCCCACTCAAGCGAAGGATCGAAATCATCATTGGGGATGGTGTCACCAGCGGTCACCGACGATTTGCGGCGCAGTGTGTTGTTGGCCGTGCTGATCAGGCCGGTGCCCCATTCAGAGGTTGGGTTTCCGCCAATCTTGCCCAGAGAATCAATCACCGTCGTGCCTTTCAGCAGCACAACCGAGTCATTGCCGTTGTACCAGCTGCCAGCCCCTGCCTGTTGGGTCTTGGCCAGAATCAACGGGTCGGAACTGGAATTTGCCAGCACAAAAGTGGCGCCAGGCTGCACGACACCTGTCAAATTGATGGTGGTGCCTGCCGTCAGCGTCGCGTTGAAATACATCTTCACGGAGTAGCCGCCGGCCGCGAGATCAATGGCTGATCCGGTGCCGTTGTAGATCTCCAGAGCCTTGCTATTGCTGCTGCCTTCTACGTATTCCGAAATATAGAGGTCGGTAGCTGCGTAGGCGGCTGAGCCAGCCATACAGCTCAGCCCTGCAATCAGGCTCAGCAGAAGCCTGGACAAGCGCGGTGCTTTGAAAAAAGCAGTTTTCAACTTCATGTTGCGAATCTCCCTGATCGATAAACGGTAACGAAATGGCTCCCGACATGCCTCAAATCGTAGAGAGGCTTCGTTACAGGAAGTCGGTCATGAAGTTTTGTAAAGTAGTCCGAATGGACGTTCTTCGCGCGCCAGTTTCAGGTTATTTCGGTCAAAAGGGCTCAGTAGTGTCCCAAGGTTCTCACACTGAAACCTTGTAAATTAATGATTTACTTGATGAAAGAAGCGATTTTGTCTGGTGACGATTTGAACATCGTCTTGCGCCAGACTGGTGGTTTTTGGCGTTTTCCCGCCCAAACCTCCCATGCACCAAGGCAAGCTCGTTTTCGCTCAGCTCATGGCTTTTCTGCCATTGAGCACTTTCGCCCGCTGTGTGGCGACTCACCGGGGCGATCACAAGATTCAGGACTTCTCCTGTCTGGATCAGTTTCTGGCCATGGCCTTTGCCCAGTTGACGTGGCGCGAATCGTTGCGCGACATCTAGGTCAACCTGCGCGCACAGTCGCGCAGGCTCTACCACATGGGCTTTCGCTGCAGCACGATTTCGCGCAATACGCAGGCCATTGCAAACGCCACACGTCCCTGGCAAATCTACGCCGACTTCGCCCAGCATCTGATCGGCATCGCACGCCCGCTGCATGCCCAAGAACCGTTTGGCTTGGATCTCGATGCTACCGTCTATGCCTTCGATGCCAGCACCATCGACCTGTGCCTGTCGGTCTTTCCCTGGGCACCGTTTCGCTCCACCAAAGCGGCCATCAAGTTGCATACGCTGCTGGACTTGCGCGGCAACATTCCCAGCTTAATCCACATCACCGACGGCAAGACCCACGAAGTCAACGTTCTGGACGATCTGGCTCTGGAGTGCGGGGCGTTTTACCTGATGGATCGCGGCTACCTGGACTTTGGCCGCTTGTTTGTCATTCACCAGGCGCAGGCCTTCTTTGTGATCCGGGCCAAAAGCAATACCAAGTTCAAGCGACGCTATTCCCATGCCGTGGATCGCGTGACAACCCAGGTGCTGTGCGACCAAGCCGGCGTACTGCAAACGTACCAGTCCAGCAAGGACTATCCCGCAGCGCTGCGCCGGGTGGTGGTCAAGGACGATGCGGGCAAGCGCCTGGTGTTTTTGACCAACAACTTCTCGCTCAAGCCCGAACTGATCGCCGCCTTGTATCGGCAACGTTGGCAGGTGGAGTTGTTCTTCAAGTAGGTCAAACAGCATTTGCGCATCAAAACGTTTTTCGGCACCAGCGAGAACGCGGTCAAGACGCAAATCTGGATTGCCATTTGCACTTACGTGCTGATCTCCATTGCCAAAAAGCGCTTGCACCTTGATCGTCACAGTTTGAACGAAATCCTACAGATCCTGAGCCTGACCATGTTTGAAACTATTCCAATAAATCAACTACTTACGCCGACGTCAATTGAGGAACTCGCGGATTCTGAGTCAAATCAGATCGCGCTCCTCTGAAAAACGTTGGGACACTACTGATCAAAGGTCATAGAACATGAGCCAAAAGGCCTGTGAAGTATTACGGAATTTTCATGGGAAAGGCCCAGATACAAAACGGAGTAATGGCTCTTCAAGGCGGGGTGAACGGGGCTTATTTGAGCCCCGCGATACCCTTTTCGATGCTGGTCTTGGCCTTGTCTTCAGCCGATGCGGATGCTGCAGCGACAGGCGCGGGTGCAACAGCCGCAGGCGTGGTGCTCTCGTCCTTGGAGAATTCACCCAGGTAGGCAATCTTGGTGTTGCCACGTAGCAGTTTGATATTGGCAGCCACTGCTTCGCCCGCGCGCTGGTTGGTCAAGAACTGCTCGATGCGCGGCAACGCAGCGGCTTCAGGAACGGGTGTCAACTGTGATGACGCCACGCGCAGCAAGGTCACTGATTGAGGCGACTGGATCACCATGCTCTGTCCGTCTTTGAGCGTGTGAACCTGCGCCAGCAGTTCCAGTGGAATTTGTTCTGCAGCGCGTGTAGCACCGCCACCACCAAACTTGATGTCTTTGCTCTTGAGCCAGGCCGCAGACTCTTCAATCGGTTTTCCAGCTGCTGCAAAGCTGCGCAACTGTTCGACAATGCCAGGCGCTGCCGGGACGACAATTTCCTGGACGTTAAAAATGCGTCGCTCGGCAAAAAGCTGAGGGTGATCAATGTAGTATTTTTTGACATCTTCCGGTGTTGGCTTGCTGATACCACCCACCACTTTTTGTATATAGGCTCGCGCGAGAATTTCCCGGCGCGAGGCTTCCAATTGCGTCACTACATCAGGCGAGCGGTTGAGTTTCGCCTCAGTCGCCTGGTCTACGGCGATTTGTTGGTCGATGAGCTTTTCAAGTACGTCGCGGCTCATTGTTTTTACGGCTTCGGGTGATGCACCCGATGTGTTGCTGCGGCTGAGTACCTGATTGATCTGGTGAACCGAGATTTCCTCAGAGCCGACTTTGGCTGCCACTTGCGTGGCAACCTTGCTGCCGTCCTTGCTACCGCAAGCTGAAAGGGCCAGTGCCAAGGTGGCAGCAAGAACGGAAAGAGTGAAACGGGAGTTTTTTGAGATCATGGTGTTTAAAGGTCAGCAAGTGAACTGGGCAGAAATAGTGGCTATGCGGCTATCAAAATCAAAGCTAGCCAAACTGGAAGCGCGGGAAACGTTTTCCAATGCAGCGCTGAGGGCGAGGTGTTTGTGTGGTTGCCCGTCTAGTGACCGCCTTGTGTCTCGTGTGATATCGCTGCGCTGCATTGCAAGCACACCCGTGGGCGAACCAAAAAAAATCAAGTTGAGCCACTTCATGACGAAGGCGCAGCAACGTCTTGGCGCTTATCTGCCAGATCGGCCCCAACGAAAAACGGTCGGTTTGCATGTGGCTGGTGTTGCTTGTCTGGTAAATCAGCTTTATGCGATTGACTTTCACCAGACTTGCCAAGTCGCTCAAGCCAATCATCAGTTTTTGCGGAGTGGTGGGCGCAAGTTGGTCAACGCTACGGCTATCGACAAAACCAGTGACATCGATTGGAGCATAGGGCGAACTGCGGTTTTTTGCGGCCAGTGCCAGCCCCTGCTCATTCATGCCAACAATGATGGCGCGTTGCCGAGGCCCTTGCATCTTGAGGAGCATGGGTGCAGTGGCGCGCAGCAACAGGCAAGCACTGAACTCGGTCAGCGGAGCCAACCACACCCAGGTAATCAGAGCCTGTTTCGAAAAATCACGGATATAACCATTTATGACACCGGTGACGCGCAATAGACCGGCGATGCCAACCCAGTTGACCGGGATATCAACGATCAATGTTGAGATCAACGACTGAAGTCGTGCTTTACTGGGGAAGGTCAGGGCGAGAACCATCACGGAGAGAATGAGGTAAAGCGGAAGAATGTGGTCTTCGAAAGAATAGGCTACCGCCCAAAGGGTCATAACAAAAACACCCGGTCCGATGACAGCATCAAAAATGCTGAGCAGATAGTCTCTGCCCAGCGAGGCAGACGCTGATTGCTTGTTTAGTGCCGTGGTCGATTCGATGAGTTGGGTCTTGGACATTGATCACGGGGTGGTGTTCAGCGCGCGGTTAAGCATGCGATTGGTTAAGCGGTGAAGTAAATCATGGGCATATGACAGCGGTGTGTCAGTTGGACTGCACGAAGCGCGCATTGAAGGCGATAGTGATCCGTTCAGTATCGTCTTCGTTGGGATAAACCCAGTGTCGCAACCAGGACGGGAAAAGCAAAAGCATGCCGGGCCGAGGCTTGACCATGTATTTGCTCTGAAAGCAGGCAGCGCCCTTGACGGTGGGACTCTGCAGGTTGGTGCGGCTGTCGAGGAACTCGATACAGCCGCTGCGAGCACTGTTGCCTTCGGGGGCTGTGATGTAGTAGCAGCCAGACCAGGCCCATCCAGGATGGTCGTGGGGGGCATTAAAGCCACCGCGGCCGTTAATGTTGATCCAACCCTCTATCTGCACGTCTTGTGCTGCGAAGTTGAAGTCTGGCGCGATTCCGACGGTCGCTTGGCGCACCGAATCAAGAATATGGCTTTGTAGCCTGCAACAGCCGGGCTCTTTGCGGTCAAAGAAGTCGTCATCCGAATGCCAGCCGTTTTGGTTGCTCCGGTTTTGGCCCGATGAATTCGTGTGAAGAGCACGTGTTTCAGCTATCAAGGTAGCATTGAGAGTCGCGACGCAGGAAATATGAAAGGCCGCCAAAGGGGCAGAAAATAAAGGGAGTAGTGCGTCGAGGTTGGGCGAGGTCATGGATGGTCCGGGAGAAACATGCGCACAAGGAAAAGGCCGTAGCACGCTGCGGCCTTTTCCTGGGTGCCAGGGTGAGTGGCCCTAGTGTTCGCTTATTTGCGGTTGCGACGGCGCGCGGCAACGCCACCAAGCATGCCCAGGCCAGCCAAAAGCATGGCGTAGGACTCGGGCTCAGGCACAGGCGCGGTTGTCATGACGAGCATCTGACCGCCTTGGACCAGTGCAGCTGCATTGGTCAGGCCCAGCGAAGCAGCCGTAGCATGGTCTTGCGCGACCAGCAGGCTGTATTGCTTACCGTCGTTGCGACCCAGGACGTCGGTGATGTCGATGACGCCTGACGTTTCTTCATCTTGTGTGTGCGTGCCAGCCGTGAAAGTACCCGCGGCGTTGATGTCGCCAAACAAGGCGGGATCAAACTTGGCCACCATCTTGGTGCTGCCGTCCGCCGGGTTGTAGATCCACATTTTACCGTTGTGTTGGGCGTTGCCAACATCTTCTTGCAGGGTAATGGTGCCGTCTTTGTTCACTGCGATGTTGTCGAACATGTTGGGCTTGGCCACTCCGACGCCACCTGGCAGGGTGCTTGAGTCGATCAGCTTCGTGATCTTGCCACCGGCATCCACATTGGTGATGTCGTCAAAGCTCAGGCTCCACAGGCGCGTACCGCCTTTTTGGGTACCACTGGCGAGATCGGTCTTGTCGAGCTGGTC
>JBBQSS010000130.1:0-8184 GCA_038213665.1 Burkholderiales bacterium | reverse complement strand
ATTTAACTTTCACGGCCAATACCGGGCATGAAACCGACAGCAAAATGTCTTGGGCGACGCTTCCCAAAATGAGTTTGCCCACAGCGGAGCGTTTTCGCAGACCGATGACCAGCAGCGACGCTTGCAGCGCATTCACCAGATTTTCGATTTCCGAGACCGCATTTTTGCCACGAATAAACTGCTTGAATTCGGCATCAAGACCGGACTTAGCCAGCAATTTCTCAACACGCTCCACATCCTGGGTATCCGCTCTCGATGGGTCTTCTTGCGAGCCGCCAGGGGTGGCATTGACCACCACCAAACGCTCTTGCCGGCGTGCTGCAATCTCCATCCCTTTGTCCAGCGCGGCCTGCCCTTCGGGACGCGGCAAGTAGGCAACAAGTATGGTCATGGTGGTTCTCCTTGATCTGTAAATAATCTGACTTTATTCCATTTCGGCATCATCCCTGGCGTAGTTGCGCATCGATCCAACCTGGTTTCGCGTTGACCGGCCTTTCTTTCGCCGTCACTGGCAAGAGCTTGAGTCAACCCGGCAAACGCTGGTGTTGCGTGGCGCGGTACGCTGAGAGCGGCATTTATGAACTAAATGTGCCTGTAGCCCTTGTAAATAAAGCGCAAGCAGCTACACAATTTATAGCACATTAGATGCCAGGTGGTGTGACCAAAAATCGGCCATCCGCAGCCAGGGTTCCACATCAGACCGTGCATTTTCTCGATATTTAGCATCTGCCCGACGCGCACTTCGCGCAAGCCGTCGTTTCGCCCATGAAATTGATCATTTGGTGAAATTCACCCAGTTTCACTGCGTCAAATGCTGAATTTTTCGTATGCTGCACCGCACAACGGTTGGCCACGCACTCAGAAATAGCGTCTCAAAAGACCCAAAAAACCGGGAATAAGGCCCCAGCTTCTAGGGGTTTTCCCTGCAAATCTCGAGATTTTGGTTGCCCGTCCTGACATTGGCAAGCTCCTTGCAAAGTTCTGCTCGTTACACCCGTCACATCATGAGCAACACACCCTACTTCAACCCCAACCTCAAGTTCGTGCGAATCATCGAGACGCACCCCAATGGCCTGGTCGAGTTTGAATTTGCGGTGGGCGAACCCGAGTTGTTCGTCGAGTTGCTGATGGCGCAGGCGTCGTTTGACGAGTTTTGTGCCATGCACGGTGTCACCCCCACCCAGGGGCGCCTTGCGGCAACACAAAGCCCTGATGAGCAGGAATGGGACTGGAGCCTGCGCGCCGCCCGCGAGCAGCACCTCCGGCACGACCACAAGGCCTGAGCCCAGGCCAAACAAACGAGGAGACCTACTGAAATGCATATCGACCTTCGCACCGTCAGCATCGAGCCATTGCGGCAAACCTTTGACCACATTGCCGCGCGCATCGGCGCCGACAAACCGGCCTCGCGCTACCTGGAGGGCACGATGGATTTGCAGCCGGACGTGAACTTTCACTACCGCCCCACCTGGGACCCGGAGCACGAAATTTTTGATGCCTCGCGCACCGCCATCACCATGAAAGACTGGTACGCGCTGAAAGACCCGCGCCAGTTCTACTACGGTGCCTACACCGCCTCTCGCGCCAAAATGCAGGAGACGGCAGAAGCCGACTTTGACTTCGTTGAAACCCGTGGTCTGGCCGACGCGTATGACGATGCCGCCAAGCGCACCGCACTTGACTTCTACATCCCGTTGCGCCATGTCGCGTGGGGTGCCAACATGAACGGCGCTGCCATGTGTGCCTACGGTTTTGGCACCGCCATCACCCAACCCTGCCTGTACCAGGGCATGGACCAGCTCGGTGTGGCGCAGTACCTGACCCGCATGGGTCTGGTGTTGGGCAACCAGGGCGACGTGCAGGCCGCCAAACAGGCCTGGATGGACCAGCCGCAGTGGCAGGAGCTGCGCCGCTATGTGGAAGACACCCTGGTCATCAAGGACTGGTTCGAGCTGTTTGTGGCGCAGCACGTGGCGCTGGACGGCCTGCTGTTTGGCCTGGCCTACAAGGAAGTCGATCAGGCGCTCAATGACAAGGCCGGCCCGACGGTCTCGCTGCTGACGCGTTTTCAGACCGAGTTGTTTGAGGACAGCAGCAAGTGGGTGGATGCCAGCCTGAAGGTGGCCGCCGCCGAGAACCCCGAAAACAAGGCGCAGTTGCAAACGTGGATGGCGCACTGGCGCGGCCGGGCCATGAAGGCGCTGCAACCGCTGGCCCGCATGGCGCTGGGCAGCGACGCACAAGCTGACGCGGCGCTGGCGCGTGTGGCCGCCCGTCTTGATGCCCGTCTGGCCAAGGCCGGCGTTTCTGCCTGACCCCTCTGGAGCACACCTTATGTCCAACGTCTTCATCGCCTTTCAAAGAAACGAAGAAACCCGCTGCATCGTCGATGCCATCATGGCTGACAACCCGAACGCCGTGGCCAATTTTCAGCCGGCCATGGTCAAGATCGACGCCCCCGACACGATGGTGATCCGCCGCAGTTCCGTGGAGGCGCAAATGGGCCGCCCGTTTGATCTGCAGGAATTGCACATCAACCTGATCACGCTGACCGGTCACATCGAAGAGACCGAAGACGATTTCACGCTGAGCTGGAAGCACTGACCGCGCCGCCATTCCTCATCCCTATAGCGCCCCCACAAGCCAACCGGAGATACCCCATGGACATGAAAGTCAATAAAAAACTGAACATGAAAGATCGCTACAACCTGATGACGCGCGACCTTGATTGGGAGCCCAGTTACCAGAAGAAGAGCGATATTTTTCCGTACCTCGAATACGAAGGCATCAAAATCCACGACTGGAGCAAGTTTGAGGACCCGTTCCGCCTGACGATGGACGCCTACTGGAAATACCAGGCCGAAAAAGAGAAAAAGCTCTACGCCATCATCGACGCCTTCAACCAGAACAACGGCCACCTGCAGGTGACCGACGCGCGTTACGTCAATGCGCTCAAGCTGTTCCTGACCGGTGTGTCGCCGCTGGAATACATGGCGCACCGGGGCTTTGCCCACGTTGGGCGCCAGTTTGCCGGTGCCGGTCCACGGGTTGCCTGCATGATGCAGTCGCTCGATGAAATCCGCCACTCGCAGACGCAGATTCATTCGATGTCGAACTACAACAAGTTCTACAACGGTTTCCAGAATTTCCGCCACCAGCACGACCGCGTCTGGTACCTGTCGGTACCGAAATCGTTTTTTGACGATGCGGTCACGGCTGGCCCGTTCGAGTTCATGGTGTCGATTGGTTTCGCGTTTGAATACGTGTTGACCAACCTGCTGTTTGTGCCCTTTGTGTCGGGTGCGGCCTACAACGGCGACATGGCGGCGATGGCGTTTGGCTTCTCGGCGCAAAGCGATGAGGCACGCCACATGACGCTGGGCCTGGAGATGATCAAGTTCATCCTGGAGCAAGACCCCGACAACCTGCCGATCGTGCAACGCTGGATCGACAAGTGGTTCTGGCGCGGCTACCGCGTGCTCACCTTGGTGGCGATGATGATGGACTACATGCTGCCCAAGCGCGTGATGAGCTGGAAGGAAGCCTGGGAGACCTACGCTGAAGCCAATGGCGGCGCCCTGTTTGCCGACCTGGCGCGCTACGGCATCACCGTACCCGCCGGTTGGACACAGGCCTGCAAGGACAAGGACCACATCTCGCACCAGGCCTGGGCCACGTTTTACAACTACGGCGCGGCAACTCCGTTTCACACCTGGACCCCGTCCGAGTCAGAAATGGAATGGTTGTCTGCCAAGTACCCGGACACCTTCGACAAGTACTACCGGCCACGCTTTGAGCACTGGGCCAAGGAGCAAAAAGAAGGCAAGCGTTTCTACAACACCACGCTGCCGATGTTGTGCCAGACCTGCCAGATCCCGTTGGTCTTCACTGAGCCCGATGACCCGACCAAGATCTGCTACCGCGAGTCGGACTACAGCGGCATGAAATACCACTTCTGCTCGGATGGCTGCAAGGACATCTTTGATCACGAGCCAGAAAAGTACATCCAGGCCTGGATGCCGGTGCACCAGATTTACCAGGGCAACTGCTTCACGCCCGAGGCCGATCCGAGCGCACCGGACTTCAACCCACTGGCCGAGGTGCTGAAGTGGTACCGCATGGAAATGGGCAAAGACAACCTGGACTTTGAAGGCTCGCAAGACCAGAAAAACTTCAAGGCCTGGCGCGATCTCGCCAGTGCCAACTAAAGCCACCTTCCAGGAGATCAATTCACCATGACCACAACTTCCGTTCGCCCCTACCCCTTCATCCAGAAGGACACTGTGGACAAGTTCCCGGCACCGCTGCTCTACATCGGCTGGGAAGACCACCTGATGTTCTGTGCGCCGTTTTGCCTGCCCCTGCCGCCGACCCTGAAGTTTGGCGACCTGCTGACCGGCACCCTGCCCGGTGTGTTTGGTGCCCACCCGGACTTTGCCAACATCGACTGGACAAAAGCCGAATGGTTCAAGTCCGGCAAGGCCTGGACGCCTGACGCGCAAAAATCGCTGGCAGACAACGGCCTCGGGCACAAGGACTTGATCCGCTTTCGAACCCCGGGCCTCAACGGCCTGAATGGTTCGTGCAACTGAAGTCACGAGGCACCGATGAGCTACCAACTCACCTTTGAGTCGACCGGGCAGGTGCTCGACGTCGAGGAAGGTCAAACCATCCTCGACGCCGCCCTGCGCTCGGGCATCTACCTGCCGCATGCCTGCTGTCACGGCCTGTGTGCGACCTGCAAGGTCAACGTCACCGATGGTGAAGTTGACCATGGGGTGGCCTCCAACTTTGCACTGATGGACTACGAGCGCGAAGAAGGCAAGGCACTGGCCTGCTGCGCCACGCTGCAATCGGACGTGACGATTGACGCCGAAGTCGAGGAAGAGCCCGATGCCCTGAACCTGCCGGTGCAGGACTACCGTGGCACGGTGTCACGCATCACGGATTTGACCCCGACCGTCAAGGGCGTCTGGATCAAACTCGACGCACCCACCGAGATGGTGTTTCAGGCCGGCCAGTACATCAACCTGGTGGTGCCGGGCGAGGCGCAGAGCCGGGCGTTTTCGATTGCCAGCGCGCCCTCAGCAGCCGGCGAGATCGAACTCAACATCCGGCGGGTGCCCGGTGGCGTGGCCACCGGTTGGGTGCATGACACGCTCAAGGTCGGTGACGCGGTGCGTTTCAGCGGCCCCTACGGGCGCTTCTTTGTGCGCCAGTCGCAGCATCAGGCGGGGCAACTGCCGTATCTGTTTCTGGCCGGTGGCTCGGGGCTTTCAAGCCCGCGCGCCATGGTGCTGGACTTGCTGGCGCAGGGGGTCACCTTGCAGATCACGCTGGTCAACGGCGCACGCCATCAGCCCGAGCTGTACCACCATGAGGAATTCGTGGCGCTGGCCGCACAGCACAGCAACTTCACTTACGAGCCGGTGCTCTCGAACGAGCCGCTTGAGAGTGGCTGGAGCGGTGCGCGGGGCTTTGTGCATGACGCGGCGAAAGCCCATTTTTCCAATGACTTTCGGGGTCGCAAGGCCTACCTGTGTGGTCCGCCGCTGATGATTGAAGCTTGCATCAAGACGCTCATGCAGGGGCGCTTGTTTGAGCGCGACATCTACACCGAGAAGTTCATTTCAGCGGCCGATGCGCAACAGGTGCGCAGTCCGTTGTTTCGCACGATCTGACGCCATGGCCGCCTTCACCATCACCGTCGTGGACGACGGCAGCGCCTACCGCTGCACCGACACCCGTTCGCTGCTCGAAGGCATGGAAGCCCTTGGCAAAAAGGGCATTCCGGTGGGCTGTCGTGGCGGCGGCTGTGGCGTCTGCAAGGTGCAGATTCTGAGCGGCTCTTACACCAAGCGGGTGATGAGCCGTGACCATATCAGCGAGCAGGAAGAGGCCGATGGCTTCGTTCTGGCTTGCCGTGTCCGTCCCACCAGCGAAGTGCAATTGCGGGTGGTCGGGCCGATGAAAAAAAATGTCTGTCGGGCGGTTGACCTGGCGGATGTGCCGTGTTTTTCTCAACCTCAAAACAAACAGGAGATTTCAAGATGGCAATGACAGGTGTTTTGCGTCCGGGCCATGCCCAGATACGCGTGCTCGACATGGATGAATCGGTCAAGTTTTATACCGATGTGCTGGGCTTGGTGGAAACCGGCCGCGATGCGTCGGGTCGGGTCTACTTCAAGACCCGTGCCGAGCGCGACCACAACAGTGTGGTGCTGCGCCAGGCTGACCGCGCCGGCATGGACTTCTTTGGCTTCAAGGTGCTCGATAAGGCCACCTTGGATGAAATGGACAGCAAGCTCAAAGCCTACGGCGTTGTGACCGAGCGCATGCCTGCTGGCGAGATGCTGGAAACCGGGGAGCGCGTGCGCTTCAAAATTCCAACCGGCCACACCATCGAGCTGTATGCCCAAAAAACGGACGTGGGCAATGGCATGGGCTACACCAACCCCGAAGTCGATGTACTCGACAGCCCAGGCATCTGCCCGATCCGCATGGACCACTGCCTGATCTATGGCGGTGACATTGACGGCAACAAGAGCCTGTTTGAAGTGCTGGGGTTCAACTTGGTTGAGCGCATCAAGCTCGAAGACGGCAGCACCGACCTGGCCACCTGGCTTTCCTGCAGCGCCAAGGCGCACGACATCGCCATGGTGCGCCATGCGGAAGACGACAAGATGCACCATGTCTCGTTCCAACTTGGAAGCTGGGAGCAAGTGCTGCGCGCCGCCGACATCATGAGCAAGAACCGCGTCTCGATCGACATTGGCCCAACGCGCCACGGTGTCACGCAAGGCACGACGATTTACTTCTTTGATCCGTCCGGCAACCGGCTTGAAACGTTCTGTGGCGGCTATGACCATTACCCCGACATGCACTCCATTACCTGGACATGGGACGAAGTGGGCGCTGGCGTTTTCTACCACGACCGCAAACTCAACACGGCCTTTTTGAGCGTGGTGACTTGAAGCGCGCCTGATCTGGCGTTTTCTTCACGGTGATTGCCATAGCGGTGCGCGCTCCTTGAGCCACTGTGAGCACACCAAAAAAACTGTCACTGCGAGCGCGGCGCGGCAGTCCATGCCGTCAGAAGTCATGGATTGCCGCATCGCCTCTGACCTTTATAAAACAAGATTTATCATGAAAAAAATATTCGCACGAACCGCTCTCGCCCTGCTTGCCGCTCTGGGCTTCCACGCCGCACAGGCCGAAGGTCACTATGTGGCTGGCGTTGAAGGCATTCAGGCCGCCAGCGTACCGCCACCAGGTACCTACTATTTGGGCTACATGGTTAACTACAGCGCTGATGACTTCCGCATTCCCGGCACCAGCACCAATTTGCCGGGCCACAACACGGCTACCGTCAATGCGCTGGCCAACCGGGTGGTTTGGATTTCCACCAACAAAGTGCTCGGTGCCGATTTCGGCATGGAGGCCATTGTTCCGGTGCTGCGCACGTCCTTGACGATCAACGCTGCATCGATTTCTGACAGCCAGTCTGGCGTAGGTGACGTTTATCTTGGGCCAGTGGTGCTGGGCTGGCATGGCTCGAACTGGGATGCCGTGGCCGCCGCCGGGGTGTGGCTCGACTCTGCTTCCGAACCCACCGCTGCGCAACCCGCATTGCCCGGCAAAGGCTTCAAGTCCACCATGCTCACTGGCGGTGGCACTTACTACTTTGATTCGGCCAAGACCTGGAGCGGCTCGGCGTTGATGCGCTACGAGATCAACACGGCCAAGAGCAACGGCATCACCCCCGGTGACCAGGCCACGGTTGAGTGGGGTTTTGGCAAGGCCATGGGCGCAGTTCAAGTGGGCCTCGTGGGTTACAACCAGTGGCAGGTCAACACAGACAGCGGCACCGGGGCAGGCACTCAAAAGTCAACGCGCAATGCCATTGGCGGCGAAATCGTTTACCCGATCATGAGTTCGGGCGTGATCCTGAAGGCCGCCTTGTACAAGGAATACACCTCCGAAGCTGGCAGCGGCGGCCCAGAGCCCATGGGCTCCTTGCTTCGCTTCACCTTGGTCAAGTTCCTTTAGGTGATTTCCTGCGAAAAATATACCCATCTGACTTGTCTTTTTGTCCATCTGCTGCGTTGCAAAAACGGTTGTATAGCTCGCTATACGCCCATTTTTACGCCTTGCAGCTGAACAAAAATCCTGCGTCATCTGGGC
>JBBQSS010000129.1:0-8301 GCA_038213665.1 Burkholderiales bacterium | reverse complement strand
ACCCATCTGACTTGTCTTTTTGTCCATCTGCTGCGTTGCAAAAACGGTTGTATAGCTCGCTATACGCCCATTTTTACGCCTTGCAGCTGAACAAAAATCCTGCGTCATCTGGGCATATTTATTCTTGGAAATCACCTTAAGTCACCAAAGTGAAAATCTGGCTCTCCGGCACACCTGAGCTGTGTAATTCCCCATGCAAGGTGTTGACGAATGCGGCGGTGCCAGCCAGGTAGAAATCGCAGTCAAGTTCAAACAGGTCGGCGCGCATGGCTTGGGCGATTTGCCAGGCGCCCATGGCGGCATCGGTGTGCGTCACAAGTTCGTATTCAAACTGGTCCAACGCCTCAGACCAGGCACGGCATTGGTTGCTGTAGAAATGGCCATCTCTGCGGGTTGCCAGCCAGAACAGCGAAAGCGAAGGCGACGCATCCAGCGACAGGGCGTGTTCGATCAAGCTCTTGATGGAGCCAAAGCCGCCGTCACAAGCTGCAAAAACCAGAGGCCGGTTGCCTTGCGCCAATACAAATTCACCGGCCGGTCCCAGCACGCTGACGGTGGCACCTGGTTTGAGATGACCGTCGAACAGGTTTTTGGCAAAACCGTCAGCCGGGTCACGCGTGACAAAAAACAGCAAGTTGCGGTCATCACACGGGCAGCTGGCCACGGCGTAGTTGGCGTGCAGGTCGGGTTGGCCCGGCAGGGCGCAACCCAGGCGCACCGACTGACCGGCCAAAAACCGCAGCCGGTGGGTGCGCGGGGTTTGCAGATGCAATAAAAGGGTGTTGGGCGCCAAGAGGCTGAGCGAGCGCACCTGGGTGGCAATGAGTTGCTCAGGTAGGTCTTGCGGTCCAGTGGCCTCCAGCAATTCCAGGGTCAGGGTGCCGCTGGCTGCGGTGTGGCAGCACATCAAGGTGTAACCCCGGGCTTTTTCGGCCTCAGAGAGCGGGTAGTCAAAGTGCTGGATTTTGGCGACTTCACCCGAGATCACGCGCACCTTGCACATGCCGCAACTGCCGTTGCCGCAGCCGTAGTTAAGTTTGAGGCCTGAGTGCAAGCCCGCTTGCAGCAGAGAAGTCCGTCCTTCAACGGCAAACTCATGGCCACTGGGGCGCACGGTGACCTGCGCGGTGACAACTTTAAGCATATCGTCCATAACCTCCAGCATGTCAACCGACTCGGTGGCCAGCGCTTTGGCTAATCCCTGGGTCACTTGTTGTTCCAATTCAAGCCAGGCGGGGGCAGTGGGGTGCTCTGCGAGCTGGCGGCGGATGGTGGCTTGCAGCGCAATCACCAGCGCGTGGTAGCGCTGCAAATGCCGGCGCACGTCAGCGAGTTCCTGGCTTTGCGCAAACAGGCGTTGCGCCAGAATTTCCTGGCTGGGCAGCAGGCGCTCGCGCAAGCGCTTGCCAAAGGCTTCGTCGCGAATTTGGGTCACCCGCTCCAGCAAGCCCGACTCTTCCAGCCGGGCTTGCGGGTAGAGTTGCAGCAGGGCGTCGGTGGACACCAGACCGTCATTGAGGACCAGCGTGCCGTTGCGCACGTGTTGCTGCAGCAAGCCGCGCGCCACACCCAGCAACTGGGCGGCGCGCCAAATACTGACTTGGTGGGACATGTTTTGCTATGTATTTAATAGCTGCTTACGCTTATATATAAAGGGCTAGAGGCTGATTTCTTATAAATTTCGGCAGGTTCGGCGACTTTTTGCGAATCCATGGGCTTGGCGACCCGATCCAGATAACGCGCCCGGTAAAGCAGTCTGGGGTGGCTGGGGTCATCGTCAAAGCCGGTGCGGTCATGCAGCACGTTGTTGCACACCAGCCCCATGCCAGGCGCCAGTTGCAGCCGAAACACCTGCGGGCTGTCATTGTTCAGCAGCTGTTCCAGGAAGGCCACCGCCTGGCGTGTGGAGGGGTCGTCTTTCCAGGCGATGCTGCGGGTGCGGGCGGTGTAGCGCATGTGCAGCTCGCCGCTTTGGGCATGGACCGAGAACACCGGGCCGGATTGCGCCGGGCGCGCCACGCCGTCGTCGTCAAGCCGCGCTGGAATGGTCATGGCCTCTGGCGCCATCAGCGCGTCCAGCCAGTCCGGGTTGGCGTCGCGCAGGGCGATGTAGGCCATTTCATGGTCCATCAGGGCGGTTTCTCCGCCACTTCTGGCCGGGCGCACGCAGTGCAAAATCATGGCCCGAATCAGACGCTCATCGGGTTGATAGTAGCCGTCGGTGTGCCATTTGATGGGGCGGTTGGTGTAAGGGATGAACGCCGGGCGGTCTCCTGCCGGGGCGGCGACGGCAATCGGTGAAATGCCGTCTTCGTCCGCCAGCCAGTTGCCGTCCAGCCGATGCAAGCCCATTTGCCTGGCCAGTAACACCGGCAGCGATTTGTCTTCGATCAGGATGGGGCTGCGGTAGATGGCCATGTTGGCCACGGCGCAGCGTTGCAACAGGGCCTGGCGTTCCCCTTCTCGCAGCGCGCGTGGGTCGGCCACGTCAACGATCAAGTCGGACGCCTGCCTTGGCTGGCTGGCCAGCTTGCGCGCACGCCAGCGTAAGTAGGCAGCGGTATGTTTCAGGTCAAAAGGGTTCTGCATCACGGTGTGCGCGTTAATCGCCTGAGGCAACACCGCGTGCGGCGCGTGCTGGGCGGGGTTCGGTGGACAGCACCCCTTGCATGCCGCGCTTGATCATGTCAATGGCATCGGGCACTTCACTGGCCATGATCTGGTCAACCACCCAGCGTTGGTCTTTTTGCGGCATCAGCGCTTCAATGCGGTGGCCCAGGTAACGCACAAACGCAAAGTCCGGGCCCTGCGCGTCGTAGCCAAAATCCGCGTAGTGGTCTGCCAGCTCGTTGAACAGGTCGATGAATTGGTCGTAGTGGCTGGCTTGTCCGGCAGCTGGCACACCCATCAGGCCGTCTTCGTTTTCCTGCAAGACTTCGGCGACACGCTGTACCAGCGCGGTCATGAATTCAGCGCGCAGGCTGGCATCCATGCGCTCTGCTGCCATGCGGTCGAGCACCTGGATCAGAAACACCAGCACTTCCTGGGTGAAGGCAAAGTATTGCTGGCCAATCTCAATGTCAAAACTGGCCGAGCGCATTTGTTTGAGGGTGTTTTGTGCCACGCGCCAGGTGATGAACGCCATGGCGCTGGCAGTTTGTTGGGGGGTCTTGGCGACCCCGTCGCTAAACCATTGACTCTTGATTCTTATGTTGGCCATGTGTTACCTCGCGCCAAGCTGGGCCCGGCAGACAGGGGCCCTTTCTGTGAATCCCAATGTCCGCAAGGCCGCGAACGCAGAGGCATGTCAGTAGCCGCCTTTGCCCAGAGGCTGCGGCAAGCCCGCCACCTTGGGGCCTTGTTTGGCTGGGCCAATCGGGAACAGGTCGTACAGGTACTTGCTGTCGACTTCAGGGCGAACTTCGGCAAAGCCTTTGAGCATGTTGCGAAAATTCGGGGTGTGGCCGTGCTCACGGTATTCGTCGCGCAGGTAATTCACCACTTCCCAATGCGCATCGGTCAAGGTGATGCCTTCTGCCGCAGCGATGACGCGCACGGCGTCGTCCTCATAAATGGGCTCCAGCAAGTAGCCCAGATCGTCTGCTTCATACTCGGTGCCATTGATGGTGTATGCCATGTGTGTTCTCCGTTTTCCAGTTGATAAAACCTGCTCACACCGCAGCTGCGGATTTGTGAGGAATAAAAATACCGCAACCCAGCAGGCGATGTGGGCCCACGCCCTGGCATTGCACGCGCAAGGATTGCTCGGTGGCCAAGGCGTGCAGCATGAGGCTGAAGGTGTTGAGCACACCGTCTGCCAGCGTCAATTGCTGGCGCTTGCCGCAAACCCGCTCCCCGCCAATGCCCAGCTCCGCGAGTTCGCGCGTGACCTCGGTCATGAAGGTGACCTCATCGGCGTTGGCGGCTGCCACGTGGTAGGCATACAAGGTGGCATGCGGTAGTAGTTCACGGGTGTGCGGGGTGCCCAAACGCATGGGTTCACCAGCTACATCCAGGTCAACGCCTGAGCTTGCCAGCAATTCGGGCGCGCGGTGTGTCGGCACGCGCAGCAGCAGCTTGGTCCGGTGCGACAGCATGGCTTGCGCTTGCGTACCCGGCACCAATTTGATGCCGTGAACCCCCGTTTGAGACTCCGACCTGAGCCAGGGCCATTGGATGCACAAGGCGTCCAGCAGCGCTTGGGCATGGTCACGGGGCAGGGTGCTGCCCGTCAAAGGAAACACCAAGTCCACCGCAGTTGCAACGGGGAGTTGAGTGCTGCTCATAGCGGTTCCTGCACGGTTAAGGTGGCATCAGGCCGGGACTGTGGTTGGCTATCGGCCCAGCGCAGCAAGGCTTCTCCCCACGCCCTGGCAGACTGGGGGTCCATGTCAAACACGGTAAATCGGCTTTTTTCGCGAATACGGGTGCGCAACAAGCTCATGCCACCAGCCTCGTAATCGAGTTGCTGCAACTCGACGACCTGTCCGCCCACAGGGATGGTCAGTTTTTTAAGCGGTGTGATGGTCGACATGGTGCGTGTTTCTCTTCGTTAACAAAGCTCAGGGTCTGCTGTGTACTGCGCAAAATCTGCGCGTTGCCTCAACCGTTGATGACGCCTCTATTGGGCGCAATGTCAGGCCGGGTCGTCTATCACCGGGAAGGGTTGGGGTGATATAGCCCAAATGGGTAGCCCAAACTACCCAACGAGGGGGATGGCGAATGCGTGTTGTGGCTCGTACTATTTGCTCCTAAGTTGATTAAGTCGTGCAAAAGAAGCCGCTGATCAACCGGCCCGGTTCGACCGATCAGCGCAAACCCTGCGCACCATGACAGGAGATACTCGATGAGCAAGAAGCAACATGACACCCCCATGCTCGACCAGCTGGAAAGCGGTCCGTGGCCCAGTTTTGTGACAGGCCTGAAACGCCTGGCCAAAGACAGTGATTACATGACTGACCTGATGGGTCAGCTGGAACACTCTTACAAAACCCGCAAGGGCTACTGGAAGGGCGGCACGGTCGGTGTGTTTGGCTACGGCGGCGGCGTGATTCCGAGGTTCTCGGAAGTGGCCGAGATGTTTCCGGCTTCCAAAGAGTTTCACACCTTGCGTATTCAACCGCCAGCCGGCATGCACTACACCACCGATGTGCTGCGCAAGATGTGTGACATCTGGGAAACGCACGGCTCAGGCCTGATTGCCTTTCACGGCCAGTCCGGCGACATCATGTTTCAGGGTGCCAGCACCGCCAACGTGCAGGGCGCGTTTGACGAGTTGAATGAGCTGGGTTTTGACTTGGGTGGTGCTGGCCCGGCCGTGCGTACCAGCATGTCGTGTGTCGGTGCGGCACGCTGCGAGCAGTCGTGCTTTGATGAGGCGCGTGCCCACCGTCAGGTGCTCAATACCTTCCTCGATGACATGCACCGCCCGGCGCTGCCATACAAGTTCAAGTTCAAATTCTCGGGCTGCCCCAATGACTGCATGAACTCAATTCAGCGCGCCGACATGGCGGTCATTGGCACCTGGCGCGACAACATTCGTGTGGATGAAGCATTGGCGCGCAAGTGGTTTGACAAGCATGGCATGACCGAGTTGGTCAACGACGTGGTCAGCCGTTGCCCGACCAAGGCCATCATGCTCAAAGAAGTCAAGGACGTGGCCGTGGGCGCCAAAATTTCAAGCGTGGCCGTAAGCGACACCCATTGCCTTGAAATTGACAACGGCAATTGCGTGCGCTGCATGCATTGCATCAACGTCATGACGGGTGCTTTGGCCACGGGTGTTGACAAGGGTGTGAGTGTCTTGATGGGCGGCAAGCGCACTCTGAAAATTGGCGACCTGATGGGCACCATGGTGGTTCCCTTCATGCCCATGAAAACTGACGAAGATTACGACGCGCTGGTGGAGTTGGGTCAAAAGTCGATTGACTTTTTTGCTGAGAACGCGCTTGAGCATGAGCGCACCGGCGAAATGATTGAGCGTATTGGCCTGGTCAATTTTCTGGAAGGCATTGGCCTGGAGGTGGATGCCAACATGGTGTCAACCCCACGCACCAACCCTTATGTTCGCACCGACGGCTGGGATGACGAAGTCGCCAAGATCAACGCCCGCAAAGCGGCGGCCTGAAACCAGCTTGTCCTTGATAACTGATTAAGAAAGATAACCATGGCAACTATGCGCACCCCCATTGAGAGCGGCGTACCGGACAACAAGCAGTACCTGCACCCGTTAATGCTCAAGAACTACGGCAACTGGAAATACCACGACCGGCCACGTCCGGGCGTGCTACACCACGTCTCCCACAACGGCGACCAGATATGGACCGTGCGTGCCGGCACGCAACGCCAGATGGATTTGTTCACCATCCGCAAGCTGTGTGACATTGCAGACACCTACGCTGATGGTCATGTCCGTTTCACGATCCGCTCCAACATTGAGTACATGGTGTCTGACCCAGCCCGTGTCGAGCCGCTGGTCGAAGCCCTGACAGCCAGTGGTTTCCCTGTGGGTGGCACCGGCAACTCGGTGTCAGCCATTGCGCATACTCAGGGCTGGCTGCACTGCGACATTCCAGGCACCGACGCCTCTGGCGCGGTCAAGGCGCTGATGGATGACCTGCACGCGGAGTTCATCCAGGAAGAAATGCCTAACCGGGTGCACTTGTCAACCTCTTGCTGCGAGATCAATTGCGGCGGTCAGGCTGACATTGCCATCATTGTTCAGCACACCAAACCACCCAAGATCAACCATGATCTGGTGGCAAACATGTGCGAGCGCCCCACCGTGGTGGCACGTTGCCCGGTGGCTGCCATTCGGCCAGCCATGGTGAACGGTCGGCCGTCACTGGAAATTGACGAGTCCAAATGCATGTGCTGCGGCGCCTGCTACCCACCTTGCCCCCCGATGCAAATCAATGACCCGGAGCACAGCAAGCTGGCGATCTGGGTGGGTGGCAAGAACTCCAACGCCCGTGGCAAGCCGACCTTCATGAAGATGGTGGCCTCAGGCTTGCCCAACAATCCGCCACGCTGGCCTGAAGTGTCAGCCATGGTCAAGAAAATTTTGTACACCTACAAGGAAGATGCACGCTCCTGGGAGCGGGTGTCTGACTGGATCGAGCGCATCGGCTGGCCCGCCTTCTTTGAGAAGTGTGATTTGCCATTTACCAAGTACCTGATTGACGACTGGCGTGGTTCGCGTTCGAGCTTGAATGCTTCAACCCACATTCGTTTTTAAACATCCGACAAGCAGGTGAGGGCCGAGCGAAAGATCTGTCCCGCAAATCTCAAACGGTTGAGGACAGAGCTAAAGATCTGTCCCGCAAAGTATCAGGAGCACCATGAAATTCGGCATCCTCGTGAACGAAGGTCCCTACACACACCAGGCGTCTGACAGCGCTTACCAGTTTGTAGTGGCTTCCTTGGCCAAAGGCCATTCCATCCAGCGTGTGTTTTTCTACCACGATGGCGTCAACAACGCGACCCGGCTCACCGAGCCGCCGCAGGACGACCGCCATGTGGTCAATCGTTGGTCAACGCTGGCGGCTGAGCACAAGGTGGACCTGGTGGTGTGCGTGGCTGCTGCCTTGCGCCGGGGTATCAAGGAAGAGGTGCTGGCTCCGGGCTTTCGCATTTCAGGCCTGGGTCAGTTGGTGGACAGTGGCATCAAAGCGGACCGCCTGGTCACGTTTGGTGATTAAACCCGTACAGAGAAGCACACACTATGAGCGAACAACAAGCAGCCAGCGGACCCACCTTGAAGAAATTCATGTTTGTCAACCGCAAAGCGCCATATGGGACCATTTACGCACTGGAAAGCCTGGAGGTGGTGTTGATCACTGCCACCTTCGACCAGGACGTGAGTCTGGTGTTCATTGACGATGGCGTCTATGAACTGGTCAAGGGCCAGCAAACCAAAGGCATCGGCATCAAGAACTTTTCACCCAGCTACCGTGCGCTGGAAGGTTATGACGTTGAAAAACTTTATGTGGACCAAGCGTCACTGGACCAGCGTGGTCTGACTGAGGCTGATTTGCTGGTATCTGTCGAAGTGCTCGATGCCCGGCAGATGGGCGAACTCATGGCGCAACAGGACGTGATCCTGAGCTTTTGACCCCAAGGAAAACCTATGTTGCACATCATTAATAAATCGCCCTTTGATGCCAGTTCGCTCGACACCTGCTTGCGCATGGCGCAGCCAGGCCATGCCTTGTTGCTGATTGAGGATGGCATTTACGCCGCCACCAAAGGCAGTGCCGTAGAGAGCCGTGTGACTGAGGCCTGCACCAAATTCAGTGTGTT
>JBBQSS010000128.1:0-8322 GCA_038213665.1 Burkholderiales bacterium | reverse complement strand
CGAAAACACCAAAAACGCCCCGGTGAACAGCGCAATCAGGGCCAGCACGGTCAAATTCACCCGGTAGGCTTGCGACAAGTTGTTGATTTGCGACTGCGCATCGCCCGGCTGCGCCACCGTGACGCCTGCGGGCCAGTCGGGGCTGGCTTGCAACTGGCGGGCAAAGTCGTCGCGACTGATGCCGGGTTGGAGCTTCAAATCGATTCGGCTGAGCTGGCCCTGTTTGCCAAACAATTCCTGCGCCGCGCCGATGTCCATCACCACCAGCGCCGGGCCGCTGGCGCGCACGCTGCCCGCGACCTTCACATCCAGCCACTGCATGCCGCCTTGCAGTTGCAGCGTCGTTGTGCTTGGCTTGGGGCTTGCGCTGCCGGGTGATGCGTTGGGCAAAGCGGTGGCGCCATCTGGTTTCAGGCCTGCCGTGCTCGTGCTTTGGGCGCTGGCGGTGGTGTCTGCTGGCGTGGCTTCGGTGGTTGCAGTGGCTAACAAGCGTTGCGCCGCGGGGTTCAAAAAGACCTGGCCCGGCGCGAACAGGGCAAAGCGCGCTGTTTTGTCGTCGTCTGCGTTCTCAGGTTTGCGCGGTATCGGCATCAAGTCCGGCGCCATGCGGGCCACCGCCAGCGCGTCCACCCCCACCACTTTGAGCGACTGCTTGCCGCTGGCCGTGCGCAGGTAGCTGCCCACTTCAAGCACGGGGGCGGCTTGCGCCACTTCGGCCAAGGCGGCCACCCGGCCAAACAGCGCTTCGTCAAACTGGCCTTGTGCGGCGCGCAATTCGAGGTCGCTCTGGCCTGACACGGCGCGCGTGGCCTGGGCAAATTCATCAAGCGCACTGGCGTTGATCAGGTGCACCGAAAAGGCCAGCGCCACTCCCAGCATCACCGCCACCACGGCCGCCGCGTTGCGCCACGGGTGCTGGCGCAGCTCTTGCCATGAGAAGGTTTTCAGTAGGTCAAGCATGGGGTGGCTGGGGGTGGGATTCAAATTGAGGTGGGGACCGAGACCTATGGGCATGCCCCGGTTTTTTTGGGGTCAGAGTCCAAAATCCCCCACCCTTCGGGTGTCCCTGACGGGTGCTTCGCATGGACATTGAAATCCGACCCCAAAAAACCTACATCGCGCAGACATGAGTGAATTCAAGGCAGCCGAATTGCCCCAGCGCCAGCGCGCATGCGCGCGGCCAAGGCGCCTTGGCCTGAGCGCAAAAACGCCACCCAGGCGCAGGTGTCAATCAGAATTTTGGCGCTCATGGCGCGGTATCGAGTTGGCGCAGCTGTTGCCAAGTGTCTTCAATCTGGACTTGTCCGCGTAACGCCAGCAGCTTTTGCTTGCGCAATCCCGCCAGGTAGGCATGCAAGGCTGCTCGAATGGCTGAGGTGATGCTTTTTTCGCCAGTCAGCTGCATCAATTCTTCCGTTGCTTCATCATCAATGGTGATGGTTGTTCTCATCCGAGAGTCTCCTGAAATGCAATCAAATGATCCGCTTTATAGCAGGCTGGTGCAAGCGCTGCTCACACCAGCCGTGCATCCACCCAGCCGCGCAAGCTGTTCACAAACGCCAGTGCGTTGACACGCGGCAAGTCATCCACGCGCACCACCGCCTCTGACAGCCGACCTTCTTTCAAATACATCGCGCGCCCCACGCCGTCCAGCAGCCCGCAGTGCAGCGGCGGTGTGACCCAGCGGCCGTCCAGCAGCAGGGCGATGCTGCCGCGGGTGCATTCGGTGAGTTCGTCTTGTGCGTTGTAGAGCAGGGTGTCAAACACGGCGGGGTCGGTCGGGGCAAAGGCCTCGTAATGGCTTCTGCGGGTGGTTTTGAAACGTGTGAACTCGCTGTGTGCTGCTTCAAAATATGTAGCTGCTAGCGCAATATTCACGGGGGCTAGAGGCTGATTTAATATAAATTTCTCGACGCGTGCCTGGCCTGTGGCATCCAGCAGCAGGCGCACCCGCCAAGCCAGTGGGCCCATGCCTGCGATTCGGCTATCGGGGACGAGATCACCCTCACGATGCCAGCGCACCCGCCAAGCCAGTGGGCCCATGCCTGCGATGCTGGGCGGTCCAGGGGTTTGGGGCACTCCCGCATCGTTTGAGACGGTCTGCGGCTGCCCGATAACGGGATCGGGTGCAAGGCGGGTGGGCGATGTCAGGCCGTGTTCGGCGGGCTCGCCATGGCGGCTGGTGTGCGCTGGGTGGGCGGCGATGTCACCGGCCATGTCATCTTGCAACGCCTGCAGCGCGAGGAGGATGCGTGGTTCGTCGAAAGGATAGCCAAAATGGGTTGCAGCCCTTGATAAGCGTGCGAGATGTGCTCTCAAATTTATATACACGCCGTTTTCCAGTCGCAGCGTTTCCAGCAGCTCAAAGGCCTCGCTGGCGCGGTCCAAAAAACCGCGTTTGTGCTGCCACTCCTGCCATTCAGCGTCGGCAGTGGCATCAAAGGTGATGCCGCTGCCAATGCCGCACACGGCCGCGTTGCCATGCAGGGTGACGGTGCGAATCGCCACGTTGAAGGTGGCGTGCCCACCCGGGCGCACCACACCGATGGCACCGCAGTAAACGCCGCGCGCTTCGGGTTCCAGCGCTTTGATGGCGCGCATGGCCTGCACTTTGGGCGCGCCGGTGATGGAGCCACACGGAAACAGCGCGCCAAACAGGTCGGTCAAGGTGGTGCCGGGCCGGGTGCGGGCGGTCACGTCTGAGACCATCTGAAACACTGTGGGCAGGGTTTGCACCGTGAACAGCGCGGGCACTTTCACTGAAAAAGGCTCGGCGATGCGCGACACATCATTGCGCAGCAGGTCGACGATCATCACGTTCTCGGCCCGCTCCTTGGGTGAGGCGAGCAGGGCTTTGACCAGGGCGTCGTCTTCTGCGCTGGTGTTGCCGCGCGGCGCGGTGCCTTTCATGGGGCGGGTCAGGAGGTGGCCGCTTTCGCCCGGTTGGCCGTTTTTCCAGTCAAAAAACAGCTCGGGCGATACCGACAGCACTTGCTCAAAACCGGTGTCAATGAAGGCCGCGTAGCCGTTGGGCTGGGCGCGCTGCAGGCGCTTGAACAGCGCCTTTGGTTCGCCGGTGAACTCGCCGTGCAGGGGCGCGGTGTAGTTGACCTGGTAATACTCGCCCGCCGCAATGGCCTCATGGATGTGGGCCATGCGGGCATCAAAGTCAGCGCGCATCAGGGGGCTGTGCCAGCGAACTTGTGTGGCCGCATCTGCGGTGCTGGCGGCGGTGTGGGTGTCTTTGGGTGAATCAGGCCATGGCAAGGCCTGTGCATAAACGCCAAACCAGGCCAGCGGGCGGTTCGTTTCGTGCGCGGCCAGTGCGGCGTCAAACGCCGGAGCGGCCTCGTAGCGCAGGTAGCCCACGCACCAACAACCTTGCTGGCTCAGCGCCTCAACGGCGTCCAGCAGCGGCTTGACCTGCTCGGGCGTATGCGCCACCAGGGTTTGCTGGGGCGCGTCAAAAGCGCAGCGCAGGGGCGGCTCAGCGCCGTAAGGGTCGCAGAAATCAATCAGAATTTGCATGGGGGAAGCGCATCAGGCAGCTTTGTAGGCGCCCAGCCCGCTGGGCGATGGGCTTGGGTGACCTGCATTCGCCCGTGGCCGGGGTCATTCGCCCAGAGGGCTGGGCTCCTACACCGTGGACATGGCGCGGCCGGCAAGGGGATGGTTGCAAAGCGTCAGCCAGAAAGGTCAGTGGTGTCATGGCCTTGAAATGGGCACGGCTGGCACGCAGGGGGTGTCGTGGTTGACCAGCCCGCTGGGGTTAAGCGTCAACACCCGGTCGGCACGGCGGGCGGCAGCTTCGGAATGTGTCACCAGCACCATGGCTGCGCCGCTCAAGCGGGTTTGGCCGATCAGCGCGTCCATCACGCGCTCGGCGGTGCGTGGGTCGAGGTTGCCGGTAGGTTCGTCGGCCAGCAGCAGGTTGGGTGCGTGGATGAGTGCGCGGGCAATCGCCACGCGCTGCAACTGACCGCCGCTGAGTTGTTGCGGCAGGCGCTGCCCAAGTCCTTGCAGGCCGACCGCCTCCAGCATGGCCTGCACCCGTGCGTCGTCATGGCGGCCCAGCAGCATCAGCGGCAGGGCCACGTTTTGTGCCACGCTTAAATGGGGCAACACGTGAAAGGCCTGAAACACAAAGCCGGTCTTGGCGCGGCGCAGGTGCGCCAGCTGTTCGTCACTGAGCGTGCTCAGGTCTTGACCGTCCAGCAGCACGCTTCCCGCTTGCCAGGTGTCAAGCCCGGCCATGCAGTTGAGCAGGGTGGACTTGCCCACGCCGGATTCACCGACGATGGCGACAAATTCACCCGGTGCCACGCGCAGGTTGACATGGCTGAACACCGGCACGTCGCCGTAGTGTTTGCTTAAATTTTGGATGATCAGGCTCATGGCTACCCGAGGGCAATGATGCCGTTGAGGGACTCCCGGGCGGCCTCGAACAAGGGTGCGGGCACTTGTTTCCAGGGGTGGGGCCGTGCGCCGCGGTTGCGCCAGTCGAATGATTTTGGCTGGTGTGTCAGCACGTAGCAGACCTCGCCTTTTGCCGTGGTGAATTTGATGGCAAAGGGGTTGGTTTCGTTGGACGGGGCGTGTGTCATGGGCAAGCCAATGACGATGCCGGTGCGCGCGTTGAACGCCTTGGGTGACAACACCAGCATGGGGTGTTCGTTTTTCATTTCCTGGCCAATTTGGGGGGCAAAGTCTATCCAGATCATGTCGCGCCGATCGGGCACCCAAAGCTTGCTGGTCGGCATCAAAACACTTCAGTGCCGACCAGGCCGCAAGCCATCGCTTCGCCACCATGCAAAGCCGGGTCAAAGGCTTTGAGCTTTTGCGCCAGGGTGAGTTTGGGTTCGCCCATGGGGCGCAGCAGAATCCCGCCTTCGACCACTTCCACGCGAATGGGCGAGCCCAGCGCAAAGTGTGCGGCTTTGGCCACAGGTGCCGTGATGCGCACCGCCAGACCGTTGCCCCATTCCTGAATGGTTTGTTCTGCGCAGATGATGGCGGCCATGCTTTTTCCTACTTAAAGTGTTGATACGTGTTTATACCGCAAACCGGGATGAACTGCCTGCGCAAGCGTCAGCCTAAGATGCGATTGAATTTGTTCAAACGCTCAGTGCGTCACATGCCATGGGTTGATGACTGTCAAGCCGGCCGCTTCAAATGGACCGGTGTCGCGCGTTGCCACCATCAAGCCATGTGTCTTGGCGGTCGCGGCAATGTAGCCGTCTGCAGGTGAAATCGCCTGACCCTGCGCATGGGCGCGAAGCGCTGCGTAGGCTTCAGAGGCGGCTGTGTCAAAAGACAGAATTCGACCGGCGAACAAGGGCACGATGCGTTGTTCAACACTGGTGTGCAGCGTTTCTTTGCGTTTGCCGGGTGGCAGTGCCGCAATACAAAAGCGCAATTCGGCCAGGCTGATCGCTGACAGGTAAAGCGTTTCGATGTTTTGCGCGTCTATCCAATTCAGCACGCCCGCATCGCCGGCAAGCTTCAAGGGTTCAGAAAGTACATGGGTGTCGAGAAGAATCATTCAAAGCGCATCGGTTCTATGGCGGACTTGTCGCGCTCAATCTCAAGATCGAAGCCGCCTGCTTGCTGGCCGATTTCAGCCAGCAAGGAACCCAGTTTGATGCGGTCTTGGGGGCGTGCCACACTTTCAAGAATGGCCCGCACTTCGGCTTCGGTGCTTCGGCCAGCCATGGCGGCGCGCACCCGCAAGGCGCGGTGCGTTTCCTCAGGCAAATGGCGGACAGTGATGGATGACATCGATTCTCCATTCATGAAGTTGATGGTAATGATGGCATTTTATTAAAAATGCAATCATTTTCCAAAGTGGGATCAATCAGCTGTTCCTGGGGTGTGATTCAAAGTGAGGTGGGCTTCAGATGAATGGTTTTTTTCAACGCACTCAAGGACGTCTACTGGGTCGAGGTAAATCTCACGGTGGTGGTTGAATCAGCCGGGCGATACGCTTTGCTATGTGTCCCCCGCCCGCTTTGCGGTCTCCTCCTTTACCTCCGCAAAGCGCATCACCCGACTGATTTTGCGAGCGTTCAGGTACGCTGGCAGGAGGAAGGTCAAAAGTTGCCTGAGTTGGATGTGGCTCGAATGGATGTGAGCCGTTGACTCAGAATTTCCGACCCACACAACGCTAGGCACGGTGATTGGGCTATGTGACCGGGCTACTGCGTGAAAGGCGCGCGTCGGCAAGCGCTTGCATACCGCAGCGTCAATTCGCGCGTGTTTTCACCCCAAAACCGCATGCACATAGCCCAGTCGCCGGGCCGGGTTTAATACGCAGCGCCGGGTTTGACAAGAGACCTTGACTTCTTCCAGGATGCCACATCACTTCGAATCGCACCCGTTTCCAGTCCAACTTGCTGTAGCCCTAACGGACCTTCTCGGCCAAAAAGTCAGCCGTCAAGCGCAGCACCTGCGTCAGCGCATCCGGCGCATCACAGGCCACCACCTGGCGCTCTGGCGTAGAGCGTAGCCAGGTGATCTGGCGTTTGGCGAGTTGACGGGTGGCGGCGATGCCCTTGTCGCGCAGTTGGCTCAGGGGCCAGGCAGAGGCAAGTCCGGGTGTTTCCTGCGCGTCCAGGTATTCCCAGGCCTGGCGGTAGCCGACGCAGCGCATGGCGGGCAAATCAGGGTGCAGGTCGCCACGCGCGCGCAAGGCTTTGATTTCGTCCAGAAAGCCGCCTGCGAGCATGTCGTCAAAACGCTGGGCAATGCGCTGGTGCAGCCAGGCCCGGTCATGTGGCTCCAGCGAAATCAGCAGACTGTTTGAATGCTTTAAGCCATTTTGGCCTGTACCCCTTATGGATAAAGCGCAAGCAGCTATTGATTGTGTAGCATTCACGGTGTTTGTGGACGGCGTTGACAAATTTACATCAAATTGGCCTCTAGTCCCCGTATCCATTGTGCTACCAGCTATATTTTTTATAGTATGAAAGGATGACAGCGGCTGACCGGTGGCGCGGTACACCTCAAGCGCGCGGGAGATGCGCTGCGAATCCGCCGGCGCCAGGCGAGCCGCGGTGACAGGGTCAACCTGTGCCAACTCGGCGTGCAGCGCGGGCCAGCCGACACGCGCGGCCTGGGCGTGTAGCGCGGCGCGAATGGCCGGGTCGGCGTGCGGCATGTCGTCAAGCCCGTCACGCAGCGCCTTCAGGTACAGCATGGTGCCGCCCACCAGCAGCGGCAGCTTGCCACGGGCCGTGATCTCGGCCATCAAACGACGCGCATCGATGGCAAAGTCGGCTGCGCTGTAAGCGTGCAGGGGGTCGCGGATGTTGATCAAGTGGTGCGGCACCGCCGCCAGCTCTGCGGCTGTGGGCTTGGCCGTGCCAATGTCCATGCCACGGTAAACCAGGGCCGAATCGACGCTGATGACCTCCACCGGCCAGCGTTTGGCAACGGCCAAAGCCGCTGCCGTTTTGCCGGATGCCGTGGCGCCTGCGATGGCCAGATAACGGGGCAGGGCCGAATTTGGCGGGCATCTGACTTCCATTATTTGGGCTCCCCATGTGTTTGCACCAGTGTCCACGCCACAAGCGCCGTCAAACCGCTCCAGAACCACACCCCCAGCGTCAACGGTTGCACCGTGCCATCCATGTGCCGACCCAGCCAACTGCCCATGGCAAACGCCGCCAGCATCATTAAAAACCCATTCACCGCAGACGCCGCACCTGCCGCATGCGGGAACGGGCCGACTGCGCCACTCTGGCCGCACGGCTGGTGAATGCCGTGGCCCATGATGAACAGCAACTGCGCGGGCATGATGGCCCACACGCTTTGCACGCCCATCAGGCTGGGCACGGCCATCAGCGTGCCACCGCTCAAGGACAACGCACCGGCCCACTTCAGGGCGCGCCGCACGCCAAAGCGCGGGAGCCAGTGACGGCACAAAAAGGTGCCGCCAATGTAGGCCAGTGAATTGAGCGCCATCAGCCAGCCATACTGCGTCTTGCTCAGACCCAGCACGGTCATGAAGACAAACGAGGAGGCCGCCAAAAAAGTGAAGAGCCCGCCGTAAGTCGCCGCCGACAGGGCTGAAAACGCCAGAAACGTCGGGTTGCCCAGCATCTGTTTCCAGGTGGCCAGCAGGGTGGTGGCCTGCAGCGCGTTTGGGTTCTTGCGCTGCAGGGTTTCCTCAAAACGCCAGGCGATCAGCCCCAGGCACAGCGCGCCAAACAGCGCTAGCGCCAGCAGCGCAAAACGCCAACTGAGCGCGTCGGTCAAGAGCCCGCCCACCGGGGCGCTCAAAAACGCAATCACGCCCAGGCCGCTCAAGCCCTTGCTCATGAC
>JBBQSS010000127.1:0-8440 GCA_038213665.1 Burkholderiales bacterium | reverse complement strand
CACCCCCTACGAGTGCGACGGCCTGACCGCTTACCGCCAGCGCCCACTGGTGGTGGCGCTGCCTGAGGACGAGGCCCAGGTGCAGGCCGTGCTGAAAACCTGCCACGCCTTGGGTGTGCCGGTGGTGGCGCGGGGTGCCGGCACCGGTTTGTCGGGCGGTGCCATGCCGCACCAGATGGGTGTGACCCTCTCCCTGGCGCGCTTCAACCGCATCCTGAAGCTCGACCCGCTGGCGCACACGGCGCTGGTGCAATGCGGCGTGCGCAACCTGGCCATCAGTGAGGCCGCCTCCCCACTGGGCCTGTATTACGCGCCCGACCCCAGTAGCCAGATTGCCTGCACGATTGGCGGCAACGTGGCAGAAAACTCAGGCGGTGTGCATTGCCTGAAATATGGCCTGACGCTGCACAACATCATCAAAATCAAGGGCTTCACCATGGCGGGCGAGCCCGTGGTGTTTGGCTCCGACGCGCTGGATGCCCCCGGCTACGACCTGATGAGTGTGGTGATTGGCAGTGAGGGCATGCTGGCGGTGGTGACTGAGGTCACCGTCAAACTGATCCCCAAACCTATGCTGGCACGCTGCATCATGGCCAGCTTTGACGACATGCGCAAAGCCGGTGAGGCCGTGGCGGCGGTGATTGCCGCAGGCATCATCCCGGCCGGGCTGGAGATGATGGACAAACCCATGACGGCAGCGGTGGAAGACTATGTGCACGCGGGTTACGACTTGAGCGCCGAGGCCATTTTGCTGTGTGAAAGCGACGGCACGCCCGAAGAGGTTGAAGAAGAAATTGCTCGCATGAGCGCCGTGCTGCTGGCCGCCGGTGCGACAAAAATTGCCGTGAGCCAAAGTGAGCAGGAACGCATGAAATTCTGGAGCGGGCGCAAAAATGCGTTCCCTGCCAGTGGGCGCATCAGCCCGGACTACATGTGCATGGACAGCACCATTCCACGCAAACGGATCGCCGACATCCTGCTGGCGATTCAGGAGATGGAAAAAAAGTACCAGTTGCGCTGCGCCAATGTGTTCCACGCCGGCGACTGCAACCTGCACCCGCTGATTTTGTTTGATGCCAACGACCCGGATCAACTGCACCGCTGCGAGCTGTTTGGTGCCGATATTCTGGAGACCAGCGTGGCCATGGGTGGCACGGTGACTGGTGAGCATGGCGTGGGCATCGAGAAGCTCAACAGCATGTGTGTGCAATTCAGTGCGGCGGAAAACGAGCAGATGTTTGGCGTCAAACGCGCCTTCGACACCCAAGGTTTATTGAACCCCGGCAAGGTCATCCCCACGCTGCACCGCTGCGCCGAGTACGGCAAGATGCTGGTGCGTGGCGGCAAGATCAAGCACCCGGATTTGCCGCGTTTCTAGCGTGATGGTCAACACGTTTGGCAGTTCCCCGGCACCAACAAGGCAGGCGAAGGGCCGTGTTTGCTGGCTCGCAGCGTGTGCGCCTGCTTGGTACGCCTGTGCCAAGGCATTCCTGTGATCGGCTTGCGCGGACTGGCCTGGCTGCTGGCGATGCAGTCGCTGGGCGAGCTGCTGTCTCGCGGCCTGAGTCTGCCTTTTCCGGGGCCAGTGATTGGCATGCTGCTGTTGCTCATCGCATTGCAGCTGCCGATGGTGCGCGAACCGGTGGCCGCATGCGCCAACTTTTTGCTGTTGCACCTGTCTTTGCTGTTTGTGCCGGTGGGCGTAGGGGTGATGACGCACCTGGGTTTGCTGGGTCAATACGGTGTGCGCATGCTGGCCGTGATTGTGCTGTCCACCTGGATCGGACTGGTCGTGACGGTGCTGGTGTTGCGCGCCGTCAAGGGGCCGCGTGATGCCTAAATTTGTCGAACTATGGGTTTACCTGTCTGCCACGCCGCTGTTCGGCCTGACCGCCACGCTGGTGGTCTACGTGCTGGCGCAAGCGCTGTATGCGCGGCTGCATCAGGCGGCCTGGGCTAACCCAGTGCTGTGGTCGGTGGTCACGCTGGCCAGCCTGCTGACGGTCACCGGCGTGGACTATCCGACTTATTTCTCGGGTGCGCAGTTCATCCACTTTTTGCTCGGGCCTGCCGTGGTGGCCTTGGCCTGGCCGCTGTGGCAGCGCCGTGCCGCCCTGCGCCAACATTGGCACGCGCTGCTGGCGGCGGCGGTGTTGGGCGGTTTTGCAGCCAGTGGTTCGGCACTGCTACTGGGCTGGGCAGTGGGCTTGCCGCAGGACGTGGTGCTGTCGCTGGCGCCCAAATCCGTCACGGCGCCGGTGGCCATGGGCATTGCCGACAAAATTGGCGGCATTCCGGCGCTGGCGGCGGTGTTTGCCGTGGTCACCGGCATGGTGGGCGCGCTCAGCGGCAAGGCCTTGTTCGGCCTCTTGAAGATTCCAACCGACGCGAATGGCTGGATGGCCCGCGGCTACGCACTTGGCACTGCCGCCCACGGCATTGGCGCGGCGCGGGCGCTGCAGGTCAACGCTGATGCGGGTGCCTTTGCCGGGCTGGCATTGGGGGTGCAAGTGGTGCTGGCGTCGCTGCTGATCCCGTTGGTGTTTCAACTCTTTTAAACCTCCCGGGACCGTGCCGCACACTGTGTCGGCGCAACTGCCGGGTCAGCACCAGTGATCAGCGCACGAGAATTTCAGCCCGGCGGTTTTGCGGCTCATCAACGTTATCTTCAGTTGCGACCGGTGGCGTAGGTTCGCCACGCCATCACGCCTTTTTGGCGATGCGGGTGCTGGGCTCGTCATCCATCATGACTTGCTCGGCCCAAACGGCCAGTTTGACGGTGTCCGCGCGCAGCAGCTCTTGCTTGACCGCCAGGATTTGCGCCGGGTGCATGGAAAAACTGCGCAGTCCCATGCCCAGCAGAAGTCGGGTCATGGCAATATCGCCGGCCATTTCGCCGCACACACTCACCGACTTGCCCTGTGCACGGCACTCCGAAATGGTGTTGGCGACCAGCCGCAACACGGCGGGGTGCAGAGGGTCATAGAGGTGGGCCACCGACTCGTCCGCCCGGTCAATGGCCAGGGTGTACTGGATCAGGTCGTTGGTGCCAATGGACAAGAAGTCAAAGTATTTCAAAAACACCTTGAGTGTCATGGCCGCAGCCGGAATTTCGATCATGGCCCCCACCTGTACCGGGCCATAAGCCACGCCGCGGTTGTCCAACTGCACCCGCGCGTGGTCAATCAGCGCCATGGTCTGGCGTATTTCACTGGCATGCACCAGCATCGGAATCAAGAGGTGCACCTGCCCATGGACGGCAGCCCGCAGGATAGCGCGCAACTGGGTCAGGAACATGGCGGGGTCTGCCAGGCTCCAGCGAATGGCGCGCAGGCCCAAGGCCGGGTTCAGGTGGGCATCGTCCCGCAAGGTGTCGTCCAGGGGTTTGTCGGCACCGACATCCACGGTGCGAATCGTCACGGGTAACCCTTGCATGCCCTCGACTGCGCGCCGGTAGGCCTGGTATTGTTCATCTTCGTTCGGCAATTTGCCATGGCGACCCATGAACAAAAACTCGCTGCGAAACAGGCCAACACCCACGGCACCCGCATTCAGGGCACTGGCGGCATCGTCAGGTAGCTCAATGTTGGCCAACAGCTCGATTTTTTGTCCGTCCAAGGTCACCGCCGGGGTGTGCAGCAAACGCAGCAAGCGCCCACGCTGCAGTTCAACCTGCCGTTGCAGGAAGCCGTACTCAGCCAGGATGATGGGTGAGGGGTCCACCACCACCACCCCGGCATCACCGTCAATCACCACCCAGTCATCTTGCCGAATCAGGTGGCTGCTCAGGCGTGCGCCGACCACCGCCGGGATGTCCAGGCTACGCGCCACAATGGCCGTGTGGGAAGTTTTGCCGCCGACATCGGTGACGAAGCCGGCAAACACGCTTTGCTTGAACTGCAGCATGTCGGCGGGTGAGAGGTCGTGCGCGATCAGAATCAGGGGCACATCCACCGTATCGTCCAGCAACAAGTCTTGCGACGAGGTTTTGCGTCCATGCCGCGCGAGCGGCTGCATCAAGGGCGACGAGACACCGCGCATGGCGCGCAACACTTTTTCGGTGATCTGCTCCAGGTCGGCTTTGCGGTCTCGTAAATAATCGTCCTCCATCTCGTCAAACTGACGCACCAGGACCTCAAGCTGGGTGGTCAGTGCCCACTCGGCGTTGTAGAGACGTTCCTTGATCCAGTGCCGCACGCCATTGGAAAGCTCTTCATCTTGCAGCAGCATCAAGTGGACATCGAGCAAGGCGGCAAGTTCGTGCGGTGCCTCTTTGGGGCCCATTTGGGCGATGCTGGCTTGCAGGCGGCGAAGCTCCGCAACCACGGCATCCCGACCGTCGCGCACCCGATTGATCTCGACCTCAACCTGCGAAGGCTCAATGAAGTAATGCGCCACATCCAGCCGACTCGATGCCACCAATACCGCGCGCCCGATGGCAATGCCACGAGCCACCGCCAGGCCGTGGATGGAAAAGGTCATTCACCCTCTCCAAACTTGTCGCCGATGAGGGCCAGCAAGGCCTGCATGGCCTCTTGTTCGCCTTCACCCTCGGTTTCAACCTCAACTTGCGCACCCATGCCGGCGGCCAGCATCATCACACCCATGATGCTTTTGGCGTTCACACGCCGCTCGCCACGTGACATCCATACATCACACGGATAACTGCCCGCAAGCTTGGTTAATTTGGCCGAAGCGCGCGCGTGCAGCCCTAATTTATTGCTGATGGTCGTCGTGGTTTTGATCATTTGGTTTTCGTTGCTGATTTTGCGGCGCGGTCACCGCCACTTGCATGACACCTTGGGTGCCGCCTGCCAGGACCCGCGCGACCAAGGCATCCATGGACTCATTTCGGTAAGTCACTGCGCGCAGCAGCATCGGCAGGTTGACACCGGCTACCAGGCGGGTGTTCACACCATCCACCAGTTTCTGCGCGACGTTGCAGGGCGTGGCCCCAAACATGTCCGTCAACACCAGCGTGCGCTCAGTTTTGAGCAGGTCGAGCGTCATGCGGGCAGCGGCCAGCGACTCATCGGCAGGCATGTTCGGCTGCACGTCCAGCGCAGCAATGGCAACGTCAGGAAAAACATGCTCTCCACACTGTCGCAAAGCGCTGGCCAAGGGTGCGTGAGCGATGATAAAAATACCAATATTCATAGTGTTCTACGATCCATAGCCGTGCTGACACCACGAGTTGGTGATTGCGAAAGATACAGGTCGTCGATTATGGCGTTGAATGATCGCCCGCTCTGCAAATCATGCCGCACAACGTTCTGACGTGGTTTCTTTCGACGGCACCAAACCACCGCTGGAATGCACCAAAGACTTTTGACTTCCCCGCGCTGTCGGCAACCACCGGCTCTTGGCGCAATTTCTCTCGTCTTTGCTGATCATGAAATGAAAACCGACGAGGGTCTTTGCCAGTTACCGAGGCTTCACCCCAGTGAGGGTATTTTCGCCTCGTGTTTGAGGCGGTGGTGCTTCGGTGCGAGGGGCGCTATCCGATTGACGATTTATTTGGCGCGAAAATCGTCGTGGCACGACTTGCAGGTGCCACCCGTGGCGTTGACCGCAACTTTGATGTTGTCCAGGTTGCCGGATTTGGCCGCTGCCGACAATTTTGTCATTTCTGCCTGCATTTTGTTGGCGTAGTCATCAAACTTAGCCTTGTCAGTCCATATCTCAGACTTGGCCTTGGTGTCTCCCTTGTCCGTGCCCGGACCAAACCCCGCCCAAGGCAATTTGGCGACAAACTCGGCCACGGCGGCACTCTCAGCCGCGACATTGGCATCAAAAGGCGCCTTACCCGAAGCCATGTTTGCAACCCGGGTAAAGTTCTGTCCCATCACAAAGAGTGCATTTTTGCGGTATTTGACCGCATCTTCCGCCTTGGCAAATTGAGCCGAAGCAGGCAATGCCAGAGTGATTGCAGCACCGGCAAGAAGCAAAGAGAGGAGTTTTTTCATGGGCGACCTTTCGTGGTTAGACTTGAACTAAATTGGCGCCAGAGTGTATAAGTATTTGGCAATGTCCGTCTATTGGGACTGTTTTAGGTGTTTTTATGACAGAAATCGTTCGCGTATGGGACGCCCCCACACGTTTATTCCATTGGGCGCTGGTCACATGTTTTGCGGGCTTGGTGGTCTCCTCCCAAATAGGCGGGGCAGCCATGGTCTGGCATTTCCGCTTTGGCTACGGGGTGTTGACCTTGTTGCTGTTTCGCCTGGTTTGGGGGTTCCAAGGGGGTTACTGGTCGCGCTTTGCTACTTTTATCTACGCACCCATACAAATTTGGCGTTACCTGCGCGGAAACGGTGCACCGAACCAACAAGTGGGGCACAACCCTTTAGGGGCACTGTCAGTGTTTGCCATGCTCGCCCTTTTGGCGTTTCAGGTCGTCTCCGGCCTGATGAGCGACGATGAAATCGCTGCAGCTGGCCCTTTGACGCGCTTTGTATCGTCCGAATGGGTGAGCTACGCCACCTACTATCACAAAGAAATTGGCAAGCTGGCGCTGCTGGTCCTGGTGGCCTTGCATCTTGGCGCCATCGGCTTCTACTTCTTCAAAAGCGGAGAAAACCTGGTTCGCCCTATGCTGCATGGAGACAAAACACTCGCCTTTACAGCCAACAGCGCCAGTGACACTTTGGCCGACCGACTGAGGGCCGCGGCTATTTTTCTGGTGTGTGCCTTGCTTGTTGCAGGCACCGTGACCTGGCTTGGTTAATTTGAGAAACCAACAAGAATGCCCTCTTCGGAATATCCTGAAGAGGGCATGAGTGATGCCATGATGATGTGTCAGCCATGGCCAACACAGCACCACCTGACTACATTCAGGCTTTTACCTGGGCCAACAAGGTGGCTGCGTCGCTTACTTCGAATTTTCCTGGGCCTTCGACGTTCAAAGTCGTCACGATGCCGTTTTTAACCACCATCGAGTAGCGGTTGCTGCGCAAGCCCATGCCTTTTCCGGTCAAGTCCAACGTCAGGCCTGTGGCTTTGGCAAATACAGCGTCACCGTCAGCCAGCATGCGGACTTTGTCACCCGTCTTCTGATCTCGGGCCCAGGCACCCATCACGAATGCATCATTGACGCTGACACACCAGATTTCATCCACACCAGCGGCTTTGAACGCCTCATGGTTATCAACATAGCCTGGCACATGCTTGGCCGAGCACGTGGGGGTGAATGCGCCTGGCAAGGCAAACAAAGCGATGGTCTTGCCTGCGCTGGCCGCACTCACATCCACGGGATTAGGGCCCATGCTACAGCCACCACCCTCAAGCTCGTGGTATTGCATCAGGGTAACGGCCGGTAGCTTATCGCCAACTTTAATCATGTCAAACTCCAAATTAGTAAAAACAAATAAACAAACAAAAGCGGCTCACATTGTGAGCCGCTTTCAATCATGCTGCCCAGCAGCCGTTCGTTAGTCTTAAACCAAAGAGGCTTTTTGTACCAACCGGGTGGCTACCCAGTTTTTTGTCTTGGAAATTGGGCGGCTTTCGGTAATCTCAATGACATCACCCAGCTTATACTCGCCATTTTCATCATGGGCGTGGTACTTGCTGGACTTGCCAACGATCTTGCCATAGAGCTCGTGTTTGACACGACGCTCAATCAGAACCGTCACAGTCTTGGTACGCTTGTCGCTGACCACCTTGCCAATCAAGGTACGCTTGAGGGATATTTTAGCTTCCGTCATTTTTCGCTCCTTATTTAGCGGTTTGATCAGCTGCTTGCTTTTCGACCAAAATGGTCTTGGCGCGAGCAATGTCACGGCGCGCAACGCGCAGTGCAGCTGTGTTGTTGAGTTGTTGGGTGGCTTTTTGCATGCGCATGCCAAAGTGTGCTCTTTGCAACTCTTTGACTTCAGCCTGCAAACCGGCCACGTCTTTTTGGCGCAATTCAGTCGTTTTCATATCATTTGCTCCTGATCACTGACCAATCATGCGTGACACGAAGGTCGTGCGCAGCGGCAGCTTGGCAGCGGCCAAACGAAACGCTTCGCGAGCGAGCTCTTCAGACACACCGACAATTTCAAACACGATCTTGCCGGGCTGAATCTCGGCCACGTAGTACTCAGGGTTACCTTTACCGTTACCCATACGCACTTCAGCAGGCTTTTGGGAAATAGGTTTGTCAGGGAACACCCGGATCCAGATACGACCGCCGCGTTTGACGTGACGGGAAACAGCACGACGTGCCGCTTCGATCTGGCGGGCTGTTAAACGGCCGCGGTCTATACATTTAAGACCAAAATCACCAAACGCTACCGAGCTACCCCGGGTTGCGATACCGGTGTTACGGCCTTTTTGCTCTTTGCGGTACTTGCGACGAGCGGGTTGCAACATAGTTATTCTCCTTTACCGTCAGCTGCTGCAGCGGCTGGCGCGGCTACCTTGCGGACGCGCTGAACGGTGGGTTTGTTGGCATCAG
>JBBQSS010000126.1:0-8527 GCA_038213665.1 Burkholderiales bacterium | reverse complement strand
CGCGTAGCGGTAGCCGCTGGCGCTTGACACCCAGCCCAGCGGGCCGCAGTTGCTCATGGCCACCGACATGGTGTAGCCGCCAGGGGTTTGCATCTGGCGCAAGGGGGCTTGCTGCAGGACGGACTCGACGGCTTGCAGCAGCGCGGCAGCACCTTCGCGGGCTAAGCCGTGCAGCAGCACCGCGCCGGGCGCGATGGGCGTCAGCGCGGTCAGCGGGGGCAGGTCGTCAAAGAGGTCCATGGGGTTTTTATGCTATAGTTTTAATAGCTTATCGCGCTTATTTTATAAGGGCTACAAGCCAATTTGGCACAATAATTTTACCGCCTACCGCAAGCCTCCGATTTGCTCTTGTATTTATAGCTTGATGCGCTCTATTTTCAGGGGCTACCAGCCATTTTGCTCTCAACATTAAATGCCCATGACCCTGCTTCACGCCGTCTCGCTATGACGCGCCGCCCGCCTGGCAAACCCTTTAGCGCCCGAGGTGGCCCAAGTGAGCGTTGCTCCGGTTGCCGGGTGATGGTTTAGCCCCTGTTTATTCGCCTTGCGCCCAAGCGTGGCGTAGCGCACTGATTGGCGCTTCGGACAGACCAGTCAAACCGATGCGGCGATCCTTAAAACGTTTCCCAATCGTCATCGGCGCCAGCGTGGGCCGCTTTCGCCGTCGCCGTGGCTTTGGGCACCGCAGTGGCTGGCCTGGCCAACGCGGGTCGCAGTGCAGCAGACTTGGGTGCTGCCTTCGCGGCCAGGCGTGGTGCAGGGGTCTTGGGCGCGACCGAGCGTTGAAATGCGGTCGGGGCACGCTGACTTTGGGATGCTCGCTTCGGTGCGCTGCCATCGGAGCCCAGATTGAAAACCGCCACCAACTGAACCAGGTCTTGCGCCTGGCCCTTGAGACTGCTGGCCGCTGCGGCCATTTCTTCCACCAAAGCCGCATTTTGCTGGGTGACTTGGTCCATCTGGGTCACGGCTTCACCCACCTGGCTTACGCCCGCCGCTTGTTCGTTGCTGGCGGCGCTGATCTCGCCCATCAGGTCGGTCACGCGCTTGATGCTGCTGACCACCTCGGTCATGGTGCTGCCGGCTTGGTCCACCAAGGCCGTGCCGTGGTCCACCCGCTCCACGCTGGCGTTGATGAGGCTCTTGATCTCCTTTGCGGCTTCGGCTGAGCGACCGGCCAAAGACCGTACTTCAGATGCGACGACCGCAAAGCCACGCCCTTGTTCACCGGCTCGGGCTGCTTCGACAGCGGCATTGAGTGCCAAGATGTTGGTTTGAAAGGCAATCCCGTCAATCACGCTGATGATGTCCGCGATTTTGCGGCTGGCGTCGTTGATGCCCTTCATGGTCTCGACCACTTGGTGGACCACCACGCCACCTTGCACTGCCACCGAGGACGCACTCATGGCCAGCTGGTTGGCTTGGCGCGCGCTATCGGCATTTTGTTTGACGGTGGCGCTGAGTTCTTCCATGCTGGCGGCGGTTTCTTCCAGCGCGCTGGCTTGTTGCTCGGTGCGGGCACTCAGGTCGTTGTTGCCCTGGGCAATTTCGACGCTGGCGGTGGCAAGGCCTTCAGAGCCCTGGCGCACGGAGCTCACCACATTGCTGAGGCTGGCTTGCATGCTGGAGAGGGCTTGCAGAAGCTGCCCGGTTTCGTCGGTACTGGTGATGTCAATGCGCGTGGTCATGTCACCCGCAGCAACCGCTTGCGCCGCTTGCACGGCGGTCGCGATGGGGCCGGTAATGGAGCGAGTGGTTAGCCAGGCGCTCACCAAGCCCAGTACAACCGCTAAGGCACCCAGCACAATCAACATCAGGCTCGCCGTGGCGTAGTCGTTTGCAGCCTCTTGCTTTGCGGTGGCATTGTTCGCCTGTTGGTGGACAACCATTTCGTTCAACGCCGCTTGCCAGCGGCTGGCCGCCGGGGCAACCGTTTTTATAAGTTGGTCAGTTGCCTCTTGGGCCTTGTTCTCCAATCCCAGTCTCATGGCTTCTTCCATCATCGGAAAAGTCTCGACGCTGGCAGCGTTGACCTTTGCCAATATGGCCTTGCCCACCTCGAGTTTGACCAGATCATTCAGGATTTTTGAAGCCGCCTGGTAGTCTTCGCGGGCTTTGTCTACCAGTTTCTTTTGCTCGGCCATTTCGGCCGCATCCGACTTCAAGATGATGTTGCGGGTGCTGATCGCCACCCGGCGTTGTGCATCGCGCAAGTCGTTTGTTGCATCCATCTTGACGTTATTGCCGTCGACGATGGTGACCAATGCGGCATTGATGCTGGCTATTTGACTCAGCCCAATGGCAATGGCTGCCACCAGCAAGGCCAGCACAAGCCCAAAGGCCAGTCCTAAACGGGTACGAATTTTCAGGTTGGTGAGGAAAGCCATGGAAGTACCCTTCTTGAGTTTGTTAAAAGCTGACGTGATTGACGAAATTTTCAAACCGTGGGTTGGCGTCGCTCAGCGTTTTGACTGCAAACCCGGAGAACCTTGAAACAACATGCTGGCCACCACAGGCTATGGTTGGCTTGGCTCTTGGGGGCAATACATCAAATGGCATTGGTGGCCCTTTCGTCAGCAGTCGAATCAACCTGCTGATGCCTACGCCACAGCGCGAGCAGCCCCGCCATATCCTCCAAACGCTGCATGGCCACCACGCCGGCAAGGTCGATGTGGCTCAGCGCTCGGTTGCTCCCACCGGCCCAGATCCACACTTCAGCAGGCAACTGGCTTCGCAATTCCTGCAAGGTTTGCAGCACGTAGGAGGGTTTCAGGCTTGCGCTGAAACTCAGGGCCACAAGGTGGGCACCTTGCGACGCGGCGGCCCGCACGATGTCTGCCAGCGGTGTTTGCACGCCCAACGAACGGCAGTCACAAGCCTCCACCGCGAACACGGTTTCTGCCATCAGCAAACCCAAGCCATGCGGCTCTTTGGGGACGGTGGTGAGAAGAACACGCGGCGGGGATTTCTTGACATCGCGCGCCACCCTTTCGAGTGCACTGCGTAAAAAAATGGTCACGCATTCGGTGTACAGGTGTTCTTCAAAAATTTGAATATCGCCGCGCACCCAGGCTTGGCCCACCAGCGCGTTGAGCGGGCCGATCAACTCCTGCACACAGCCAAGCAGTCCGCGCTGCAATGCCGCCTGGTTGAGCTTCTGGCGCAGCCCGTTCATGTCATGCTGTGCAAGCAGTTCCCAGCAGGCTTGCAATTCGCCGTTGCCTGGGTGCGTGATGACTGAGTCCGGCGCGCTGTCTCGCAGCAAGTTCTGTAGCGCAGGCAACTCAAGGGGGACAACATGGCGCGGCCGTTGGCCGCTTTGCAGCAGATGCCGGACCAAGTGCAAGCGCACTACCTGTTCGGGGGGGTAAGCGCGCTCACCCAAAGCGTCGCGCAAGGGTTGAGGAAATCCATAACGCCGCTCCTACACCCGCAGCGTGTCTTTGGACAGCCCTGTGTCCTGCGCCACACTGGCAATGCTGGCCAGTGTTTGATGTGGCGTCGCAGGTGGCGTCGCAGGTGGCACTGGCGAGGTGTTTTCGGGCATGTACAAACTTGAACAGCTTGACGGAGGGTTGATTTGATAGAAATACTGTCTAAGGCAAATTTAACATTTGTCTCCAAAAATCTCCAAAAATCTCCAAAAGCCCCTTATTTGTCTAAGTCAATATAGGAGGTTGTCGATAACAGTTGGCGCTATGTGCCGTGCTTGACAGAGCAGATAGCCATTCCACGGTTGGGAAGATCGGCCAAAACCCCGCCTGTCGTAGGCGATGACGCGTTAGCCTGCCGTGGCCAGGGCCCGTGCCAGTGCCTGGTCGGCCTCGGTTCCTGCTGGCCACAAGTGCGTGTTGCCAGTGCGCGGTGTTACGGCAGTGTTGCTTCCGGGCCCTGCAGCGCTTTGCTGAGTTGGTCCACCACGACCGCCCATTCTGCGTCCTGGCTCAAAGCTTCCTGCAAAAACGCGGCTTGTGAGGCGCTCCAGTAAGGCGCATCGGGCAGCCGCATGTCGTGCGCCATCGACCTATGGTTGACCAAAAACTCCGCAATGCTCTGGTCATCGTCGGGCAGGCCTAGTTGCGCAAACAACGCGCCAAAGTGGGGTAGGGTGGTGTTCATATTGCTGTCTCCAAAGGTTGTCATGATCAGGCCGCGTGTTGCCTGACCCAGGCCACGTACAGGTCCATCCAGCCTTGCAGGAATTTTTTGCTGCCCTCGCCGATCCCTCCGTCTTTGTCAAACAGACCGTCCTTGGCCTGGATAAAGGCCTCGGGCTGGCCCAGGGTGGGCACGTTCAGGTAGGCCAGGATATTGCGCAGGTGCTGCTGCGCCATGGCAGTGCCGATGGCGCCCACCGACACCCCCACCATCCCCGCCGGTTTGCCTGCCCAAGCGCTGTCGCCATACGGGCGAGAGGCATGGTCCAAGGCGTTTTTGAGCACGCCAGGTATCGAGCGGTTGTATTCCGGCGTGACAAACAGCAGCCCGTGCGCGGCCTTGATGTCTGACTTGAGTTGCAGCACCGGCGCTGCTTGGTGCGCGTCGTCGTCCTGGTTGTACAGCGGCAGTTCGCCAATCTGGACTTGTTTGAAGGTGAAATCATCCGGGGCCAGTTTGGCCAGCGCGGTGGCGAGTTTTTTGTTGAATGAATCCTGGCGTAGGCTGCCAACAATGACGGCGATGTGAAACTGGGTCATGTTTTTCTCCAAAAAAGAAGAACAGTTTGCGCCGCAACTGTGCGCGATGACCGTGCGTTAGCGCACCTTCGCCGGGCTCATGCGCATCCGCTGGCAAGGCGTTTCAAGGACGCAGACTTGCAGTTTGTGTGTGCTGGCGAACATTTGATGCGTCAGGTGCGCTTTAGGATCATGCCTTGTCATGAAAGGGTTTCCACCATGCAGCCAGCCAGCCCGCCACCCGCGCTCGTTGTTCCTGACCACGCCCAGGCGCGCAGCGTATCAGACAGCTTTGGCACGGTCAGTGTGCCAGCAGGTGTGTTGTGGGGCGCTCAAACCGCCCGCAGCCTGCATTTTTTTGCGATTGGTGCGCAAAAGATGCCGCTGGGCATCATCCACGCCCTGGCCTGGATCAAGTGGGCTGCTGCCCACGTCAACCGCGATCTGCAGTTGCAAGACCCGCTCAAGGCACAAGCTATTTGCCATGCGGCAGAGCAGGTGGCCAGCGGCGAGTTTGATGCCCAGTTTCCGCTCTCAGCATGGCAAACCGGCTCCGGCACCCAAAGCAACATGAATGTCAACGAGGTGATTGCCACGCTGGCCACGCAGGCTTTGGTGCAGAGGACAGCCAGCGGCGAGCCGGTGCACCCCAATGACGACGTCAACCTGGGCCAGTCTTCCAACGATGTGTTTCCCAGCGCCATGCACATTGCCGTGGCCTTGTCTACTCAGCAGCAGTTGCTGCCCGCCCTGGACGAATTGCACGCCGCGTTGGTGGCCCAAGCGGTGGCCTGTTCGTCAGTGGTGAAAATCGGCCGCACCCATCTGCAAGACGCGACACCGGTCACCTTCGGCCAGGAGCTGGGTGGCTACGCGGCGCAGCTGCAGCTTTGCCAGGACAGCCTGCAGTTTGCGCTGGGTGCGGTGCACGCGCTGGCGATGGGCGGCACGGCGGTGGGCACCGGCATCAACACCCATCCGGAATTTGGCGCCCGGGTGTGCGCCACGCTGGCCAGGCAGCTGGGCTTGCCCTTGCGCCAGGCCAGCAACCTGTTTGCCGCCATGGCCGGCCATGAGGCGCTGGTGGCCTTGCATGCCAGCTTGAAGATGCTGGCGCTGGCGCTGACCAAAATCGGCAACGACATCCGCCTGATGGCCAGCGGGCCACGCGCCGGGCTGGGCGAGCTGACGCTGCCGCAAAACGAGCCCGGCAGCTCGATCATGCCCGGCAAGGTGAACCCGACCCAAGTAGAGGCGCTGACCATGGTGTGCGCCCAGGTGCTGGGGCATGACGTGGCCATCAGTGTTGCCGCCAGCCAAGGCCAGTTTGAGCTCAATGTGTACAAACCGCTGATCGCCCTGAACACGCTCGACAGCCTGCGCCTGCTGGCTGACGCCATGCGCAGTTTCTCCCGGTTTTGTGTGGTGGGGATCACGGTCAACCAGGCGCGGGTGGACGCGCTGGTGCACAGCTCACTGATGCTGGTCACAGCGCTGGCACCGCACATTGGCTACGACCGCGCTGCCGCCATTGCAAAGCAGGCCCAAAGCCACGGCACCACCTTGCGTGAGGCCGCGCTGGCACTGGGCACGGTGAGCGCCGACCAGTTTGACGCCTGGGTGGACGCGCGCCAGATGGTCGGTGTGCCCGTCAAATGATCGCCACCCCCATCCGTTTCAGGAGCCTATTCAATGACAACTCTTGCCTCTTCGCAGCCTCTGGCGTTGCCCAGACTGACCCAGTCAGCCACCGTTCTGTTGGCCGCCGTGCTTGTCTGCAGCCAGACACCTGCCCACAGCGCCGAGGTGGGTTTTGGTGCGCAGCCCACGCTGCCAGCGCCTGAACATGCGTTGATTCCCACAGTGAACATCGCGCCCGCCATGGGCTGGCCCGCAGGCAATGCGCCCACGCCCGCGCCCGGTACACGGGTGGCGGCTTTTGCCAGTGGTCTGGATCACCCGCGCTGGTTGTATGTGCTGCCCAATGGCGATGTGCTGGTGGCCGAAACCAACGCGCCACCCAAACCAGACGACGCCAAAGGCATCAAAGGCTGGGTCATGGGGCTGGTGATGCAGCGCGCCGGTGCCAGCGTGCCCAGTGCCAACCGCATCACCTTGTTACGCGACAGCAATGGCGACGGTGTGGCTGATTTACGCTCGGTGCTGCTGGACGGGCTGAACTCGCCCTTTGGCATGGCGCTAATTGGGCACACCCTGTATGTGGCCAACTCTGATGCGGTGCTGAGTTTTCCGTACACCGACGGCGCCACACAAATTCATGCGGCGGGCACCAAGCTGGTTGATTTGCCGGCCGGCCCGATCAATCACCACTGGACCAAAAACCTGATTGCCAGCAGCGACGGCAGCAAGTTGTATGTCACCGTGGGCTCCAACAGCAATGTGGCTGAACGCGGCATGGTCGCAGAGGCCGAGCGCGCCGCCATCTGGGAGGTGGATGCCAGCACCGGCAGCCACCGCCTTTTTGCCACCGGCCTGCGCAACCCCAACGGCAGGGCCTGGGCGCCTGAAACGGCGGCTTTGTGGACGGTGGTGAATGAACGCGACGAACTCGGTGACAACCTGGTGCCCGACTTTTTGACCTCGGTGCGCGACGGCGGCTTTTACGGCTGGCCGTACAGCTACTTCGGCCAGCATCTGGACACGCGGGTCACGCCGCAGCGCCCTGATCTGGTGGCGCAGGCCATTGCGCCAGACTACGCACTGGGCGGGCACACCGCGTCACTCGGGCTGGCGTCTGCTAGCGGCAACACGCTCGGGCAGGCCTTTGCCAGCGGTATGTTCATTGGCCAGCACGGCTCCTGGAACCGCCGACCACACAGCGGCTACAAAGTGATTTTTGTCCCCTTCACAAGTGGCCAGCCTGCCGGTGACCCGGTGGATGTGCTGACCGGCTTTCTCAGCCAGGACGGCAAGGCGTACGGTCGGCCCGTGGGTGTCGCGCTGGACAAACAAGGTGCGCTGTTGGTGGCGGACGATGTGGGCAACGTGGTGTGGCGGGTGAGCGCCCAGGGTGTGTAGGCAAGCCTGATCACCGTCGAATCCGTCAAAGCGTCGATGGAAATCCCCTCCAGCGTGGCGGGCGTGATCAAAGAGCTCAGGGTCAAGCTCGGTGACAAGGTCAAAATTGGTGACTTGCTGGCCATTCTGGAAGGCAGCGCCGCAGCGGCTGGCACCTTGCCCGTCACTGCCTCTGTGCTTGCAGCTTCTTCAGCATCTTCTTCAGCATCTTCTTCAGCATCAAATATGCCTGTATTCAAGGTAAATAAAGCGCAGGTAGCTACGGTTTAAGTAGCACCTGTCGCGGCGGCCGCACACCCAATGGCAAGAAAGTTAGCGCAGGGAAGGCCGGCGTGGCCGTCACCGACCGCGGCTTCATCAACGTCGACATCCAGATGCGCACCAACGTGAGTCACATCTTCGCCTTCGACGACGTCGTCGGCCAACCCATAAAGGCCTGTTCCCCTGGAATGCGTCAGGGCGCGCCATTGCCAATGGGCGCGGATGCCATCGACATTGGCAAGACCATTCACCCGCATCCCACGCTGGGGAAGAGCATTGGCATGGCGGCAGAAGTGGCGCATGGCAGCTGCACCGATGTGCCGCCGGCGCGCAAGTAAATTTACTATCCGCTAAATCATAGTTCGAGGATGGTGGGCGTTCCAGTCAAACGAGTCTGTTCGCTGCAGAACTTAGGTGATTTCCAAGAATAAATATGCCCAGATGACGCAGGATTTTTGTTCAGCTGCAAGGCGTAAAAATGGGCGTATAGCGAGCTATACAACCGTTTTTGCAACGCAGCAGATGGACAAAAAGACAAGTCAGACGGGTAT
>JBBQSS010000125.1:0-8622 GCA_038213665.1 Burkholderiales bacterium | reverse complement strand
TTTTTGCAAGTCAGTCATGTAAATTCCTTCTCAAGAAATGGGTTGAACAACGGTAAAAATAGAATGATAAGCCTGAACAATTCAGGTGCCAGGGTAAAACGGCTTGCCCAGGCTGGCGGGCATGTTGATGCGAATCCACTGTGGGTTGCGCGAGATCAGCGCCAGCACCACAATGGTCGCCACATAAGGCAGCATTGACAAAAACTGAGCAGGCACGTCCACGCTCATGCCCTGCAAATGAAACTGCAGCATGGTGACACCGCCAAACAAATAGGCTCCCAACAACACCCGTGCGGGTCGCCAAGTGGCAAAGGTGGTCAGGGCCAACGCAATCCAGCCCTTGCCCGCCACCATGCCTTCGACCCACAACGGCGTGTAAATGACGGACAGGTAAGCCCCGGCCAGACCACACAGCGCACCACCGGCTACCACCGCCAGCAGCCGGATGCGGCGCACCGGGTAACCCAAGGCATGCGCAGACTCAGGGCTTTCACCCACACTGCGCATCACCAGACCGCTGCGGGTGCGGTACATGAACCAAATGAGCGCCAGCGCCAGCACCATGGTCAGATACACCAAGGGATGGTGACGAAACAGGGCCGGGCCAAACCAGGGAATGTCCGACAAATAGGGCACAGCAAAACTGCTGCGCTCGGGAATTTTGGCCTGCACAAAAGTGGTGCCAACAAAGGCCGAAAAACCCGTACCAAACAAGGTGAGCGCCAAGCCGGTGGCGTACTGGTTGGTGTTGAGCCAGATCACCAGCACGCCAAAAATGGCCGCCAGCAAGGCACCCGCTCCCATACCCGCCGCAAAGCCCAACCAGTCATTGCCGGTGCTCACCACCGTGGCAAAGCCGGCAATGGCCGCGCACAGCATCATGCCTTCGGCACCCAGATTCACGATGCCGACCTTTTCATTGACCAGCAAGCCCAGCGAGGCAATGGCCAGCACCGTGCCCGCGTTGAGCGTGGCTGCCAGCAGCAGTGCATAAGATTCCATCACCGACCTCCCGTCTTTTGCCACGTCAGGCGGTAATTGACCAGCGTGTCACAGGCCAACAAGCTGAACAACAACAGCCCCTGAAACACCCCGGTGAGCGATTTGGTGAGCCCCAGGCGCGATTGCGCCATCTCGCCGCCGATGTAAAACATGCTCATCAAAAGGGCGGAAAACACCATGCCCACCGGGTGCAGACGCCCGACAAAGGCCACGATGATGGCGGCAAAGCCGTAACCCGCAGGCACATAAGGCGTGAGCTGGCCAATCGGCCCGGCCACCTCCAGCGCACCGGCCAAGCCCGCTGCGCCACCTGAAATCAGCAGCGCCGTCCACAGCGCCCGGCGCGAGGAAAACCCGGCGTAACGCGCGGCTGCCGGCGCCAGCCCGCCCACCTGCAAGGCAAAGCCGGCGCGGGTGCGAAACAAAAACACCCACAAGCCCGCCACACTGAGCAGCGCCAGCAGCGCGCCAATGCTCACGCGTGAGCCCTCAAACAGGCGCGGAATACGCGTGACTGCTTCAAAGGTTTTGGTTTGCGGAAAGTTGTAGCCACCCGGGTCTTTCCATGGGCCGCCCACCAGATAACTCAGCACCTGCACCGCCACATACACCAGCATCAGGCTCACCAGAATCTCATTTGCATGAAAACGGTCACGCAGCAGCGCCGTCAGGCTGGCCCAGAGCATGCCGCCCAGCACGCCCGCCAGAAGGATGGGCAACACAATCCAGCGGCTGCCGCCCGCCTGCGCCAGCAGCGCCACGCCGCCGGCAAAAATCGCGCCGATGATGTACTGCCCTTCTGCCCCGATGTTCCACACGTTAGACCTGAAACACACCGCCAGCCCCAGCGCGATGATCAGCAGCGGCGTGGCCTTGACCATCAGTTCGCCCAAGGCGTAGGCGTTGTGGATGGGTTGCCAGAAAAACATCTCAAGGCCTTTGAGCGGGTCTTTGCCCAGGGCGCTGAACATCAGTGTGCCAATCATCACGGTGATCAGCAGCGCCAGCGCAGGCGAGCCATAGGTCCAGACTTTGGACGGCTCAGGGCGGGCTTCAAGCTTGAGCATGTTGGTCTCCTGCCTGGCTGACAAAAGCCACCGTGTCAGCGCCTTCGAGTTCAGCCAAATGCTGTTGCACGTCATCGTCCCACAGCCCGCTCATCCACTCGCCTATTTGCGCAAGGGTGGCCTCGGCAATCGGCACCGAGGGCGACAGCTGGCCCCGGGAGATCACGTGCAGGCGGTCGGACACTTCAAACAATTCGTCCAGCTCTTCACTGACCACAAGCACCGCACAGCCGACATCCCGCAGCGCCAAAATGGCGCCCCGGATTTGTGCCGCTGCGCCCACATCGACACCCCAGGTAGGCTGCGACACGATGAACAACTTGGGATGCGCATCAATCTCGCGACCCACAATGAATTTTTGCAAATTGCCACCCGACAGTGACCTGGCCAGCGAACCCGGGCCACCGGCCTTCACCTTGAAGCGGGCAATGATGCCGGCGGCGTGGCGTTCGAGCTGTTTGACGCGAATCCAGCCACCGCCCACGCGGGGGAAAGCAATGGCTTCCTGGCGCGTCAACAGCAGGTTGTGCGCCAGACTGAGCGTGGGCACTGCGCCGCGCCCCAGGCGTTCTTCCGGCACAAAATGCAGGCCCAGCCGACGCCGCTGCCCCGGGTGCAGGCTTGACGCGTCTACCGCCCCGATCTGGATGGTGCCCGGCTTGGCTCGCACGTCTTCACCCGAGAGCGCATACAGCAGCTCTTTTTGTCCGTTGCCCGAGACCCCGGCAATACCCACTACCTCGCCGGCGCGCACCTGCAGGCTGATGCCTTCAATGGCCACGCCAAATTGGTCTTCACGCGGCAAGATCAGGTTGTGCAGCGTCAACACGGCGGCACCGGGTTTTTGTGCACGGTGCGTCAACTGCGGCGGCTCGGCACCAATCATCAGTTTGGACAAGGACGCATTGCTTTCCTGCGACGGGTCACACACCCCAGTCACCTTGCCACCGCGCAACACTGTGCAGGCGTTGCAAAGCGCGCGGATTTCATGCAGCTTGTGGCTGATGTACAAAATGCTGCAGCCCTCAGAGGCGAGTTTCTTCAGCACCACAAAGAGTTTGTCAACCGCCTGCGGCGTCAGCACCGATGTGGGCTCGTCCAGAATCAGCAACTGCGGGTGGGTCAGCAAGGCGCGGATGATTTCTACCCGCTGCATCTCCCCCACGCTCAAGGTGTGCACCGGGCGCAGCGGGTCAATGTCCAAGCCATATTCAATGGCTTTGGCCGCAATGCGCTGGGTGACTTGTTGCAGGCTCAGGTTTTTGCCCAAACCCAGCCACACGTTCTCGGCCACGGTGAGGGTGTCAAACAGGCTGAAATGCTGAAACACCATGCTGATGCCCAGTGCGCGCGCCTCTTGTGGGTTCTTGATGTGAACCACCTGCCCGTTGACCAACACCGTGCCCTCGTCGGGCTTGACCGCACCAAAAATGATTTTCATCAAGGTGGATTTGCCTGCACCGTTTTCGCCCAGCACCGCATGGGTTTGCCCCGGCATGACCGTCAATGACACCTCGCTGTTGGCCACCACGCCGGGGTAACGCTTGGTGATGCGGCTGAGTTCGAGGCGGGGCGTGGGCATGGGCAGATGAAAGGGCAAAGGGAGGCGCAATGGGTGGTGTGTGGCTTGATCAAAGAGGGTGCTATTTTGACTGGCAATCTGCCTCAAAAATGAGCGCCTGCAAGAAAGGGCAAGCAACAGACCGCCAACGGCTGGCGCACCTTTCAAGGCCTAGCAATATCAATGCCACCGTCAAATAAGGCACCAGCATGACCGGCGCAGCACATGGCGACCTTGCCACGGCGTTGATCTGAATGGAATCGAACTGCTATTATAATTATAGCTAATCGCGCATACAATACAAGGGCTACAGCCTGATTATCTATATAAATCTCCGGCAACCTGGACGACCTGCTGGCAATTCATGGCCGCAGGCCAGCACCGGGGGTCAACGTGTTTGACTCAAAAGCTGGGGGCAAGCCGCCCTTGATGCTGGCCATTCGCGTGTTTGAACCCTCACCCTCAAACCCCAGCCAGCGAACGCAGTGCGTTGGGGTTGACCAGGTTGAGCACCCGGCCGGTGCCGCTGATCAGGCTCTGCTCACGCAAGTGGCGCAGTACCCGTGACAAGGTCTCGGGCGCAATGCCAAGTTGGGCGGCGATGCTGCGTTTGCGCTGCTGCAGCTCAACCGCCATGACGCCTTGGTCACTGGCACGCGCATGGCTGAGCAGCCATTCTGCGCAGCGCGCCTCGGCATCTTTGGCCAGGCGGCTCACGGCAAATTCGGTTTGCCTGCGATGTGCCATGGCCACATCAGCGAGCACCGCCTGGGCCGATTCGGGCATGTCGGCCATGCCTTGGCGAAAATCCTCAATGCTGACCTGGCGCAGCTGCACCGGCGAGTCTGCCACGGCATCCACCAGGTGCGGCAAACCCAGCACGACTGAACTTGCATCCAGCCAGCACGGCCCCTCCAGCATGCCGATTTGGTGCTCCAGCACCTCGCCCTCCAGCACACCCAAAGCCACGCGGCCGGACTCAATGTAACGAACCCAAGGCACATCTACACCGCGTTGCAACAGAAGCTGCCCGCGGGAAATGGCGTGGGATTGGGCGATGGGGTCGATGGTGCTGATGGAAAACATGCGTTCTACTGTGCCGTCCCGGCACGCCCAAAGCCTTGAGCAATATCAACTCATTTGCAAAAAAACCGGACAGCAACGTGCCCAAGAGAAGTAAAAAGTACGAAAGCAGCGGCACTGTTGGCGTGCTTTTCAAGCGGTGGCGGTGTTGCTGCGGGCTTTTGTTTTGGCGCTGCTGTGTCTGTCATGGGCCTCCGAAAAAATGCTATTTATTAAATAGCTGCTTACGCTTTACACATAAGGCCTACAGGCTATTTTCTTATAAATTACTCACCCAGGTAGGCGGCCCGCACCTTGGGGTCGGTCAACATGGTTTTGGCATCGCCGGTCATGGTGATCAGGCCAGAATCCATCACATAACCGCGGTCGGCAATGGCCAATGCGCGGCTGGCGTTTTGCTCCACCAGCAACACCGTCACGCCTTGCGCATACACATCGCGCACCACTTCAAAAATTTTGTCGACCATGATCGGCGACAGTCCCATGGACGGCTCGTCGAGCAGCAGCACCTTGGGGCGGCTCATCAGCGCGCGGCCCATCGCCAGCATTTGCTGCTCGCCACCGCTCATGGTGCCTGCCAGTTGGTCTTTGCGCTCTTTCAGGCGCGGGAAAATGCCAAACACCTTGTCGATGTCGGCCAGGATGTCGGCCTTGTCGTCACGAATGTAGGCGCCCATCTGCAGGTTTTCCAGAATCGTCATGCGGGTAAACACGCCACGACCTTCCGGCACCATCGCCAGCCCCTGTTTGACCAGGTCCCACGGGCCCTGACCGCGAATGCTTTTGCCCAAGTACTCAATGTCCCCATCGCTGATGGGCAATGAGCCGGTGATGGCTTTCATGGTGGTGGTTTTGCCCGCCCCGTTGGAGCCAATCAGCGACACCAGTTCGCCCTCGTGCACTTCAAAGTCGACCCCTTTCACGGCTTGAATGCCGCCGTAGGCTACTTTGAGACTTTTGACCTTGAGAAGAATATTTGCCATGTTGTTTTTTTCCTTGTGCCGCAAGCCGTATCAGTGGCCGCCGGTGCCCAGATAGGCTTCAATCACTTTGTCGTTGCGCTGCACGTCCGCAGGCGTGCCTTCTGCAATTTGTTTGCCGTAGTCCAGCACGGTCACGCGGTCGCACAGGCCCATGACCAGCTTGACGTCGTGCTCGATCAACAAAATGGTGCGGTTGTCGTTGCGAATCTTGTCGATCAACTCGCGCAGCAGCACTTTTTCGGTGCTGTTCATGCCGGCAGCGGGCTCATCCAGCGCAATCAGTTGCGGGTCGGTGGCCAGCGCGCGGGCAATTTCAAGCCGGCGCTGGTCGCCATAGCTCAGGGTGCGGGCCTTGAAGTCCGCCAGCTTGGCAATGCCCACATAGTCCAGCAGTTCCATGGCTCTGGCCGCAATGGCGGCTTCCTCGGCCTTGAAACCGGGGGTGCGAAACACGGCGCCCAGCAAGCCGGAATGGGTGCGCACATGGCGCCCCACCATGACGTTTTCGATGGCCGTCATCTCGGCAAACAGGCGGATGTTTTGAAACGTGCGCGCAATGCCGGCCTTGGCCACCTCATGCACGGCGGTGGGCCGGTAAGGCTTGCCAGCGAGTTCGAAGGTGCCGGTGTCGGGCGTGTACAAACCGGTGAGCACATTGAAAAATGTGGTTTTGCCCGCGCCGTTGGGGCCGATCAGGCCGTAGACCTGGCCACGCTTGATCTGGATGCCCACATCGCTCAGGGCCTGCAAGCCGCCAAAGCGTTTGGATACGCCGGCCACGTTGAGTACGGTGTCTGTCATGTCATTCCTTGTTCAGTGGGGCACGCCAAAGCGGCCCTTTGAGAGACCTTGGCTGGCGTCTGCGCCGGCTGATTCCATTGCCAGATCGCTGCGACATCAGGCGCGAAACCGCAGACAGTGCGCTGGCACGGCATGGCGTTGCAACAACATGTCGGGTTGATATGTCAATGGCATCAGGGCTTGGTGGACTGCAGGGCCTTGCCGTGTTCAGGCGACGGCCACAGGCCGCGCGGGCGCATCAGCATGATGACAATCATGGCCAAGGCAATCAGCAACTGCCGCAAAATAGCCGAGTCCAGACGGCCTCCCGTGAGGGCCTGCAGCGGTCCCGCCACATAACGCAGCACCTCCGGCAAAGCCGACAAGGCCACCGCGCCCAAAATGACCCCCGGCAGGTGGCCAATACCGCCCAGCACCACCATGGCCACAATCATGATCGATTCCATCAAGCTGAAAGACTCAGGCGAGATGAAGCCCTGAAACGAGGCAAACATGGCCCCTGAGACACCACCAAAGGTGGCACCCATGCCAAACGCCAGCAACTTCAGGTTGCGGGTGTTGATGCCCATCGCCTTGGCGGCAATTTCATCTTCACGAATCGCCATCCAGGCCCGACCCACGCGCGACAGTTGCAGGCGGTGCGAAATGACCACGCTGCACACCACCAGCACCAGAAACAGGTAGTAGTACAGGGTGACCGACGGGATCTCGAACCCGGCAACGCTCAAGGTTTTGCCAAAACTGGTGCCAAAAAATGTCAGCGAATCAATCTCGCCCATGCCTTTGGGGCCGTTGGTGATGTTGACCGGGTGGTCCAGGTTATTCAGGAACACGCGGATGATTTCACCAAAGCCCAGCGTCACGATGGCCAGGTAATCACCCCGCAGGCGCAAGGTGGGCGCCCCCAGCAGCACGCCGAAAAACCCCGCCAGGCCAGCCGCCGCCGGAATGATCAGCCAGATTGGGGTGTGCAGGCCGTTGGGAAACATCGCGGCAATGGCCGGAAAAGTCTCGGTCAGGTGGGGTGAGGCCAACAGCGCGTACATGTATGCGCCAATGGCAAAAAACGCCACGTAACCCAGGTCCAGTAAACCCGCGTAGCCCACCACAATGTTCAATCCCAGCGCCAACAGCACATACAGCAGCGCCATGTCGGCAATGCGCACCCAGGCGTTGCCAAAGGTCTGCAACAACAGCGGTGCAACCAGCAGGCCCACGGCGGCCAGCAGAAAAACGATGATTTGTTTTTGTTTCATGTTCTGTCCTTCAGTTGATTGACGCCATCAAGCGCGATCCGCCACCCGCTCACCCAGCAGGCCCGAGGGCCGCAGGGTCAGCACAATGATCAACACAATGAACGCAAAAATGTCAGAGTAATGTCTGCCCAGCACGCCCCCAGTGTGGGTGCCGATGTAGCCCGCGCCCAGCGACTCGATCAGGCCCAGCAAAATGCCACCGACCACGGCACCGGCGAGGTTGCCAATGCCGCCAAACACGGCGGCGGTGAATGCTTTAAGACCGGGCATGAAACCCATGGTGTGCTGCACCGTGCCGTAATTTGCGGCCATCATCACCCCCGCCAATGCGGCCAACACAGCACCGATCACGAAGGTGGCAGAGATCACACGATCGGGCTTCACTCCCATGAGGGCCGCCACCGTAGGGTTCTCTGCGGTGGCGCGCTTCGCGCGCCCCAATTTGGTCTTGTGTACCAACACCATCAGCCCGCCCAGGGTGAGGCTGGTCACCACCAGAATCAAGATCTGCGTCGGTGTGATCACCGCGCCCGCAATGTCCAGCGGATCACTGGGCAACAAGATCGGGAAGGGTTTGTAGTTGGGTTTCCAAATGATCATGGCCAGGGTTTGCAGTAACAAGGACATGCCCATGGCGGTGATCAGTGGTGCCAAACGCGGTGCTTTTCGCAGTGGACGATAGGCAATGCGCTCAATGGCGAAATTCAATACCCCACACACCACCATGGCCGCCAGCAGCGAAATGATCAGCAGCGCCCAGCCGGGTAGGCCACTGCCTTGGAGCACGCTCACCACCGACCAGCTCGTTAGCGCACCCACCATCAGCACTTCCCCGTGCGCAAAGTTGATGAGGTTGATGATGCCGTAGA
>JBBQSS010000124.1:0-8634 GCA_038213665.1 Burkholderiales bacterium | reverse complement strand
TCTTTTTGTCCATCTGCTGCGTTGCAAAAACGGTTGTATAGCTCGCTATACGCCCATTTTTACGCCTTGCAGCTGAACAAAAATCCTGCGTCATCTGGGCATATTTATTCTTAGAAATCACCTTAGTCTGCGAAGGCGCCTGTTTTTTACAGCCGTGGGCCCGCTTTGACCCGCATCAGGTCGCTTCTTTGCGTGACCGCCAGGCCCCTGCCAGCACCACCACGCCGGGGATGAGGATCATCGCCCAAATAATCTTGTCCAGATTCACCTTGACCCAGGGCATGCTGCCCAGGAAGTAGCCTGCGGTGCAAATACCAAACACCCAGAGCAGTGCCCCCGCCACGTTGTACAGGCTGAACTTGGCCCGGCCCATGGCCGACACACCCGCCACAAAGGGCGCGAAGGTGCGTAAAAAAGGCATGAAGCGCGCCACAATGATGGTAATGCCCCCATAGCGCTCATAGAAATTGTGCGACCTGTCAAATGCCGCCTTGTTGAAAAAGCGCGAGTTTTCCCACTTGAACACCTTCGGCCCGAAATACCGCCCGATGGTGTAGTTGCACTGATCCCCCAACACCGCCGCCGCCAGCAACACCGCACAAGCCACCGGGTAACTCATCAGTCCGACCCCGCACATGGCCCCCACCACGAACAACAAAGAGTCGCCCGGTAAAAAAGGCATAACAACCACGCCGGTTTCGACAAAAATGATCAAAAACAGCAAGGCATAAACCCAGGCACCGTAGGTTTGAACGAATGCTTCAAGGTGTTTGTCCACATGCAAAATGAAGTCGAGAAAAAAGGTGATGAGTTCCATGGTGCGGAATTATCCCCGGCGAAGCTGCCGCATCTGTGGCGTGGCAAAAGGATGTTGTACTTTTAATAATTAAAAAATTATTAAAAAAGACACAGTCTTTTGATTTGGGTCAATCAAGTGAGCCATGGGAAGCAAGGGTTTACCCTGATCAAAGTTAAAGTCAGGCAAACTTAAAAGGACGTCGTCATGGATATTGTTCTGCAACTGATCGTGATTCTGGTTTGCCTGTTTTACGGCGCCAGAAAAGGTGGGGTGGCCCTTGGGCTGCTGGGTGGCATTGGCCTTGTCATCATGGTGTTTGTGTTTGGCCTGCCCCCTGGCAAGCCGCCGGTAGACGTGATGCTGACCATCATTGCCGTGGTGGCCGCATCTGCCACGCTGCAGGCCTCGGGCGGACTGGAGGTGTTGCTCAAAGGCGCCGAAAAAGTGCTGCGCCGCAACCCCAAATACGTGTCGATTCTGGCGCCATTCACCACCTGCACCCTGACCATTTTGTGCGGCACCGGCCACGTGGTCTACACCATGCTGCCGATCATTTACGACATCGCCATCAAGAACAACATCCGCCCCGAGCGCCCCATGGCGGCATCTTCCATTGCCAGCCAGATGGGTATTCTGGCCAGCCCGGTGTCGGTGGCGGTGGTGGCGCTGGTGGCGTTTTTGGCCAAGGTGCCCGTCGATGGGCATGTGATTGACTTCATCCAGGTGCTGTCGATCACCATTCCCTCCACGCTGGCCGGTGTGCTGCTGATCGGTATCTTCAGTTGGTTTCGCGGCAAAGACCTGGACAATGACGTTGAGTTCCAAAAACGCATTGCCGACCCGCAACAACGCCAGATCGTCTACGGCGAGAGCGCCACACTGATGGGCAAAACCCTTGAGCGCGGTCAATGGATTGCCATGTGGATCTTTTTGGGTGCCATCGCTGTGGTCGCCACTTTAGGCGCGTTTCCCAGCCTGCGTCCGGCTTTTGGCGGCAAGCCGTTGTCCATGGTGCTGACCATCCAGATGTTCATGTTGCTGGCCGGCGCGCTGATCATCCTGTTCACCAAAACTGACGCCTCCACCATTGGCAAGACCGAGGTGTTTCGTGCCGGCATGATTGCCGTGGTGGCCGTGTTTGGTATTGCCTGGATGGCCGACACGGTGTTTGAAGCCCACCTGCCAGAACTCAAGCTGGCCCTGACCGAGCTGGTGAAAACCCAACCCTGGACCTACGCCATTGCCCTGCTGCTGGTGTCCAAACTGGTGAATTCGCAAGCGGCAGCCATCAGCGCCATGGTGCCCGTGGGCCTGGCCATTGGTGTGCCCCCGGGCTACATCGTGGCATTTGCTGCGGCGTCTTATGGCTACTACATCTTGCCGACCTACCCCAGCGACTTGGCAGCCATCCAGTTTGACCGCTCGGGCACCACGCGCATTGGCAAATACGTGATCAACCACAGCTTTATCCTGCCGGGCCTGATTGGCGTCAGCACCTCGTGTCTGGTAGGCTACCTGCTGGCGGGGGCCTACGGCTTGATCTGACCCCTGACATGACACACTGGGCTCAAGGTGCCCTTGCGTGACCCTTTATCGCTATTATTTTTATAGCTACTCACGCTCATAATATAAGGGCTAACGGCTGTTTTTGTAGAATATATCGATTCAACCGGCGTCGTTGCATGACGACGCCAAACCTGAAGCCCTGTCAGACCGCACTGAGCACTGGCACCCCATGCCCATCACTCTTTAAAAAATTCCCCTTCGCCGCATGCAAGACCCTCTTTTACGCCTACTCGCCGCTGGCATGGTGTTGCTCATCGTGCTGCAAATTGCGTTGCTGCTGCGCAAACCCAAGTCACAGGCACCCGCAGAACTGCTGTTGCGCCTAGACACGATGGAAGCCTCGGCCCGCGCCACGCTGCAAGCCGTGGCCAAAAATGACGGTGCGCTCGAAGGCATGGCGCAGCAACTGCGTGGCTTTACCCAAGCCACAGCCAACAGCCTTGACGCCGTGCGCCAGACCATGAGCAACAGCGCCACGTTGCTTGAAACCCGCATTCAGGAACGCTTCGAGACCCTGACGGGTGCCACGCGCCAAACGCTGGAGTCACTCAAGACTGACATCAACACCCAACTCAGCGTCATGTCGGGCGCGCTCAAAGACCAGCTCGAAGGCAACGGCAGCCAGATCAAGCACCAATTTTCTGCCTTGCAGGAATCGGTGTCGCAACAGCTCGCCGGTCTGGTGCAGGGCAGCCAGCAAAATGCCGAGCAATTGCGGGTGGCCCTGAACGAGCGGCTGGCCGCCATCCAGCTCGACAACACCACCAAGCTCGAGGAAATGCGCCGCACGGTGGACGAAAAATTACACGCCACGCTGGAGCAGCGTCTGGGCGAATCGTTCAAGCTGGTCAGTGAGCGGCTGGAGCAAGTGCAAAGCGGCTTGGGCGAGATGAAGTCGCTCGCCGCCAGCGTGGGCGACCTGAAACGGGTCATGACCAACGTGAAATCACGCGGCACCTGGGGCGAAATGCAGCTGGGCGCCATCATCGAAAACGTGCTGACCATCGACCAGTACGGCAAAAACGTCAAAACCGTGCCCGGCAGCAACGAGCTGGTTGAATTTGCCATTCGCCTGCCCGGTAAACATGAAGCACACCCGATCTGGCTGCCCATCGACTCCAAATACCCGGTAGAACACTACCAGCGCCTGATGGATGCCTATGACGCGGTGGACAAAGCGGCCATCATGCAGACAGGCAACGCGTTCGAGACCTCGATGAAGCTGGAGGCCAAAAAAATTGTGGGCAAGTACGTGTCACCCCCGCACACCACCGACTTTGCCATTTTGTACCTGCCCACTGAAGGCCTGTTTGCCGAGGTGATTCGCCGCCCCGGCTTGGTCGAGGCGATTCAAAACGACTGCCGCGTCATGATCACCGGCCCGGCCAACCTGGCCGCCATGTTGAACAGCCTGCAAATGGGCTTCAAGACGCTCGCCATTGAAAAACGCTCGTCTGAGGTGTGGAGCCTGCTGGGCACGGTGAAGAACGAGTTCGCCAAATTTGGCGACATTGTGGATGCCACAAAGAAGTCGATTGACGCGGCGGCCAGCAAATTCAACGAGGTGGGGGTGCGCACCCGCGCCATCCAGAAAAAGCTGCGCGACGTGGAGGAGTTGCCCGCACCATTGACCGGGGTGATGCCCGAGCCCCTGTTGGAAGAGTTACCCTGAACACGGTGCATGAAACACTCTGGGCGCCTACATCCGCACAGGCCAGCAAGCCATGATTGAAACACCTTACCCCACACCCCGCCGCCCCATCCGAGAGCTGCCCGATGAGCTGATCAGCCAGATTGCCGCCGGTGAAGTGGTGGAGCGCCCCGCCTCGGTGGTGCGCGAACTGGTCGACAACGCGCTGGACGCCGGTGCCACCCAGGTCACCGTGCGCTTGCTGGCCGGCGGTGTGCGCCTGATCAGCGTGGAAGACGACGGCGGCGGCATCGTGCCCGATGAGTTGCCTATGGCTTTGAAGCGCCATGCCACCAGCAAAATTGGCAACCTGGCGGACCTCGAATCGGTCGGCACCATGGGTTTTCGGGGCGAGGCCCTGGCTGCGATCAATTCAATAGCTGATTGCGCAATACTGTCAAGGGTTGCAAGTCAAAATCACGCTTATCTTTTAGAAGGTCAAACGGGTGAACTCAAACCGGTGGCGCGCAGCACCGGCACCACGGTGGAGGTCAAGGAGCTGTTTTTCTCCACCCCGGCACGGCGCAAATTCTTGAAAACCGACGCCACCGAACTGGCGCATTGTGTAGAAGCCGTGCGCCGCCACGCGCTGGCGCGCCCGGATGTGGGTTTTGCCATCTGGCATGAAGGCAAACTGGTGGAGCAATGGCGCCGCTGTGGTGAGGCCGGCAGCCTGCCCGCCCTGGAGCAACGCCTGGCCGATGTGCTGGGCCGTGATTTTGTGGCACGTTCGGTGTGGGTCGATTACGCCGGCAGCGCCGCACCCGGCCGGCCGGATGCCGCCCCCACCCTCAAGGTCTGGGGCCGCGCCGGCATACCTGACGCCGCACGCGCCCGTGCCGACCAGCAGTTTTGTTACGTGAACGGCCGCTTTGTGCGCGACAAGGTCATCACCCACGCGGCCCGCAGTGCCTATGAAGACGTGCTGCACGGCCAGCGCCAGCCCATTTATGCCTTGTATGTGGCGATTGACCCCACCCGCGTGGACGTGAACGTGCACCCGACCAAGATCGAGGTGCGCTTTCGCGACAGCCGCGAAGTGCACCAAGCAGTGCGCCGGGCCGTGGAAAGCGCGCTGGCCGCACCGCGCGCAGGCCAGCTGGCAGCGGACCCCACTGAACCCGCCACATTGCACGCAGCGCGGCCCGGTCAGGCCACCGCTCGAGGTCAGGCACTGCCGCTTGATACTTATAGGCAAAATAGGCCTCTAGCCCCCGTTAAATATGCGCAAGCAGCTATGCATTTTGAATCACCTGCAGGGCACAAGGTGAGTGACCTGGGCGCGCTGTGGCAACGTGCAGCGGATGCGTCGGCTGAGCCTGACGCGGCGCACAACGCCAGCCAGCAAAAGCCGCCCTATGAAAGCGTCGACGCGTTCAGGCACGCCCAGGCACCGGGCGAGTCAACCCCAACCCCAAGATTCGACCAGAACGGCCCCAGTGCGGCCGAGACCGAAAAAGGCGAAAAAGAGGCCGGGCCCGGCGCATTTTCTGTTCGACCCGAAGATGCACAGCGATACGCCTTCAACGACACCGTCCCGCCCGTCGGCCACTGGCCGCTGGGTCGGGCGCTGGCACAGCTCAAAGGCGTGTACATCCTGGCCGAAAACGCGCAGGGCCTGGTGATTGTGGACATGCATGCCGCCCATGAGCGCATCCTCTATGAGCGCCTGAAGGCACAGTGGGCCGCCGTGCAGGCCACTGTGACGCCACAGCACGACGCGGCCACGTCAACGCGGCTGACACCAGCCACCGGCGCGGACCCACAGGCCGATGCGGACACCCGTGACCGCGCCCCAAAAAACGACGCGCACCCACCCGCGCGCAGCTTGGGCAGCCAGCCGCTGCTGATTCCCGCCACCTTTGCCGCCACGCCGCTGGAGGTGGCCACAGCCGAGGTCAACGCCGCCACGCTGCAGGTGCTGGGCCTGGACATCACGCCGTTTTCCGGCAAAACACTGGCCGTGCGCGCCGTGCCCACCACCCTGGCGCAAGGTGATGCGGTTGAACTGGCGCGCAGTGTGCTCCATGAGTTGAGCCAGCATGAAGCCAGCACGGTGATCCAGCGCGCCCACAACGAGCTGCTTGGCACCATGGCCTGCCACGGCGCGGTGCGCGCCAACCGGCACCTGACGCTGGAAGAAATGAACGCACTGTTGCGTCAGATGGAAGCCACCGAGCGCTCTGACCAGTGCAATCATGGCCGCCCTACCTGGCGCCAGATCAGCCTGCGTGAACTCGACAGCATGTTCATGCGCGGCCGTTGACGCACCAGGCACAGGGGTGCGTGCACGCCCATCCCGCAAACCGCAACGCCTGCAGGTGTTGCCACCTGCAGGCGCTATAAGATAAATAGCTGCTTACGCAATGTGCGTAAGGGCTAGAGCCCCAAAAAGCTTAAATTATTTTTGAGAAGCGTCGTAATTGGCGATGCCTTCCAGGATTTCCTGCTTGGCGGCTTCAGGGCCTTCCCAGCCCAAAATTTTCACCCACTTGTTTTCTTCCAGGTCTTTGTAATGCTCAAAGAAGTGGGAGATGGTTTTCAGGCGCACCGGGCTCAAATCTTCCGGCTTTTGCCAGCGGGTGTAGAGCGACAAAATCTTGTCGATGGGCACCGCCAACACCTTGCCGTCCATACCGGCTTCGTCTTCCATCTTCAGGATACCAATGGCGCGGCAGGTCACCACCACGCCCGGAATCAGCGGCACGGGGGTGATCACCAGCACGTCGACCGGGTCGCCGTCACCACTGATGGTGCGCGGCACGTAGCCGTAGTTGGTGGGGTAATGCATGGCCGTGCTCATGAAACGGTCCACAAAAATGGCGTGGGTTTCGTGGTCGACTTCGTACTTGACCGGGTCGGCGTTCATCGGGATTTCGATGATCACATTGAATTGGTCTGGGCATTTCGCGCCGGGGGTGACGTTATCTAAGGACATGGTGTTGTCGCCTTGCGTTGGAGTTGGAGTTGAAATTTGAGTTAAATCATTAACCGGGTGGATTAACTCTGATTTTACTTACTTGCCACTTGCGACACGCTGAAATGCCATCTTTCAGCGGTACATTTGCCCGGTTGGCCAATCGCTTTTGTTGTATGACCCGATGCACTTCGACGAGGAAGCAACGCAGCGGTGAGGCCCAATGCGTTGCACCACCACCTCGCGAATCAACACACAGGAGAACATACATATGACTGGCAACTCAGCGCTGATTTTGGCGCTTATCTGCGGCTTGATCGCCGTCGGCTACGGCTTTTGGGCCCGCAGCTGGATCCTTTCCCAAGACGCGGGCAACGCCCGCATGCAAGAAATTGCTGCCGCCATTCAAACCGGCGCAGCCGCCTACCTGGCCCGACAGTACAAAACCATTGCCATGGTCGGCGTGGTGCTGACGGTGCTGATTGCGGTGTTTCTTGACAGTTTGAGCGCCGTGGGTTTTGTGGTGGGTGCGGTGCTCTCGGGCGCTTGCGGCTTCATTGGCATGAACGTGTCGGTGCGCGCCAATGTGCGCACGGCACAGGCGGCCACCAAAGGCATTGGCCCGGCGCTGGACGTGGCCTTCAGGGGTGGTGCCATCACCGGCATGCTGGTGGTTGGCCTGGGCTTGCTGGGTGTCACCGGCTTCTTCTGGTTTTTGATCGGCGACGCCAACATGATGCCCAACCAAAACCTGGCGCAACTGCTCAACCCGCTGATTGGTTTTGCCTTTGGCTCGTCATTGATCTCGATCTTTGCCCGGCTGGGCGGCGGCATCTTCACCAAAGGGGCTGACGTGGGCGCTGACCTGGTGGGCAAGGTTGAAGCCGGTATTCCAGAAGACGACCCGCGCAACCCGGCGGTGATTGCCGACAACGTGGGCGACTGTGCCGGCATGGCCGCTGACTTGTTTGAAACCTACGCCGTCACGCTGATTGCCACCATGGTGCTGGGCGCCTTGCTGGTCACTGGTGCGGGCATGAGCGCCGTGGTTTACCCGCTGGCCTTGGGTGCCGTGTCGATCGTGGCCTCCATCATTGGCTGCTTCTTCGTCAAGGCCTCGCCCGGCATGAAAAACGTGATGCCGGCGCTGTACAAAGGCCTGGCCGTAGCCGGTGTCTTGTCGCTGATTGCTTTCTTTTTTGTCACCCAGTGGCTGATGCCTGACAACGCCATTGCAGCCAGCGGCACCCAGATGCGCTTGTTTGGCGCCTGCGCGGTGGGCCTGGTGCTGACTGCCGCCCTGGTGGTGATCACCGAGTACTACACCGGCACGCAATACCCGCCTGTGAAGCACATCGCGCAAGCCTCCACCACCGGCCACGGCACCAACATCATTGCCGGTTTGGGCGTGTCAATGCGTTCCACCGCCTGGCCGGTGCTGTTTGTCTGTGTGGCGATCTACACCGCTTACGCGCTGGCTGGCCTGTACGGCATTGCGATTGCGGCCACCTCCATGCTCAGCATGGCCGGCATTGTGGTGGCACTTGACGCCTACGGCCCCATCACCGACAACGCCGGCGGCATTGCCGAAATGGCCGAGATGCCCAAAAGCGTGCGCGACATCACCGACCCGCTGGACGCCGTGGGCAACACCACCAAGGC
>JBBQSS010000123.1:0-8723 GCA_038213665.1 Burkholderiales bacterium | reverse complement strand
ATGCCCAGATGACGCAGGATTTTTGTTCAGCTGCAAGGCGTAAAAATGGGCGTATAGCGAGCTATACAACCGTTTTTGCAACGCAGCAGATGGACAAAAAGACAAGTCAGGTGGGTATATTTTTCGCAGGAAATCACCTTATGCCTATTCAACGGGGGCGCTCAACGTTTTCATGTGTTGCAAGGCCAGTTGCTGCGCCACAAAGCCCCCAAACGCCTGCAACAGTGGCGCAAACCGCTCGCGTTCGCCCTCCAATTGCGCCAGTGCCGCACAGGTTGCCTCCAGCGTGGACAGCTGCCCCGGCTTGTGCGCCCTGCGAATCACATAGTTTGACGAGCAAGCGCCGTCCAATGACAGGCGCGCAAGTCTTTGTAGCGTCGAGCTCAGGTGCAGCATCTTGCGGCTCTTGCGCCAGGTGGCGTCCAGCACCACAAGCCGCACAAGCGCCGGGTCTTGCACCCGTGCCGGGGCCAGCGCGGCTGGCATGAGGTGCGCGGCCTGGTCGGTGGGCGGGTACAGCAGCACGTTGTACCTGGGCCCGGCCAGCAGCGTGCGCAGCGTTGCATCGTCAAACGCTTCACCCACCACCAGCCGGCTGCTGGCTAAGCTCAGGTGCAGCAGGCGCGCGCTGTTTTTGGCGTGGTGCGCTTCCATCGGGTGCTGCAGGATCAGTACCTCGGTGCTGTGCGGTGTGGGCGTGATCCACTGACAGATGCAGGTGCTTTGCGGGCGCAGGCATTGCTGGCAGACGCGGCGTTTGGGGGGTGCTGGGCTGGTCATGGGTGCAGCGCGAATCATCGCACGGCGGGTCGATGCCGCTGGCGCGGGTGATCTGGGCGCTTGGCAAGGTTGACTTTGGCTCAAGTCCCACTGACCCCGATCACCGGATCAAAAACGCCAACACCCGATCTGCCAACTTGCCATAGGGCGGCCACAGGAATTTGAGGGTGCTGAAGCGGGTCTGGTAGAACACTGGGCGCATCTTGGAAAAGGTCTCAAACCCTTCGTGGCCATGGTAGTGGCCCATGCCGGAGTCACCCACACCGCCAAAAGGCAGATCGTGTTGCCCGACATGGAACAACGCGTCGTTGACCGTGACACCGCCGGACATGACCTTGTCGATGATTTTTTGCACCTGTGCCGCATCGTGGCTGAAGGGGTACACCGCCAGCGGACGCGGCCCGGCATTGATGCTGCCAATCACCTCATCGAGCGCGGTGTAGCTGCGCAGCGGCAGGATGGGGCCAAAAATTTCGCGCTGCATCAGCAGGCAATCCGGCGGGGCGTCCAGCACGATGTGCGGCGCAATTTTGCGCGAGGCGCGGTCAAATGCGGGCCCGTCCATCAATGGCAACACCTTGGCCCCTTTTTCTCTGGCCTCATCCAAAGCATTCAGCAGCCGGTCAAATGAGCGTGCATCGATGATGGCGGTGTAGTCGGGCGAATGCAGACTGGCATACCGCTTGGCCACAATGCCACGCGCCAATCTGACGAATTCATCCGCCCTGCCCTCAGGCAACCAGGCATGGTCAACCGTGGTGCAGATTTGGCCGGCGTTGAGCAGTTTGACAAACATGATGCGTTCCACCGCCACGCGCAGCGGGAAGTCATCACAAAGAATGGCGGGTGCCTTGCCACCTAGCTCCAGCGTGACCGGGCACAGGTTTTGCGCTGCGGCAGCCATCACTGCGCGCCCGGTTTGCCCGGAGCCGGTGAACAGCAAATGGTCAAACTTGAGTTGCGAGAAGGCGATGCCCACACCCCCCGTTTCGTCAAAAAACTGCACCTTTTCCGGCGGCAAATACGCGGGCATGTGTTGCATCAAGTAGGTTGCCAGGTGGCGTGAGTTTTCGCTCATCTTGACCATGGCACGGTTACCCGCTGCAAAAATGTAGGTGAGTGGCACCATGCTCAGGTTCAACGGAAAGTTCCACGGCACGATCACACCCACCACGCCCAAGGGCTGAGGAATCACGCGGTTGCGGGCCCCAAGAAAGTTGCGCCAGTCCACCGTGCGGCGCTGCGGTTTCATCCAGTTGCGCAATTGACCGATGACATGGTCAATGCCATCCACCACCGGAAAGACCTCGGCCAACAGCGTCTCATGGCGTGAGCGGTGGCCATAGTCCAGGTTGATGGCCTCGCACAGCGCGTCTTGGTGTTCGCGAATAAAGCGCTGCAGCGTGCGCAGGTCTGCCTTGCGCTCGGCAAGTGTGGGCACAGGGTGGGCAAAATAGGCTTGGCGTTGCAGCGCAAGCGCGTCGTTAAGCCTGTTGGGGAGGGTGTTTTCTGAAGGATTCATGGCGCTGGCCAGTTTATGCCTGAACACATAAACAGCGCCGATTGAGTGAGCAGTTTGAACGCCACCCCCTAAACACCCTGCATGCCTGCAACCCGTTCATCCGCAAGACACACCTGATTGCCGCCGCTGTTTTTGGCGACATACATGGCCGCATCCGCTTGCCGAACCAAGGCAAATGGGTCATTGGCGTGGTCAGGGTACATCGCCACGCCCACACTGGCTGAAATCACCAGTGCATGCCCGTCGATTTCCATGACCTGGTGGATGGCATGGCAAATTTTTTCGGCCACCGCCGTGGCATTCTGCACAGACTGCACTTCGGGCAGCAACACCAGAAATTCATCACCCCCCACGCGCCCGACGGTGTCGGCATGGCGCACGCATGCGTGCATCCGCTGCGCCACAGCCACCAGCAAACGATCACCTACTTGGTGCCCATGTGTGTCGTTGATTGGCTTGAAGCCATCCAGATCGACAAACATCATGGCCAGCTGCGCGTGGTTGCGCTGGGCTTGCGCCACACCCTGCCGCAAACGGTCTTCAAACAAAGCCCGGTTCGGCAAACCCGTCAGGCCATCATGCTGTGCCAACTTCTTGATGGCCTCGCGGCTCTCGGTCAGTTCATGCAAATTGGCCACCAGCGTGTCTTGCATGACATTCAGGCTGGCCGCCAAAACCCCGATCTCATCCTGACGCTCAAAGTTCAAGCGGCTCACGGTTTGGTCTTTGGAAAAAAGCGCCATCGCGCGCGTCATCAGTTTCAGGGGGCGTGTGACGCGCCTGGCCACCCACATGGCCAAAATCACCGACAGCAAACCCACCAAGACCGTGATTTGCAGGGTTTTCCACCCCAGACGGTCAATTTCCTGAATCACGTTGCCCATCGGTTGCGACAAGCCCAAGATGACAAAGCGTTTGTCCTCGGTTTGCGCACCGTAGGGCAGCCGAACAAACGCGGCCACCAAGCCATCGCTGCGTTGCTTCAGCGGCGCAGCCATGGTCACCACACTGCCACCCACACCCTTGATCAGCCCCTCCACTGGTTTGAACGCATCCTGGATCAAGACCCGCCTGCCAGCGTCAAAGCCAAACGCCTCTGCCGAATTGGGGTGAATCAGGTAGTCGCCCCAATGGTTGCTCAAATACACCTGGTGAGTACTTGGCAGCGTTGACCGCAAGCGGCCAAACAGGCCATTCAAATCCAGGTTGATCACCACCAGCCCCAACAACTCACCGCCAGCCCCGAGCACCGGCGTGGCCAAACGCACCGTGGGTTGATTCAAGCCCGCGTGGGCACCTTCTTCGTGGTTGATGCTGATGTCAGATAAATACACTTGTCCGCGCCCCATGCGCAAGGTATTGAACACATAGGCGTAGTGGGCTTTTTCCTGCAAATCAGGTTCAAGCACCTGCAGCAAGGTGCGGCCATCACGGTCCACCCGCAGCAACTCCAAACCATGGTGCGCTGCGCTGATCAAACGAATCTGAAAATAGGCCGGCCGCACCGCCATCAAGGCCTTGAACGCATCGGCCAGCCTGGCGGCTTCAGGACTTTGCGGCTGTACCGGCCAGTCAGCCGCCACCACTTGCACGCTGGCAAGACTGGCCAACATGCGGGTGTCATTGGAAACCACCTCCATGCTGGTCTCAAATTGGCGCCCCAGCACCTTGGTGGCCGTCAGCAAATCGCGCTGCGCCGACTCCAGCAGCGTCACGCGGCTGTTGGCATAGGCGTAATACCCCACCAAACCCATCGCCACCAAGCCAAAGCTGGTGAGCAACAGCGTCAACTTGAAGGCAATCCCAAAGCGCATGGTTTAAAACCGCTCAGGCCGGTCACCCGACAAAATGCGCGACCACAGGGCGGCCCGACGCTGGTCGTTTTCAACCGGCTCCAGCCACAGAATTTTGTCGGTTTCAAGGGTGTTGTCGGCAACCTCCAGCGTGTTGGCCAGCCCTTGGCGGCGGGTCAACTCGGCGCTGACCCTGGGCTCAAGCATGTAGTTGATCCAGCGCTCGGCCAGTACTTTGTCTCTGGCCCCGCGCGTGACAGCCCAACAATCCAGCCAGGCCAACGCGCCCTCCTGTGGAATCACATAGGCCACGTCGGCACCGCTGTCGCGCAAGGCCTTCAATTGCTGCTGACCGTAGTTGGCAAACAACACAGCCACCTTGTGCTGATTGAACAGCGCCACCGATTCCTCTGGCAAGCTGTAGAAGGTGAGCACGTTGCGGCGCAAGTCAATCAGGTGCCGCGTGACCTTGGCATACGCGGTGTCGTCAATGTGAAAGGGATGGCCACCCAAGGCCAAAGCGGCAATTGAAAAATTGTGGCTGCTGCTGTCAAAGGCCAAAATGCGCCCCTGGTAGGCACGGTCCCACAACACGGCCAGGGATGTCGGTGGCGTGGTGAACTGCTTGCGGTCATAAATCAGACCCATCTCGGCGAAGGTGTAGGGCACCGCATACACCTCGCCCAAATGGGTGATGCCCGCAATCGTGCGGGCGTTTTGGAAGCGGGGCAACTGGCGCGCAATGTTGGGAATATTGGCCAGCGCCAGCGGTTGCAGCCACTTTTTACCAATGTAGCGTTTGATCTCCACCGTGTTGGCGGCCACCACATCAAAGTCGCCCCCCTGTTTGGCCCCAAGTTTTTGCGCCAGCACCTCATCCGAGCCCACCAGCGTCAGCTCCACACGGACGTCAAACTGCTTCTCGAAGGCCTGCACCAAATCGGCATCGGCATAACCAGGCCAGGTGAGCACGCGCAGGGTTTGCGCAGCATCGGCCAACGCTGCAAAAACAAAACCCAGCAGAAACAGAACGAATCGTTTAGTCACGGGCGTGTCTTGTTGACCTCACAAAAACAAGCTTACGCGCTGACCGCACCCAAGGTCTTGAGCCCGCTCAGGTAGGGCTGCAGCACCTCAGGCACGCTCACCGAGCCATCGGCGTTTTGGTAGTTTTCCAGCACCGCCACCAGCGTGCGGCCCACCGCCAGGCCGGAGCCATTCAGGGTGTGCACCAGCTCGTTTTTGCCCTGCGCGTTCTTGAAGCGGGCTTGCAGGCGGCGTGCCTGGAAGGCTTCACAGTTGCTCACCGAGCTGATCTCGCGGTAGGTGTTTTGCGCCGGTAGCCACACTTCCAGGTCATAGGTTTTGCTGGCGCCAAAGCCCATGTCGCCGGTGCACAGGCTCATCACGCGGTAAGGAAGCCCTAGTTTTTGCAGAATGGCTTCGGCGTGGCTGGTCATTTGCTCCAGCACCGCATCGCTGGTGTCGGGGTGGACGATTTGCACCATCTCGACCTTGTCAAACTGGTGCTGGCGGATCAGGCCGCGCGTGTCGCGCCCGGCGCTGCCCGCCTCGGACCTGAAACACGGCGTATGGGCCGTGAGTTTGATCGGCAGCTCAGCTTCTGCCAGCACCACATCGCGCACAAAATTGGTCAGCGGCACTTCAGCGGTCGGAATCAGGTACAGCGCGGTGTTGTCGGGCTGCACTTCGCCGTCTTGTCCACCTTTTTTGGCGGCAAACAAATCACCTTCAAACTTGGGCAACTGGCCGGTGCCGCGCAGCGTGTCGCCGTTGACGATGTACGGCGTGTAGCACTCGGTGTAACCGTGTTCCTGGGTTTGCACGTCCAGCATGAACTGGGCCAACGCGCGGTGCAAGCGCGCCACCTGGCCTTTCATGACGGTGAAACGCGCACCGGTGAGCTTGACGCCCATCTCAAAATCCAGGCCGAGGGGCGTGCCCACGTCCACATGGTCTTTGACCTCGAAGTCAAAGGCTTTGGGCGTGCCCCAGGTTCGCGCCACCACGTTGGCATGTTCATCGGCACCCACCGGCACGCTCTCATGCGGCAGGTTGGGCACCGCCAACAACAGGGTTTGCATGTCAAGCTGAATCTGGTCGAGCCGTTTGGCCGAGGCTTCCAGCTCGTCCTTGATGCCGGCCACCTGCGCCATCACGGCGCCTACCTCAGCCGCGCCCGCTGCGCCTTTGGCCTTGAGTTGCCCGATTTGTTTGCTTGACGCATTACGCTGGGCTTGCAGCGCTTCGGTGCGAACCTGGATGGTTTTGCGCTCGGACTCGAGCCGGGTGAAGGCGTCCACGTTCAAAAACGCTTGCGGGCTCTTGCGGGTTTCCAGGCGGGCCACCACGTGGCTTAAGTCTTTGCGCAGCAGGGTAATGTCTAGCATGATAAATTTATAAGAAATTGGGCTATAGCCCTTTGTTTAATTGCGCAAGCAGCTATGAATAATATAGCTATCAAGGCGCTTCGGAAGCGTTCAGCCGCAAGCCCTTGGGCAAGGGAAACTTGACACTTTCAGGCTCGCCCGGCATGCGCCGCACCGACACCGCACCCAGTGCCTTTAGACGCTCCATCACCTGCGACACCAGAATCTCGGGGGCTGAGGCGCCGGCGGTCAAACCGACCCGGGTGCAACCCGCCAGCCACTGGGGCTGCAAATCATCCGCCGTGTCGACCATGAAACCGGGGGTGCCGAGTTTGCGCGCCACTTCGGCCAGGCGGTTGCTGTTGGAACTGGTCGGGCTGCCCACCACAATCACCACATCCACCTGCGGACTCATCAGCTTGACGGCGTCCTGGCGGTTTTGCGTGGCGTAGCAAATGTCTTGCTGCTTGGGTTCGCGCACCTGCGGAAAACGCGCCTTGATGGCCGCCGCAATGGCGGCTGCGTCATCGACGCTGAGGGTGGTTTGCGTCACCACGGCCAGTTTTTCAATTTGCAGCGGCCGGACGCGGGCCACATCGGCCACGTCTTCTACCAGATGAATGCCGCCCTCAAGCTGGCCCATGGTGCCCTCCACCTCGGGGTGACCCTTGTGGCCGATCATGATGAACTCATAACCTTCTTTGGCCAGTTTGGCCACTTCCACATGCACCTTGGTCACCAGCGGGCAGGTGGCGTCAAAAATCTGGAAACCGCGCTCAGCCGCTTCCTGTTGCACCGCGCGGCTCACGCCATGGGCAGAAAAAACCAGCGTGGCCCCGGCAGGTACGTCATTCAACGCTTCTATAAAAATAGCGCCCTTGGCTTTCAGGTCGTTCACCACGTAGGTGTTGTGCACGATTTCATGGCGCACATAAATCGGCGCGCCAAATTTGGCCAGGGCGCGCTCCACGATCTCAATGGCGCGGTCAACCCCGGCGCAAAAACCACGCGGCTCGGCCAGAAGGATGCTGACCCCCACGTTTGTCACTGCGTGTACAGCACTGCCCCCCAAGGGGGCTTTCGCGCCTTGGGGCGGCCCGGCGGCGCTCAGCACCCCCACGTTTGTCACTGCGTGTGCGGCGTCGCTCATAACACGCCGATCACCTGCACTTCAAACGTCACCGGCTGGCCGGCCAGCGGGTGGTTGAAGTCAAACAGCACGGCTTCGCCCTTGGCATCGCTGCGAAATTCCTGAATCACGCCGGCAAATTCGCCTTGGCCGTCGGGTGTGGGGAACTTGATGACATCACCCACGGCATAGGTTTCACCAGCTGCGCCCAGGTCGGTCAGCTCTTTGCGCGCCATCCACTGCTGCATGTCGGCACTGCGCGGGCCGAAAGCCTCACCGGCAGGCAACTCGATGGTGGTGCGCGTGCCCTCGGGCAACCCGATCAGGCGCGCCTCAACCGCCGGGGCCAACTCGCCGGTGCCCAGCGTGAGTGTGGCGGGCGCCGCCGCAAAGGTGTTGACCACGTCGCCTGCGGGGCCGCTCAGCCGGTAATGCAGGGTCAAAAACGAGCCGGGTTGAATGATGGGGGTGGCAGTGGTCATACAAATCCTGTGAGTGCTTGCAAAAATTGCTGTTAGGGCTGCTTTGCCCCAAGCCCTAAACCCCAAATCAAGCTGACTCAGGGCGGGCGCATAACTGCAGCCCATTGTAAAAGCCTGCCCTATGCCCCTCAAAGCCCTGCCCCCCGATGGCCGTCCACGCGAAAAGTTGCTGGCCCGTGGCCCCGGCGCCCTGAGTGACGTGGAACTGCTGGCGCTGCTGCTTCGCACCGGCATCAAGGAGAGGGCAAGGGCGTGCTGCAAATGGCGCAAGAGTTGCTGAACCTCAAACAACGATGCCGTGACTTTTATGCCCGGACTCGAACCAAAAGCGCGTACCCGCTGCAATCCGGCGGCCGGTAGTTCATGGCAGGCTGCGGCCATTGGCGGTTTGACTGCGAATGCCCTAAGCGGCCAGACGACTGTCAAGAAAGCTGTCCGTCGGACAGCAGATAAGAATCACGCCATCAGTACCGTGCATCCACCGGTTTCTTGTCTTTGGGCCAATCTTTGGCCTTGTCTGCAAAGTCCGGGCGCGGTTGATGGGTGAAGTATTGCGCGACATCCACCGCCTCCTGATCTGTTAGCCCGCCTTGTCCCAGCGGGAAATTGTTATGAAAGCCGATCGGC
>JBBQSS010000122.1:0-8741 GCA_038213665.1 Burkholderiales bacterium | reverse complement strand
CGGCAATTACCCACCCACCCGTGCCAAGCCTGAAGTCTGGAGCCAGGCGGCAGCATTCAAACAGGCCCAGGTGAGCTACCTGGCAGCCGTGGACCAACTGGTCAACGTGTCGGGCAGCAACGACATGCCCGCCATTCGCGCAAGCGTTGACGCGGTGCAAAAAAGCTGCAAGAGCTGCCACGACAAGTTCCGCAATGAGACGCCCGGCGGTTAACGTGAAATAACTTTCACAGCCCGAGGGCGGGCCTGCGTCCGTGAAAGTTAGTCACGCCGATTAAGCTATATTAGTTATAGCTGCTAGCGCTTATTTCTAAAGGGCTATAGCCCTATTTCTTATAAAAATCAGGTGCAGCCAGATGCTTCCACCGAAACCACCCGCAGCATGCCTGCCTTGCTTTTTGTCGTGCGCCCGGCGCTACTCGGACGCCAATGGGGTCAGCCAGCGCGCCGCGAACTCAGGCGCGCTCACGGCACGGCCAAACAGGTAGCCCTGACCCAGCTCACAGCCCAAAGCTGCCAAATGCGCACGCTGGTCGGCTTGTTCAATGCCTTCGGCCACCAGGGTGTGACCCAGGTTATGGGCCATGTCCACAATGGTACGGACCAGCACGGCGTCGTTGTCATGGGTCAACATGCCACTGACAAAACTGCGGTCGATTTTGATCACGGACACCGGCAATTGGCGCAGGTAAGCCAGGCTGGAATAACCGGTGCCAAAGTCGTCAATCGACACCGACACCCCCATGGATCGCAGCTCGTCCAGACGCGCCAGCTCCTCCGGCGTGTGCTGCATCAAGGCATCTTCGGTGATCTCAAGTTCAAGCGCGGTGGCACTCACCTGGTGGGTGCGCAGCATCTGCTGCAATTGCGCCAGCATGTCAGGGCACTGCAGGTCGGCCACATTCTGGTTCACCGCCAAACGCCATGGGGCGCGCCACAGGCCGGCGGCCACCCACACGCCCAACTGGCGCAAGGCCTCGTTCATCACCCAATGGTCCAGCGCCAGCAGCAAACCGCATTTTTCAGCCACAGCGATGAACTCACCAGGCAACACCAGCCCGCTACCGGGACGCTGCCAGCGCACCAGCGCTTCCGCACCCATCAGCGCGCCGTCGCTGAGGCGACATTGCGGCTGAAAGTAGACCCGCAGTTGCTGCTGCTCAATGGCCTCGGCCAGTTCGGTTTGAATGGCAAACGCGTGTTCGCTGGCCTGGCTCATGGACGGCGTGTAGCTGGCCATGCGGTTGCGCCCGCCCAATTTGGCACCGTACATGGCCAGGTCGGCACTGCGCAGCAGCAGGTCAGGGGTAGTGCCGTCCTGCGGGAACACCGCCAGACCTAAACTTGCCATCGGGCGGTAGGACAAGGCCGACGCCAGCAACACCGGCTCGCGCAGCCGCTCCAGCAAATTGTTCGCCACGGCCTGCGCACCGGCCTGACCGGTGTTGGGCAGCAGCACCACAAACTCATCACCGCCAATGCGTGCCACGGTGTCTTCCGTGCGCACGCATTGCTGCAAGCGTTGGGCAATCTGGCGCAACAAGTCATCGCCCACTTGATGGCCCAGCGTGTCATTGACTTCCTTGAACCGGTCCAGATCAATGAACAACAGCGCGCACGCCTGGTGATGGCGCCGTGACAAAGCCATCAGCTGGGCAATGCGGTCATTGAAAAGCGACCGGTTCGGCAGCCCGGTAAGGCTGTCATAGGCGGCTTGATGCGCCAGGGCCAGCTGGGCGTCGTGCAGCTGCGTGACATCGGTTTGCACGGCAATGTAGTGAATGACTTTGCCGTGCTCATCACGCACCGCATTGATGGTGCTCCAGATGGTGTAGAAGCTGCCGTCGGCGCGCCGGTTGTTGACCTCGCCCGACCAATGCCCATGTTCGGCGAGGGCCTGCCACATGGCATCATAAAAAGCCTGGTCTTGCCGACCCGACTTCAAAATACTGGTTTTGCGGCCCAGCACCACCTCGCCTGAGAAACCGGTTTGCCGGGCAAAAGCCGGGTTGACCCGCACGATGCGGGTGTCAGCGTCGGTGATGATGATGGCGTCTTGCGAGCTCATGAAAACGGTCTCGCTCAGCAGGGTCTGCCGATGCTGTTCTTTCAGGGCCGTGATGTTGGTCGATATCCCCCCCACGCCGTAGCTCCTGCCAGCCAGGTCGAACAAGGGAAACTTGTGCGTCAGAAATTCCAGCTTGCCGCCCGGTTGCGACATGTGCAACTGGTCTTCCAAGGTGATGGCCTGACCGCTTTTCAGCACTTTTTGGTCGGCCTCCAGATGCAAAATGGCATCACGGACGGGCAAAAAATCCTCGCGGGCGTGGCCCAGAACCTCGTCACGGCGGCGGCCCAGAAAGTCCAGGAAGGACTGGTTGGCAAGCAACATCTTGCCCTCTGTGTCGGCGGCGTAAATGAAGCTGTCGCTTGAATCGAGCAGCAGGGTGTAGAAGCGCTGGTCCTGCGCACGGGCCAGCTCGGCGGTACGGTCTACCAGCAAGACCAACACCCGGCGGTCGAGCTTGTACTCAATCGACAAGCCAATCAGGTGCACATCAAAGACCAGGCTGCGGGTGCCATGCTCACCTAAGCCCATCTGGTGCAGCACCTGGGTTTCCCCCGGAGCCAGGTCGCGCAGCGCCACATGCAAGCGGCGGCGGTCATCCATGCTGAGGCTTTGCCACAGCCGGCGATCAATACCCCCGAAGTGTTTGCGCGGGCCCAGCAAGGCATCCGCGCGCTCATTGCTGTCATCAAGCGCACCCTTGTCGTCCACCACCACTGCGGCCAGCGGCATTTGGGCAAACAAGACCTGGTAGCGCTTGCGCGCCAGCTCCGCGCTTAGCTGCGCCGCCCGCAGTTCTTCGTTTTGCAGCTCCAGCTCCACCTGGTAGATGCGCAGTTCTTCAAGCAGCTTGGCGGTTTGCAGGTTAACGCTCAGGCCGTCTGCCAGGTCTTGGGCACTTTGTGCCAAAACCACTTGCGCGCGCTGCTTGAGCAGTTGCAGCCGCTCTGTTTTTTGAAGTGGCGACTCCTCTGACAGCTTCATGCGTCGGCTCCGGCTGCCAGCTTGCGCCACTCGGTGATGTTGACGTGACTGACCACGGCGCCGGGTTGCTCGCCGCCGACCGCCGACACATGCATGACAAACCAGCGCGCTTCGGTGGTCGAGTCGCAAGGGTATTCCAGCGAAAAGTTCGGCCGCCGGCCTTCCAGCACGTCGCGCACCCCACGCCGGGCGCTTGTCGCGCTGGAGCCAGGCGACTCGCGCTGGCCTTGGCAGCTCTCCAGGTAATTGACCCCCGGGCCGGCATGCACCAGGGCGGGGTCGCCGTTGTCATGGGCAAATTGTCGCCACGCGCTGTTCACCAACGTGATGACGCCGGCACTGTTGAGCACCGCAATGTGCTCTGAGAGTGAATCAATGATGTGCTGCAGGCGCGACACCTCATGCTGTGCCGTCACATCCATGAACGTGATGACTGCACCCTTGGCACTGCTTGAGGGCACGCTGTAGGGCAGCATGCGCACAAAGTAGTGCAGGCCGTTGATGCCCATGATTTCTTTTTCGACCTTGTTGCCGTCTTTGAGCGTGCGCGCCAGGTCGTTGATCAGCTCCGGGTAGAGCAAGGTGTGCGCCAGGTCATCAAGCGGGCGGCCAACGTCGGAGTTGCGCAGCCTGAAGATGTGCGTGGCATCCGGGCTGAAACGGGTCAGGTGCATGTACTCATCAACAAACACGGTGCCAGCCGACACCGCCTGCGCCATGTTGTCGAGGTCAGCGTTCAGGCGGTTCAGGATGTCAATTTTCTCCTGGTATTCGGCGTTCACCGTGTTGAGTTCTTCGTTGACCGACTGCAGTTCTTCATTGGAACTTTGCAGCTCTTCGTTGGAGCTCATCAACTCCTCGTTGGTTGACTGCAATTCTTCGTTCGATGCCTCCAGCTCTTCTACCGTGGCTTGCAGGCTCTCGCGGGTGGCACTGAGCTCACGCTCCAGCACCTCCATGCGTTCGGCGGTTTCAGAGTCCAGGTCGATGGTGTGGCTGCTGTCCCCGGCAGTGACCGCATTGACCTGCTCAAACGTCAGCAAGGTCAAGCGCTCACCTTCTATCGCGTCAACCGGCCAGGCACTCAGGCGCAGGTGCTCCACCTCGCCCTCGGGCGTGGTGAACTTGAGGCGGTCAGAGATCACGCTGGCACCATCACGTTCGGCCTTGAACACCAACGCCACAGCCACCGGCACCAGCGGGTCGGGCAAGATGCGGTTCATGTCCAAGCTGGCATGGCCCTCGCGCAATTGCACAAAGCGGTGCACCTCGCCGTACGAATGCACCAGCTCGTGGCGGCCATTGACCAAAATCGCGGCCGGTGGTGCAAACGCTTTCAGCAAGGCCGCAAAACCTTGCTCCACCGCATTGGGTTTGAGGCGGCCGGGACGGGCCCTTTGGTTGGCAGCCAGCGGCACGGCATAACCGTAACCCGTGCTTTTTGACACCTCTAGCGGGTAACCCAGGGGCCGGATCATTTCCCAGATCTTGTGGCGTGCGCTGATAGGGCGAAAGTCTTTTTGCAATTCGCCGAGCGACTCGCTCGACCCCTGAAAAAAATGGCCGCCGGGCAGCAAGGCGTATTGCAGGCGCTTGAGCGCCCGATCTTGCGCCGCCCCGCGAAAGTAAATCAGCGCGTTGCGGCACACCACCAGGTCCATGCGGGTGAACGGCGGGTCGGTCAACAGGTTATGGCGGGCAAACACAATGCACTGGCGCAGCTCTGTTTTCACCACAAAGCTGTTGCCCTTTTTGACAAAAAACCGCTCCAGTTGCTGCGGCGACACCTCGGCGGCGATCGACTCGGGGTAAGTGCCGGCGCCCGCCGTCTCAATGTTTTGCTGCTCGACATCGGTGGCGAAGATTTTCAACGTGGGCCAGTGCTTGAGCTGGTCAAACGCCTCCAGGAACAACATGGCCACTGAATACGCCTCTTCTCCTGTGGACACCGCAGCCATCCAGACGCGGATCGATTCACCGCCCTGTTTTTTGGCCACCAGCGGCTCCACAATCTGGTGCGCCAGAATGTCAAAGGCCTCGGTGTCGCGGAAAAAGCTGGTCACCGGAATCAGCAACTCACGGCGCAGGGTGAGCAACTCGTTGCGGTCATCACTGAGCAGCGCCAGGTAGCTTTCCAGCGAGATCACCTGGCGCACGTTCATGCGCCGCTCGATGCGCCGCATCACCGTGCCGGATTTGTAATCCTGAAAATCAATGCCGCCGACTTGCAGCAGCAGGTGCATGATGCCGCTCAAGGCCGTTTCGGGGCTGATGGCCAACGTGCGATCAACCGGTGCGTCCAGGGCCACGGCCGCCTGCACAAGCGGCTGGTTGGTGAGGTGGGCCAACAGGCGTGCGCCAATCTGGTCCACCGGCAAAATGGCGTCCACCAAACCGGTGGCTATCACACTGCGCGGCATGCCGTCAAACTTGGCATCCAGCGGCTCCTGGGCAATCAAAAACCCACCCGCATCGTTGATGGCCGCAGCACCCCGGCTGCCGTCCGAGCCGGTGCCCGAGAGCACCACCCCGACCGAATTCTCACCATAGCGTTCGGCCATGGACTTGAAAAAAACGTCTATCGGCAGGGTCAGGATGTGCGGGTTTTTGGGCGTCAGGGTGAGCTTGCCCTGGCCCATGTGCATGATGGCGCCCGGCGGAATCAAATAAACCCGGTTGGGCTCAATCGGCATGTCTTGTTCGACCACCACCAACGGCATCTCGGTGTGGCGCGACAGCAAATTGGCCATCATGCTTTTGTGGTCAGGCGACAAATGCTGGATCACCACAAAGGTCGCGCCTGAGGTGCAGGACAAGCCGTCAAACAACTTTTCAAGCGCCTCCAGGCCCCCGGCGGACGCCCCAATGGCGACTATGTGTGGGGCACACAAGGCCGCATTGGCCTCGGTAGGCAACGCGGCAACTTGATCAAACGACATGGGAAACTTTCAGACGACCAACGCAAAAAATCAGCGTCCTCACCGTTGGTCTGGCTTGAGTCGCTGTGGGTCAATTATCGCTTCTTTGCACCTTATCCCGGTCACACCCTGGCGCATCAGGCGAAAAACCCTGAGGGTTTGGCTGCGCCTTTGGGCCTGGCGCTGAACTCGGCCAGACTGGCGCGCTGCGCCGTATTTTTGCGACACTTGGGCGGCCACAGCGTGCGGGCTGGCCCGGTCAAATGCCCCGCAACCGGGCCTTTGAATGCTACAAATTAAATAGCTACTTGCGCAATATACATAAGGACTACAAGCCAATTTCTTATAAATTTCACTTATGTTTCCCGGATCTTCCTGACCAAGGCCGAAGTCGAGTACCCGGCCACAAATGGCAGCGCCAGCGCCCGCCCGCCCCAGGATTGCACCAGCGCGCTCTCGGGTAGTTTGGCCATGTCGTAATCACCGCCCTTGACCAAAATGTCGGGACGAATCTGCTGGATCAATGCAACCGGCGTGTCTTCGTCAAACCAGGTCACCAGGCTGCTGCTGGCCAGGGCCGCCATGACGCAGGCGCGGTCCATTTCGTTGTTGAGTGGCCGGTCTGGCCCCTTGCCCAAGCGGCGCGCCGAGGCATCGGTGTTGAGCGCCACCACCAGGCTGGCCCCCAGAGCGCGGGCCTGCGCCAGGTACATCACATGGCCGCGGTGCAGCACGTCAAACACCCCATTGGTGAACACCATGGGGCGCGCCAAGCTGGCCAGCCGCAGAGCCAGATCACCGGGGTGACACAACTTGGCGGTAAGACCAAGTACGCCGGTGGCCTCGTCAAAGGCAGAAACAAGTGGGGATTCGCGCATGTACACAATCCTATCAGGCGGCCCGGGTCGCTTATGCTCACCGCTCGCCGTGGACGGTTCCACAGGCGCATTGGCATAATTCACACCCACTATGAACCTGGTTCCCGTCAGCATCGAGGCCATCCTGATTGGCCAACCTCTGCCTTGTGCGCTGCGCGCTGAAGGGGGGGTGCTGCTTGCCGCCCAGGGCTACCTGGTCACCAGCCGCAAAGAGTTGGACATTGTGTTGGGCCGGCGCAGTCAGATTTACATCGACTCCGACCAGTCCGAAAACTTCCAGCGGGCCTACATCAACCGGATCAACAACCTGGTGCTGCAAGACCGTTCCCTCGGGCAAATCGCCGACGTGCAGATTTCGCCTTATGACATCAAGCGCGGACCGGTCGCCGAGGCCAGCGACGAGCCCGACTGGCTTGACCTGCAGTCGCAAACCCACGCCATGCTGCGCGACACCCATGGCGACACTTTCTTGCCACGGCTGCAGCGCCTGCAAGCCGAACTGGAACGCCACACCCTGCGCAACCCTGACGGCACCCTGTTTGCCCTGATGCACCTGTCGGGCAGCGAGCTGCGCCAATACAGCGCCACCCACGCCATGCTGGTGTGTGTGATGTGCAACCTGGCCGCGCGCGACGTGCTGAAGTGGCCACCCGCCCACGTCAGCGCCCTGTGCCTTGCCGCCCTGACCATGAACCTTGGCATGACCGAGTTGCAAGACCGCCTGGCCGTGCAAAAAGAACCTCCCACCCCCGAGCAGGCCAGACGCATTGACTCGCACGCGGCACGCTCGGTTGACCTGCTGCAACAAATGGGCATCACTGACAACCTGTGGCTCGAAGCCGTGATGTTTCACCGCGCCCAGGTGCCCGGGCCCCTGGCCAAACGCAGCGAAGGCAAGCGCCTGGCGCGGCTGATTCAGCGTGCCGACATGTTTGGCGCCCGGCTGGCCCCGCGTGCCTCACGGGCGCCGGATGCGCCCAGCTCGGCCATGCAATCGTGTTATTTCGATGAAAACAAGCAAATTGACGAAGCCGGTGCGGCGCTGATCAAAGCCGTGGGCATTTATTCACCCGGCACGTTTGTGCGCCTGGGCACCAATGAAATTGCCGTGGTGATCAAGCGCGGCCTCAACACCACCACGCCCAAGGTGGCGGTGCTTGTCAACCGCCAGGGCATGGTCACGGGCGAGCCGATGGTGCGCGATACCAGTCAGGCTGAATTTCGGATTGTGGCGAGCGTGCTGCACCGGGATGTCAAGGTCAACCACAACCTTGAGCGCTTGCTGGCACTGACCAGAAACTCGGCGCTTGACCGGCCCTGGTAAACACCGGCTGGCTTGGGGCCTGTTTCAGCTGGCGTCCAAGTGTCTTTCTAATATGTTGGGGACAGAGCTGGTTCACTTCGTGTAACTGCGGTCTGTCCCACAAAGAATCACGATGCAGGTTTTTTGGGGTCGGATGCCAATATCCATGCGAAGCACCCGTCAGGGACACCCGAAGGGGGGTGGATTTTGGACTCTGACCCCAATAAACCGGGGCATACCCTTACATCTCGGGCCACCTCAATGGGTTCTCTTTGCGCTGTGATTCTTTAGCGTTGTCGCCCCCACTCTCCCCCAACCCCTCTCGCCCCGCCGGGCGAAAGGGGGGCTTAACAGCCCTATTTAGCCAACGCATTTAACCGGCGACGTACAACGCGACGGCCAACGCGCAATTCGCCCCGAAATGCGCACTCTTGTGCCCATGGCTGCCAGCGTTAAGGTGATTTCCAAGAATAAATATGCCCAGATGACGCAGGATTTTTGTTCAGCTGCAAGGCGTAAAAATGGGCGTATAGCGAGCTATACAACCGTTTTTGCAACGCAGCAGATGGACAAAAAGACAAGTCAGATGG
>JBBQSS010000121.1:0-8765 GCA_038213665.1 Burkholderiales bacterium | reverse complement strand
GCCATGGCCACCTGCATCACCTGCTCCTGAAAAATCGGCACGCCCAGGGTGCGCTTCAAGGCTTCTTTGAGCGCCGGGCTGGCGTAACGCACCTGCTCCGGGTGCTCACGCGCTTTCAGGTACGGGTGCACCATGCCGCCTTGGATCGGCCCTGGGCGCACGATGGCGACTTCGACCACCAGGTCATAAAAACAGCGGGGTTTGAGGCGCGGCAACATGCTCATCTGCGCCCGGCTCTCGATCTGGAACACCCCCACGGTGTCGGCGGCGCAGATCATGTCAAAGGTGGCGGGGTCATCGGCCGGGATGTCCTGCATCTGGAACAGCTGGCCGCGCTGCTGGCTGACCAGCGCCAGGCAGCGGCGAATGGCGCTGAGTATGCCCAAAGCGAGCACATCGACTTTCAGCAGGCCCATGGCATCAAGGTCGTCCTTGTCCCACTGAATGATGGAGCGCTCTGGCATGGCGGCGTTTTCAACCGGCACCAGCCGCGTCAAGGGCCCGCGTGTGAGCACAAAACCACCGGGGTGCTGGCTCAGGTGGCGCGGAAAACCCTGCACCTGCTGGCTCAGGTCCAGCCACTGCTGCAAGCGCGTGGTGGGTGGCGGCACAGATGCCCCGCCCAGCCGCACCAGCGCGGCCTGCAGCCGCTCGGCCAGCACGCTGCGGCTGTGCATGCCGGGGTGTTCACGTGACAAGGCGGTGATCAGCGCCTCGGGCACGCCCAGTGCGCGGCCCACGTCCCGCAAGGCGCTGCGCGGGCGGTAACTGATGGCTACCGCAGTGAGCGCGGCGCGGTCGCGGCCATACTTTGAGTAGATGTACTGAATGACTTCTTCGCGCCGCTGGTGTTCAAAGTCGACATCAATGTCGGGTGGCTCGTCGCGCTCACGGCTGATGAAGCGCTCAAACAGCACGCTGCTGCGCGCCGGGTCGACCTCGGTGATGCCCAGGCAGTAACACACCGCCGAATTGGCTGCCGAACCGCGTCCCTGGCACAAAATGCCCTGCCCTCTGGCAAAGGCCACGATGTCATGCACGGTCAAAAAATACATCTCGTAGGCCAGCTCGGCAACCAGCGCCAGTTCGTGTTCAAGCTGCTGGCGCACGCTGATCGGCACACCTTGCGGGTAACGCCTGGCGGCACCATCAAAGCTGTGTTGGCGCAGCGTCTGGCCGGGGGTAAGGCCCGGCAACACGGCCTCCAGCGGGTACTGGTAGCGCAATTCGTCCAGACTAAAGTTGCATCTTGAAGCCACCGTGCGCGTGTTGGCCAGCAACTCGAGCGGGTAGATGTGGGCAAGCCTTTGCAGCGGGCGCAGATGCGCTTCGGCATTGGCTTGTAGCGCCAGACCACAATCGGCCACCGGCAGGCCCAGCCGCACGGCAGTCAACACATCTTGCAACGGCTTGCGCGAACGCACATGCATCAGGACACCCCCAGCCGCCACCAAAGGCACACCACTGCGCTGCGAGATGTACTGCAGCCGCTGCAACTGCAAGGCGTCAGCCGGCCCCAGCAGCAATTCAACGCCCAACCAAACATTTATACCAAATAGGCCTCTAGCCCTTACAGATATTGCGCAAGCAGCTACTATATTAATAGTACCCGGCAACACCAGAAGCAACTCACAGCCGCGCAGTTTTAGCCAGCTGGCATCGCTCCAGCGCACCTGGTATTGCCCTTTGGGCGCACTGCGCCGGGCCAAGGTGATGAACTCGCACAGGTCGCCCCAGCCCATGAGGTCATGCGCTAAGGCAATAACGGTGAAGCTCAGATGTGGGTTGGCGTCGCAACCTTTGTGGACGGACACAGCTGCGGGGGCATCCGTGGACAAAGCAGCGGCATTCGCATCCAACACCACCTCAAATTCAGCCCCCGGCAGCAGCTTGATGCCGTGTTTTTTGGCTTCTGTGTGGGCGCGCACCATGCCTGACACCGAACACGCATCGGTGATGGCCAGCGCGCTGTAGCCCAGCGCATGCGCGCGTTGCACCAACTCTTCAGGGCTGGACGCGCCTACGCCAAAACTGAAGTTGCTGCGGCAATGCAGCTCAGCATAAGCCAGGCCACTGTGCGTGGCCGGTGTCGGTGACACATCGTTGGGGGAAGGCACGGCAGGGCCTCACAATACTGGTTATAAAAACAGTATTGTGAGGCTATTTGGACGGGCATGTGGGGGCCTTGAACTGTACATACAGGAAGGCCAGCACGCCCACTGTCAGTGCCACCGACAAAACACAACTGGCACCTGCCTGTTTGCTGTCCTTTTCAAACGGTGGTCGGGATCAGTGCGGCGACAACCCGCACAGTCAGTCTGATGGCCAGGGCTTGGATGGCGAACCAGTCCAGCAAAAGACGATCATTCCAGGCACTGCCTTTTGGACTGTGTGTGCGCTGGCACACCGACGCCCCTGGCCGCGCGCGGTTCAATGACCAATGGGATGCCGTGCACAGCGTCAGGTAATGAGGCTGGCGGGTGAGTCATTGTTTCACGCACACGAAAGGCTTTTGATGAAGACCATTGCGTATCTGTACCGCCGAATTTTGGCTGTCTTGTTGGGGGCCTTCATGGTCTCAACGGCTATGGCCGGCCAACCTAACTATGCCGCGATGTATGTCTTCGGCGACAGCCTGTCTGACACAGGCAATGACCTTGCCGCAACGACTGCCCAGCAAATGGTCCCGGCAATCCCGCCATCGGTGACGCCCTACGCGACGTACTGGCAAGGGCGGTTTTCCAATGGGCCGGTCGCCGTTGAATACTTGTGGAAGTTGCTGTCTGGCAAAAACAATGCCGAGTTGGCGCCGTTTGCGTTGACTGGCGAGCTCAACAAGAAATCAAGTGTGAATTTTGCCTTCGGTGGTTCGGCCTCAGGCCTGCAAAACCCGACGCCCAGCGGGTTTCTTGTGCCGGGGCTGGTCGGACAAGTTGGCCTGTACACAACGGCGCTTGGGAGCAAGAAATCCAAACCGAACGCATTGTTTGTTGTTTGGTCGGGTTCGAACGACTATCTGCAAAACATCACACACGACCCCTACGTGGTCGTCGGTCACGTGACGCGGTCCATCCGTGCGCTTTACGACAGCGGCGCGCGCGATTTCCTGGTACCAAATTTGCCTGATATGGGGGGGACGCCGTTTGTGAAAGCACAAGGTGCAAGCGCACAATTTACGCTGCTTGCAAAGACGCACAATGCGTTGCTGGCATCTTCCTTGAATTCACTGGCCAGTTTGCCAGGCATCAAGATCGTCAAGGTCGACGTGTTTGCCCTGGGCGTCACACTTGTCAACAGTGGCTTGGTGAATGCCGACGTGCCTGCACTGGCGTTTCTGTCTCCCGGCACAGGCGCGGTGGACTGCCTGTTCCGCAATCCGTCCACTTGTGTCGATGTGGTGCAGACCGGTTTTCTGGCGCCGTTCTTGTACTGGGATGCCCTGCACCCGACGACGCAAGTGCATGGCGTCATTGGTACTGCCATGTACGGCGCGTTGCGCAGCAAATAGCAGCCCCGGGAACGGCGTTTAGACAGGTTTAAAGAGTGCCCACGCGCCCACGCAATGGCTCAAACTCGTCAGGCCAAACCAGCTCGCTGAAAAGATACCCCAGTAGCGCGTCCGCTGCCAACGCCCCGTTTCACCTGACGCGTCTGCCTGCGTGTTGCGTTCTTTTATGCCCACTGCACCCGATGCCCCCCGGATCGCAGTCCGGGGCAGGCGCCTCAAATCTGGCGTGACAACGGTGGCGTCACAGTTGCTGGCCGCTTGGTGCGCGCCCTGATGTTGAGCGCCTCCACTGTCAAAGAGAACAGCATGGCCACGTACACATACGCCTTGGGCACATGCACGTCAAACGCTTCGGCCACCAGCAGGGTGCCCACCATCGTCAAAAAGGCCAGCGCCAGCACCTTGATGGACGGGTGTTTGTCGACAAATTCGCCGATCGGCTTGGCCGCAAACATCATCACGGCCACCGAGGCCACCACCGCTGCCACCATGACACCAATGTTGTCTACCATGCCCACTGCGGTGATCACCGAGTCCAGCGAAAAGACGATGTCGACGATGCCAATTTGCACAATGGTGCCCCAAAACAGGGTGGCACCGGTTTTGATGTGGCCGACCCCGGCGCTCTCCTCTTTGCTCGCCTGGGCTTCAACTTCCATGAAAATCTCGTGCGAAGCTTTCCAAAGCAAAAACAAGCCGCCACCGAGCAAGATCAGGTCGCGGCCGCTGATTTCCTCACCCAGCACGGTCACCAGTGGCGCGGTCAGCGTCATGACCCAAGCCAGGCTGAACAGCAGCGCAATGCGCGACACCATGGCAAAGCCAAGCCCAAGTCGACGCGCCAGGTCCCGCTTCTCAGAAGGCAAGCGCCCGACCAGGATGCTGATGAAAATGATGTTGTCGATGCCCAGAACGATTTCAAGGGCAGCAAGCATGAAGAAAGCGATCCAGATGTTCGGATCAGTGAGCAGGTCCATGGGGGGCCCAATTGATGTAGAGCCTCCGAGTCTACTTGGCCGCTGAAAGAACTGTCGCTCGCACGCTTGCAAAGCGGCGTGAAGCCACAGATGCACTAAGGTTTAAAGTGAGAGAACCCGCTTGTCATGTCGGCCCCAATGAGCCTACTGCGGACTGCGATCCGGGGGCATCCGTGAATGAGGACGGCATGGATTGCGGCTGTTGAAACCCTGGCCCTGATCCGGCAACGCAATGACAGCCCACGTCCACCGTCCGCAGTGACTCACTGGATTGATGACAGTTCGCGTGGGCTGTTTGTAGAATGATCCGCACACAAGGCCACCGGCTTTTTTTTATGCACTTTCTATGAAAACAGCCCTACGTTTGCCCTTCTTTCTGTTGTCGGTAACCGCCAGCGCCCTGTGGCCGCTGAGCGCGCGCACCGCACCGTGACCGCGTCCAACGGCCGTGCGCTGTCTTCCATGCTGGTGGCCCTGGCGGCCGACCCGCAGCGCGAGCGCATCTCGGTTGGCGACCTGCTGAGCGCGCTGGGGGACCGGGCCACGGCAGCCCTGATGTTCATCTTTGCATTTCCCAACGTCTTGCCCACACCGCCTGGCACGTCCACCATTTTGGGCGCCCCGCTGGTTTTTCTGGCGGCACAACTGGCGCTGGGGCGGCCGCCGTGGTTGCCGGCATTTGTGGCGGATCGCGCCATGACGCGGGCTGATTTTTCGGCCCTGGTCAAGCGCATCGTGCCCTGGCTACAGCGGGCCGAAAGCCTGCTGCGCCCGCGCCTGGTGCGCCTGGCGCTGCCGCCCATGGAACACCTGGTGGGGGTGCTGTCGCTGTTGCTTGCCGTTTTGCTGGTGCTGCCGATTCCCCTGGGCAACGTCTTGCCGGCCCTGGCGATCAGCCTGATGGCGCTTGGGGTGCTTGAACATGACGGCGTGTGGGTTGTGGCAGGGCTCGCCATGGCGGTGGCGGCGACGTCGGTGGTGTATGGCGTGGTATTTGCCATGGCCAAGGCCGCCTTGTATTTCTTGACGCAGGTCTGGTAGTGGACACCGCCCGCAGCGCTGGTTTCTGGCGCAGTCGCTGGCGTGGGCAGGCGCCATTGGGCACGCTTTATGGGCGCGACATGCTGGTGGTTGGGAGCTTCATCAACCTCTTGACAGGGTTTGCAGCGCTGATGCTGGTGGCGCAAGGCGGCAAGCTTTGGCTGGCGGCTGTGGTGCATTTTGCCTGCGTGCCCTACAACGCTTTTCTGGTTCTGGCCCTGTGGCGCACACCACGGTGCAGCCAGCTGATGCGATGGACGTCGCTGGTTTGGCTGGGTGTCATGACCTTGTTGTGAGACTCGGCGTCAGGGCCGCAACTGACAGGGCCGCCCTGCCCTTCTTGGCCAGACTTACCCGGTTATGCAAAAAGGCCATGCACGTACCAGGCGTGCGAGGGCTGCGCCGGGTCTGCGCCATTGAGGCGTTCCCGGTAAATCCACAGCAGCCCTGACACGCTGCTGCGCGCCACAAAGTAGTCGCGCAGCGCCAAGTCGCCGCCGCCCCACCAGCCCGATTCCAGCCGTTGCGGGCCCGCCAGCAGCGTCAACACGCCCTGATACTGCGGGTGCCCATCACGCACCACCAGTCTCAAAGGCTGCGGCAGCAACCAGGTGGGCGCCAGCGCTTGCGCCCAAGCGCCTGAGTCAAGCCCAAGCCCTGCCACGGTGGGCGACGTCAAGGTGGTTGCCGCTGAGGCTGGCACAGGCGCAACTGGGGATGGCGCTTGATCGGCAGCGGCCGCAGCCCTGCCGGATTTGCTCCGCTTATTTAAGCGTTTTATGACTCTAGCCCTTGTATCTATTTCGTTAGAAGCTATTGAATGTGTAGCAAATGGCAGCCACGCCTGCATCTGCTCAGGCCGGTGGTCCAGCCGTGGCTGCATCTGCAGCACCTGGTGGGCACCCAGGCGGGCGCTCAGGCGCTCCAGCATCTGCGTCAAACTGTCGCCGGTGCTTTGCGCATCTGGCAACAGGCTGGCACTGGTGTGGCCTAAGGCCGCAGTTTCCACCGTGCGCAGGCGCAAGGTGTGGGCCGGTGCGGGCAGGCGCACATGCGCCAGGTGTTCGCCCAGCAAACGCTGCAAGTGGGTGCTGTCTTGCGTGGGCTGGGCGGTGCGCCACACGAGCGCCCCCTGGTGCGCGGTGTGGCGGCGCTCGTCCATCTGCCACATCAGCTCCAGCGCCAGCACACCGCGGTGACGCAACTGCAGCCAGACCTTGAGTTGCGCCAGCAAGCGGCGCGCGGCAAACAGCAAGGCGGGGGCGCTCTCCACCTGGGCGCTGAGTTCCAGCGCGGCCTCAAACACCTCGGGCAGCACCAACCAGGGGTACAGGTCAGGGCGCAAACCGTAGGCCTGATCAAGCGCGTCCAGCAGCGGCGCGCCAAAACGCCGGGTGATGCCACCGCGCGGCAGCGCCCGCAATTGGCCCCAGGTGCTCACGCCCAGGCGCGCCAGGGTGTCAAGGTGTGGCTTGGCGGCGGCCAGGGCATGCAGCGGCAGGTTGTCTACCGGCAAGTTGTCCACCGGCAAGTCGTCCAACGGCAACTGATTCCGAAGCAGACTTTTCGTCGGCACTGGCTGCATCACGCTGGAGGGCGTCACATCAAGCTGCGCCAACGCTATCAAAGACGTAGCTGCTTGCGCATATTTATCAAGGGCTACAGGCTTATTTGACCTAATAATATGCTGCAGCAAGGCGGGCATGCCACCCCATAGCCGGGCGCTGGCAGCCACTTCCATCAGCACCACATCGCCCACGCGCACCACTTTGGGCGTGTAACGCAGCGCCCACCAGCCCAGCGCCGTGACGGGGTCAGTGAGGCCGGTGGTGCCCGCAACAAGCTCAGGCTGCAAGGCTATCCAGTGCATGCCGGGGCTCCTGTACAGGGTACAGGGCACAAGGCAAGCGCCGCCTTGCTCTGGCGCAGCGCCAACTTGCCTGCGACCGGGCTGGCTCTGGCGCTGTCGGCACCTGTGTCACGCGCGTCACAGGCGGCCAACAGGGTGCTCAGCCCCTGCCATGGCGCTGGCAACAGCAAGGCGTGCGCCAGCGGTGGGCCACGGCGCTTGAGCACTTGAATAGGCAGTGCATCGGGCGCAGCAGCACTTTGCCCCAACAACAGCAGCCGCAGCACGGCAGGCGACGACTCGCGTTGCGCCGCCGCCGGGCGCATCACAAACAGCAGCTTGGCGTGCGCCAGCGCTGCCATTTGCAGCCGCCGCAATGACGCCGCCTGCGCTTGTGGCAGCCAGGCCAGCACCGCAACCACACCAGCGCAGCGCAAGGCTTGCTCTGTGGCCCACAGCCGCTTTGCAGACGTGCTGACCTTGACCCAAAGCAGTTGTTGCACATCCAGCCCAAACGCTGCCAGCGCCGGGCCAAACGGCACCTGCGGCGGGCCGATCAGCGCTACCCAGGCCGCCCCCTTGGACAAAGCCCCTCCCCGAAAAGCTGCCTGTCGGGCTTGCGAGAAAGGCAAAGCAGCGGCAGCGCCCGACTGGGCAGACTTGCCCGCCTGACCTCTGTCCATGTCCATGTCCATGTTGCAACCCAAGTCCGTGCCCCGCCCTTGCGCTGCGCACAAGCCCGGCAACAGCAGGCGCCACTCGCTCTGGGCGTTGTGGGTTTGCAAAATTTCGCACAAAGCCCCCACCGGCCAGCCGCCGCCAGGCAACTCGGCGTCCAGCAGCGCATGGCCGGTGGCCACCACACCCGCCGAACTGGCGTGGCGCGCCAGGGCATCGGCACGCCAGACGGCCTCCCCAAAACCATCCAGACCCTCCAGACCGTCAAGCCGACCCTTGAGATGCAGCGGACCCACATCAGACCCAACCGCCAATAACGCACGCAAAGCCATGGCACATCCATCCATTCAAAATGCCATTAGACATCAACTAACTGGATAAATAGACAGTATTTTTAATACATTACCAGCCTTTTACCCTGAATGCCGCACGCACGCCAGATCAATCGAAACGAACTTGACGGTTGTCATCACGACCGCGCCACACGGCTGGGCTGGTTTGGCGCCAAGTCCTTATGATCTGCCCATGCCCACCCGCCTTGCCCACCTGAACCGCATCACCCGCTGGCGTGTGGCGGCGCAACGCCAGTGGGTCAGCTGGTGGTTCATGCTGCAACTGGGGGCGGCGGTGCTGGCGTTGGCCTTGACACCCAGCACCTACGGCGCCTTGTTTCGGGCCGCCACCGCGCGCCAATTGGTCATCACCACCTGGC
>JBBQSS010000120.1:0-8850 GCA_038213665.1 Burkholderiales bacterium | reverse complement strand
AAATTTTTCTTGCCCGCGCTCATACACCGACACACCCGAGAGGTCGCTGGGCATCAGGTCGGCGGTGAACTGTACCCGTGAAAACTGCAGACCAAAGGTGCGCGCCAAGGCGTGTGCGAGTGTGGTTTTGCCAACGCCTGGCACGTCCTCAATCAACAGATGACCACCGGCCAACAGGCAAGCGACACAATCTTGAGTTTGATCAGATTTTCCGACAATCACCGTGTTAAGCTGACCAGCAAGCGCGACGATTTTTTCTTGAATGTCCATTGGGCAACCTTACCAAAAAAAGTTAAGAGGAGAAGACTGCACATGACGATGACCGGATACTTTACTCACCCAAGCTGCCGCAAACACGAAATGAGCCCGGGTCACCCCGAGTGCCCTGAGCGGCTGGATGCCATTGATGACCGCCTGATGGCCTCTGGGCTCGACATCGCCCTGGAACATCGCACGGCCACGCCAGCAGCGGTGTCAGACATTGAGTTGGCGCACGACCGAATGTATGTGGCGTCCATTCGCGGCTTGAACGCCGAGCTGCAGGAAGAAATTATGGCCGGGGGTCCTGACCACTTGCAGATTGACCCCGACACCAGCATCAACATCCATACCTGGGAGGCCGCACTCAACTCAGCCGGTGCCGCCATTGATGCCACCGATGCCGTGATGGCGGGTGAAATGCCCAACGCGTTTTGCGCCATTCGTCCACCGGGTCACCATGCCTGTCGCAGCAAAGCCGGGGGCTTTTGTTTTTTCAACAATGTGGCCATTGCTGCCAAGTACGCGCTGGAGCGCCACAACCTGCAGCGCGTGGCGATTGTGGACTTCGACGTGCACCACGGCAACGGCACCGAAGACATCGTGGCCGGGGATGACCGCATTTTGATGGTGAGCTTTTACCAGCACCCTTTTTACCCGATGGATTGGGCGCATTCCAGCGCCAGCAACCTGGTCAACCTGCCGGTGCCGGCTTACACCAAAGGCATGGACATCCGCGAGATGATCGAGGCTGCCTGGATGCCCCGGCTGGAAGAATTCAAGCCTGAGATGATCTTCATCAGCGCCGGTTTTGATGCGCACCGTGAAGACGACATGGGCCAGCTCGGCCTGGTCGAGCAAGACTACGCCTGGATGACCAGCCGCATCATGGACGTGGCGCGGCGGCACGCCAAGGGTCGCATTGTGAGTTGCCTTGAAGGTGGCTATGTGATGAGCGCACTGGGCCGCAGCGTGGAGGCGCATATCAGGGTATTGGCGGATGTCTGAACCGGCATTTGCCGACCTTGAGAGCTGGCTGGCGGCCCTGAGTCAAACCAGCGTGTTGATCGAGTTGGGGGCGTTGCTGGCATGTGGGCTGTTGGCCTGGCTACTGGCGCGACTGTTGTCCAAAGCGCTTGCTGACCGCGACGCAAATACCATCATGTTTGGGCGGCGCATTGTGGACGGTGTGCTGTTCCCGGCGCTGCTGCTCAGCTTGGCATATGGCGCCCGCACTTTGCTCATTTACAGCACGCCGCAGTTGGCGCTTTTCAAGCTGGCTGTTCCTGTGCTGTTGTCGCTGTTGGTGATCCGGCTTGGCGTCAAAGTGCTGCAAGCGGCGTTCAGCGACACCCCTGCGGTCCGGTTATTGGAGCGCAGTATTTCCTGGGTCGCCTGGCTGGCCATGGTGCTTTGGGTCAGTGGCTTGCTGCCCTTGGTCATGGATGAGCTTGACCAAGTCAGCTGGAAAGTGGGTGGTGCCAATTTGTCGGTGCGGAAAATCATTGAAGGCTCACTCACCGCTGGCCTGGTGTTGATCATCACCTTGTGGATTTCTTCGGCGATCGAGTCCAAGCTGCTGCGCAAGGCCACTGGCAGTGAGTTGAGCCTGCGCAAGGCCTTCAGCAACGCCTCTAAAGCACTGCTGATGTTTGTGGGCCTGTTGCTGGCCTTGTCTGCGGTCGGGATTGACCTGACCGCATTGTCGGTGCTGGGTGGCGCCATTGGTGTCGGGATTGGTTTTGGTTTGCAAAAACTCGCCGCCAATTACGTCTCAGGCTTTGTGATTCTGGCCGAACGCAGCATGCGCATTGGCGACAGCGTGCAGGTGGACAACTTCAGCGGCGTCATCACCGAGATCAACGCGCGCTACACCGTGATTCGTTCGCTGTCCGGACGTGAATCCATTGTGCCCAACGAAATGCTGATCACCAACCGGGTTGAAAACCTTTCGCTGGCTGACCCCAAGGTCTGGCAGTCCACCAATGTCTCAGTCGGCTATGACAGCGACGTGGACCTGGTCTCACGCTTGTTGCTGATGGCAGCATCCGTCCAGACGCGGGTGCTGGTAGACCCCGGGCCATCGGTTGTCTTGATGGCGTTTGGTGCAGATGGCCTGGAGTTCAGGCTCGGTTACTGGATGGGCGACCCCGAAAACGGCAGCGACAACCTGCGCTCCTTGATCAATCTGGACATTTTGCGCATGTTGCGCGAGCACCAGATTGAGATTCCTTTCCCGCAACGCGTGATTCACCAGCGCGTGATTGCGCCCTAGCGCGTTGATCGTGCTTATAATAAAAGTACGATCGTTCTTTTATTTCTTTCGTTGCGGATTGTTGCAATGGCGACCAAGCCAGCACTTGCGGCCGCATAGAATGTTTGAGTTGACGTGAACGTCAATCTGTTTGGCGTTAATGCAAGTCATGAGTTGCTTATTTTTTAACCATTTTCGAGAGAGAAAATTATGAAAGTCCTGGTTGCAGTCAAGCGCGTGGTGGACTACAACGTGAAGGTCCGCGTCAAGTCGGACAACACGGCCGTAGACACCGCCAACGTCAAAATGAGCATGAACCCGTTTGACGAAATCGCCATTGAAGAAGCCGTGCGCCTGAAAGAAAAAGGCATCGCCACCGAGATCATCGCCGTGTCGTGCGGCGTGGCCCAATGCCAGGAAACCCTGCGCACCGCCATGGCCATTGGTGCCGACCGCGCCATTCTGGTGGAAACCGCTGAAGAGTTGCAGCCCCTGGCCGTGGCCAAGCTCCTCAAAGCCCTGATCGACAAAGAGCAACCCGGCTTGGTGATTCTGGGCAAACAGGCCATTGACGATGACTGCAACCAGACCGGCCAGATGCTCGCCGCCCTGGCAGACCTGCCCCAAGTCACTTTTGCCAACAAGCTTGAGATTGCAGACGGCAAAGCCACTGTGTCGCGTGAAATCGACGGCGGCATTGAAACCCTCAGCGTCACCCTTCCCGCTGTGGTCACCGCCGACTTGCGCCTGAACGAGCCACGCTACGTGACTCTGCCCAACATCATGAAGGCCAAGAAAAAGCCCATGGAAGTGCTCAAACCCGAAGACCTCGGGGTTGATGTGACCCCGCGCATCAAGACCTTGAAGGTCACCGAGCCACCCAAACGCAGCGCCGGCATCAAGGTGCCCGATGTCGCCACCCTGGTGGCCAAGCTCAGGAATGAAGCCAAGGTGATCTGAACAAGGCAGACGGTAGCCGAATGGGGGTCAGATCCCAACTCGGGGCGGTGCCTTTTGGACAAGCCAACCATGTTCTACCGATTTGGGCTCTGCCCCCCATTTGGCGGGGCATGCCACTGCCGCAATGATCAACCTACCCTACGACCCATCAGATAGGAACACACCATGACCTCTTTAGTAATTGCCGAACACGACAACACCAGCCTCAAGCCGTCCACCCTGAACACGGTGACTGCCGCCTTGCAGTGCGGTGGTGATATTCATGTGCTTATCGCTGGCCACAACGCCAGCCTGGTGGCTGCAGCCGCAGCCCAAATCGCCGGTGTCGCCAAAGTCATCCACATTGACGCCGACACCCTGGCCCATGGCCTGGCAGAAAACCTCACCGCCCAAATCGTCGCCCTGGCTCCTAGCTACAGCCACCTGCTGTTTCCCGCCACAGCCTCGGGTAAAAACGTCGCCCCGCGCGTGGCTGCCAAGCTCGACGTCGCCCAAGTCTCGGACATCACCAAAGTGATCAGTGCCGACACTTTTGAGCGCCCAATTTATGCCGGTAGCGCCATTGCCACCGTACAAAGCACAGACACCCTCAAGGTTATTACCGTGCGCACTACAGGTTTTGATGCTGCAGCCCAATCAGGTCAAGCGATAGCAGCTATTGAAACTGTAGCGTCTGTGGCCGTGCCCGGCGCCACAACCTACATCGGCTCCGAGATTGCCAAAAATGACCGTCCCGAGCTCACCGCCGCCAAGATCATCGTCAGCGGTGGCCGTGCCCTGGGGTCACAGGAGAAGTTCAACGAGCTCCTGATCCCACTGGCCGACAAGCTTGGTGCCGCCATCGGCGCATCTCGTGCGGCCGTGGACGCCGGTTACGCCGCCAACGACTTGCAGGTGGGCCAGACCGGCAAGATTGTGGCGCCGCAGCTCTACATTGCTGCTGGCATCAGTGGTGCCATCCAGCACTTGGCCGGTATGAAGGACAGCAAGGTCATTGTGGCGATCAACAAAGACCCCGAAGCACCAATCTTCAGCGTCGCGGATTACGGGCTGGAGGCAGATCTGTTTGTGGTCGTGCCAGAACTGGTGGCGGCGCTTCAAGCCTGAGCCCCGCAGGGCATCCCTGGGATAGCCGTTTTTTTACCTGTGTCATTGCGGCCTTGAGCCGCAATCCATCTTTTCACGCTCGAGTGGATGCTTGACAAAAGTCAGGCATGACAGTGGCGTCATGACTTTTGGAGATATAAATGACTTACAAAGCCCCCGTGAACGACATGCTGTTCAACATGAAGCACCTGGCCCACATCGACCAGATTGCCCAACTACCCGGCATGGAAGATGCCGGTTTTGACACCGCGCAAGCCGTGCTGGAAGAAGCCGCCAAGTTCAACGAAAACGTGCTCAGTCCCCTGAACTGGATTGGCGACCAAAACCCCACCAGCTTCAAAGACGGTGTGGTGACAGCCACCCCGGGTTTCAAGGCGGCCTTTAAACAATACGCCGAAGCAGGTTGGCAAGGTTTGCAGCACCCGGTAGACTTTGGTGGCCAGGGCCTGCCCAAAACCATCGGTTCGGCCGTGGGTGAAATGCAGAACTCTGCCAACCTCAGTTTTGCCCTGTGTCCGCTGCTCACCGATGGCGCCATTGAAGCGCTGTTGACCGCAGGCAGCCCGGAACTCAATGCGACCTACCTTGAAAAGCTGGTCAGCGGCCAATGGACCGGCACCATGAACCTGACCGAGCCGCAAGCCGGCAGTGATCTGGCAGCAGTGCGCACCAAAGCTGATCCACAGCCGGATGGCACTTACAAAATAGCCGGGACAAAAATCTACATCACCTGGGGTGAGCATGACATGGCGGAAAACATCATCCACCTCGTGCTGGCTCGGGTGAATGGCGCACCTGAAGGTGTCAAAGGCATCAGCCTGTTTGTGGTACCCAAATTCATGGTGGGCAAAGATGGCGCTTTGGGCGCACGCAATGACGTGCACTGTGTGTCAATTGAGCACAAGATGGGCATCAAGGCCAGCCCCACGGCGGTTCTGCAATTTGGTGACCACGGTGGCGCAGTCGGTTACTTGGTGGGCCAGGAAAACCGTGGACTGGAGTACATGTTCATCATGATGAACGCCGCCCGTTATAGCGTGGGTGTGCAGGGCATTGCGATTGCCGAGCGTGCTTACCAGAAGGCGGTGGAGTTTGCCAAAGAGCGCATTCAAAGCCGCCCGGTAGATGGCTCGCTGCCTGCGGCCGGCCCGATTATTCATCACCCCGACGTCAAACGCATGCTGATGACCATGCGCGCTTACACCGAGGGCTGCCGGGCCTTGTCATCGGTGGCTGCTGCGGCTTTCGACACAGCGCACCACCATGAAGATGCCGACACGCGCAAGCAAAATCAGGCCTTTTACGAGTTCATGGTGCCGCTGATCAAGGGTTACAGCACTGAGATGAGCCTGGAGGTGACTTCACTAGGTGTACAAGTTCACGGCGGCATGGGTTATATCGAAGAAACCGGCTGCGCACAGTATTACCGTGATGCCAAAATTTTGACCATTTACGAAGGTACTACCGCCATTCAGTCGAACGATCTGGTGGGGCGCAAGACGGCGCGCGATGGTGGCCACGCTGCCAAAGCCCTGGCTGCTCAGATTGCGGCCACGGAAGCTGAATTGACGCAAAGCGGCAGTGCGGACGCGCTGGTGATGGCCAAGCGGCTGGCTGCGGCAAGACTGGCGTTCATTGATGTGGTGGATTTTGTGGCGGCCAATACAAAGGCGCGTCCGAATGACGTATTTGCGGGCAGCGTGCCGTATTTGATGCTGGCAGGCAACCTGATGGCCGGCTGGCAAATGGGCCGCGCCATGCTGGCAGCCCAAGACCAAATTGCCAAAGGCAAAGACGTGGCGTTCATGCAAGCCAAGGTCATCACGGCGCGCTTTTATGCTGACCACCTGTTAACCAAGGTGCCGGGCCTGCGCGACAGCATTGTGGAAGGCGCTGGTTGCGTGACAGCGCTGGCGCTAGAGGCTTTCTGATCAGCACCCTGAACTGAATGCCAAAACGGCACCGGGAGTCATTCCGGTGCCGTTTTGCTTTGAATCTTTACAGCAAAGGCCATCACTGCGCGTGATTGACAGACCCCCAAATTCGTTGATCACACTCACCAGTAGCCTAATTTTTATATAAAATCAGGCTGTAGCCCTTATGGAATAAGCGTAAGTAGCTCCTAAATAAGGAGTATATTCAGCGATGACGCACTTAACTGCCAGCACCCACCCAGTCCAGTCCGCGTGCTTTGGCCAGATCCCACTGGCGTTTGCGTTCGCGGGCACCGGCTTTTTGGGTGTCACTGGTGACGTCGTGGCAGCGGGCACAACTCACACCTTCTTCAAAGAGCGGTGACAGCTTGTCGGCCTCACTGATCGGCCGGCGGCAAGCCCGGCATAAGCCATATTCGCCGACTTCAAGTCCGTGGCCGACAGACACGCGTTCGTCAAACACAAAGCATGCACCTTGCCACAGGCTTTGCTCAGGGGGCACGGTTTCCAGGTATTTCAAAATGCCGCCTTCTAGGTGGTAGACCTCGTCAAAACCTTGCAAACGCATCAGCGCAGTGGATTTTTCGCAGCGAATACCACCCGTGCAAAACATCGCCACTTTGGGTTTTTTACCCGTCGCGGGGCGCAATATTGCGGCCTGTTCGACCCATTGCGGCAACTTGGAAAAGCTGTCAACTTGCGGGTTGAGCGCGCCTGCGAAGGTGCCAATGGCCACTTCGTAGTGGTTACGGGTGTCAATCACCACCACCCCGGGGTCTGAGATCAGGGCGTTCCAGTCGGCCGGTGTGACATAGGTGCCCGCCAATTTTGCTGGGTTTGCCTCGGGCACGCCCAGGGTGACGATCTCACGCTTGAGCCGAACCTTCATCCGGTAAAACGGGGCCTTGTCAGACCAGGCTTCCTTATGTTGCAAGTCTGCCAGCCGTGGGTCTTGGCGCAAGTAGGCCAACACCGCGCGTACACCTTCGGGCTGGCCAGCAATGGTGCTGTTGATGCCCTCGGTGGCCAGCAAAATCATGCCTTTGACGCCGTGCTGCTCGCAGAAAGAGAGCAAGGGTGCTTTGAGCAAGGCGTAGTCTGGCAGTTCGACAAACTTGTAAAAGGCGGCGGTCAGGAATTGCGTCATGAATTATTTTTCAGGTGGGCCAGGTGGAGCCATGCTCGGGCACGACGGCGCGCATCCCGAGCTCGTGTTTGATGCGGGCGCGCAGCGTGTCGGCGGGGCCGGGTTCACCGTGCACCACGTAAACCTGATCGGGCGGTTGCGACATGGTGCGCAGCCAGGCCAGCAATTGGTTGGCATCGGCGTGCGCAGAAGCCGATTGCAATTGCACCACTTCGGCATTCACGTCCACGTCGCGGCCGTGAATGCGCACAGACTTTGCACCACTCGCCAATGTGGCCCCGCGGGTGCCGGGGGCCTGGTAGCCGGTCAGCAAAATCATGTTGCGGTGGTTTCCGGCGTAGTGTGCCAGGTGGTGCAGCACCCGACCACCTGTGGCCATGCCGCTGGCCGACAAAATGACCATCGGGCCATGGCGACTGGCCAAGGCTTTTGACTCATCGGTGCTGTTGATCATGGTGGCGTTGTGGGTTAGGGCGTGGGCGTCCTGGCGGCTTAAACGGTGTTCACCCAGGTGTTTATCAAACAAGTGGGTGGTGTGCACGGCCATCGGACTGTCCAGAAAAACCGGCAGCGATGTCGGCAACTCACCTTTCATTTTGAGCAGGTGAATGGCATGCAGCAAGGCTTGAGCGCGGCCAACGGCAAAGACCGGCAACACTGCCACGCCACCACGTTTTGCCACGCGCTGCAATGCGGGTGCCAGTTCGGCCAAAATGTCTTCTTTCGGGTGGGTGCGGTCGCCATAGGTGGATTCAATCAGCACGGTGTCGGCCTGCGGCGCGTCGTCTGGCGGACTCATGACCAGGTCGTCGGGCCGCCCCAAGTCACCTGAGAACAAAATGCGTCGGCCCGCCACTTCCAGCAAAATACTGGACGCACCCAAAATGTGCCCCGCCGGGATCAACGTGGCCTTCCAGCCAGGTATGGGCGTGAAGACCGTGTCGAATTCGACCGCGTGGATCAATGGCAAAGCGTCCAGCGCATCTTGTCGTGTGTAGAGCGGCAGGGCAGGGGCGTGTTTGGAAAACCCGTGGCGGTTGGCGAACGCGGCATCTTCTTCCTGGATGTGGCCACTGTCGGGTAACAAAATTTTGCATAGATCGCGTGTGCCACGACTTGCATACACGGGCCCTTCGAAACCCTCTTTGGCCAGCAGGGGCAGGTAGCCGCTGTGATCCAGATGGGCATGG
>JBBQSS010000119.1:0-8890 GCA_038213665.1 Burkholderiales bacterium | reverse complement strand
TACCCATCTGACTTGTCTTTTTGTCCATCTGCTGCGTTGCAAAAACGGTTGTATAGCTCGCTATACGCCCATTTTTACGCCTTGCAGCTGAACAAAAATCCTGCGTCATCTGGGCATATTTATTCTTGGAAATCACCTTATCTCTCCTGACAACCAAGAGTAATCCCCATGAAAAACGTTTTCAAAACGGACAGATGGCAGCTGCCAACGCTCAAGAACGGCTTGATGATGTCAGGCCTCCTTTTTCTGGCGCTCGCCTTTGCCGGCCACTCGGCACACGCGGCTGCCGCAGATGAGGCTGAACTCGGCTCGGAAGACAAAGCGTGTCAAACCTGCCATGACAGCGATGACATCAAGGCAAAAATAACCGAGGCCGGTGAAACCCTTTCGATGCGGATTTCCAGCCATGAATTCCTCGCGTCCATGCACAACGAGACCAGCTGCACCGATTGCCATGAAGATGCCGATGGCAAAGACCATGGCAAGGTGTCTGTGCCCATGAAGAGCAAGCGCGACTACCGGCTCTCGTTTCAAGATGCCTGCACCACCTGCCATAAAAAAAATGTGGCTGAATTCAAGGACAGCGTGCATGCCATTTTGGTCAAAGAAGGCAGTGACAAGGCGCCCACCTGCTCCGACTGCCACAACTCCCACACGTTGCGCTCCGTCAAGCTCGTTGAGCCGATTGCCAATGTGCCGTGCGCCAATTGCCACAAGGATATTTTCAAAGCGTACTCGGGCGATGTTCACGGGCTGGAGCGTATTGCCAAGGGCAAGTCAGCCCCCTTGTGTGCTGACTGCCACAAATCTCATGCGATTCAGGCCGCCAGCTTGGGCGACGGTATTCGCGACGCCTGCCTGAGCTGCCACAAAGACACGGCTGTTCAACATGAAGTCTGGCTGCCCAATTCCAAATTGCATTTTCAAGCCATTGAATGTCAGGTTTGTCACGCACCCAACGCCCAACGCCGTGTCAACCTCAGACTGGTAGACAGTGTGGGTGGAAAACAGCTGGTAGAGAAAAAGGGTGTGCCGCAATTTGCCCGCCTGACCACAGCGGCCGATGGCGTCACCAAGGGGTTTGATGAGCAAGAATTGCACGGCTTTCTCAAGGCCTTCAATCTTGAGAACCCGGACAACAAAGCCATTTTGAGCGGTCGCCTGGAACTGCGGTCAGGCTTGGAGGCGCACCAACTCAGCACCAAAGAGCAGGCGCTCAAGGACTGCAAGGTCTGCCATCAGTCGGGCGCCGTCCCGTTTTCAAGCGTCGTGTTGACCATGGCGGGGCCGGACGGCCGAGCCCTGCGTCAAGGGGTCGAGAAAGAAATTCTCACTTCGGCCACCTCGCTGGGCTCACTGCGCGGCTTCTATGCCATTGGCAGCACGCGCATCAAGATGCTTGACTATTTGCTGGTGCTGGTGATTCTGGGCGTCTTGTGCCTGCCAATTGCGCACCTGACCGCGCATCGGCTCTTCAAGGCCAAACGCGACAAACTGCAGGCTGAGCGGCAACGCTCAACTGCCAAATAACAAGGAGCCGCCGTGAAAAAACTCTACATCCACCCGCTGCCTGTGCGCATCTGGCATTGGCTCAACGCCCTGGGTTTTCTGTTGCTGATCGCCACGGGCGTGCAAATCAGGTATCTGGATCTGTTTCAGGTGCTGTCGTTCAGAACGGCCGTGGTGGCGCACAACTATATTGGTTTCGCGCTGATTGCCAACTATTTTCTGTGGCTGGGTTTTTACGTGTTGACCGACAAGATCACGGTTTACTTGCCAGAGATGAATGCGAAAAAGTATTTTGAGGATTCGTGGCGACAACTCAAGTTCTATGGTTACGGCATTTTTCTGGGTGAGGAGAACCCCCACCACCCCACCATCCACCATAAGTTCAACCCGCTGCAGATCATGATGTACCAGATCATCATGCTGCTGTGTATGCCCATTTTGTTTGTATCAGGTCTGTTGTTATGGGATGTTCAGCAGTTCTCAGGCATTGTGAACGTGCTGGGCGGGGTGCGCGTGTTGGCTTTCGTGCACGTGCTGATGTTCATTGTGTTCGTGGGTTTCTTGCTCATGCATCTGTACTTGATCACGCTGGGTCACTCAAGGTTTGCGCACATCAAGGCCATGATCACCGGCTATGAAGAAATTCCTGACAAGACTAAACCTTAGGCACATAGTGTCGAAGCGCTTAATGATTGATTTAAATCAAACCATTTGCTATTTTTCGCGCCAACCCTTGACTTGATTTAGCGCAAGTCCTTAAATCACCATCATCGTCTCAAATAATTTTTAAAAGGAATATTCAAATGTTCAAATTATCATTGTCAGCACTGACAGCTTCTGCCTTATTTGCACTCAGTGCCATGGCGTCGGCCCATGCCGCCGTTGATGTGGACGCCGCCAAGGCACTCGCTAAAAGCAACGACTGCCTCAAGTGCCATGCCGCAGACAAAGAAAAGAAGGGCCCTTCAATGAAGAAGATTGCAGCCAAGTACAAGGGCAAGGCTGATGGTCAAGAACAGGCCATCAAAAACATGACTGAGGGTCAAACGGTCAAGTTGACCGACGGCACGGAAGAAAAGCACAAGGTCATTGACACCAAAGACATGAAAGAGTTGAAAAACATCGCGGATTGGTATTTGTCGCATTGAGGTTTGGTTAAAGCCTCAGCAATTGGCGTGAATCAGATAAATAGTCTGACCACGCCATTTTATTGACAAAAAAATGGCCGGCCCGCGCTTAGTTCGGTCTATGTCGGCAAAGCAGAATACGGTGGGTAATATGAAACAGTCATTGATTCGATGGGGTGCGGCCCTTTTGGTGGTCACTGCCATGGCAGGGTGTGGTGGTGGTGGTGGCGCAACCGCTCCGGTGACAACGCCGCCAACGGGCACTGCGGTGAATACGGCGATCACGACAGCCGCCGCAGTTGCGGTGAACGATACCGCGACAACGCCCAATGCGGCCTTCACTGTGTTGCAGGCTGCAGGCGTTCCAGCCGTCACCATCAACAGCCCTCCTGTCGTGAATTTTGCGGTGTTTTCTGACGGTGCTGTCAAGACTGGCCTGGTCTTGTCGAACGTGCGTTTTGCCATTGCAAAGCTGGTGCCCGGCACCAATGGCAACCCGGACGAATGGAAGAGCTACATCAGCGTGAACAAGAAAGCTGCAGTCGGCGTGGGTCCTGGCGGCACACCCGCAATGGCCACGGCCAAGCAGGCCACCACCGACGGATCGATGTCGCTTGAAGAAGTGGCAGCTGCAGGTCTTGTGGGTCAGCTGACCTACAACGCCGATGGGTATTACTCCTATGCCTTCAAGACAGACATCAAGGACATCACCAAAACCAGTGGGGTCACCTATGAACCCACGCTGACACATCGTGTGGCGATCCAGTTGAGCTATAAAAATGCAGCCGGTGCGAAGGTCAGCGTCAACCCCTACTTTGACTTCACTATTGCGGATGGCAAGGCCGTGCCAGCCGCTGCCAGCCAGACACGCAAAATGGCCGATGTGACGTCCTGCAACAATTGCCATGAAAAATTGGCATTGCACGGTGGCGGGCGTGTGGACACGCAATACTGCGTGATGTGCCACAACCCCGGAACTGTGGACCCGGAAAGTGGCAACAACCTGAATATGTCAACCATGGTTCACAAGATTCACGCAGGCAAGTTGCTCAAGAGTCAATTGGCCGCCGGTGGTGAAGATTACGCGATCTGGGGCTACGGCAATGCCAAGCACGATTACGCCGAGGTTGGATTCCCACAAGATCTGCGCAACTGCTCAGTGTGCCATTCGGCCAGCAATCCGAATACCCCACAGGGCGACAACTGGAAGATCAAGGTTTCCCAGGGCGCTTGCCTGACATGTCACGCCAGCAATGCAGGCTCTGCCTGGAACACCAGCCACGCCGCCATTGCAATTTCTGTTCTCAAGTCCCCTAGCGCGAAGGCCAAGGACATGGGCGATCAATTGTGTGCGGGTTGTCACTTGGGTGATGTGACGATTTCACCGGAGCGTGTGCATTGGAATCAGAATGAAGAAAATGCTGCCAAGTACAAGATGAATATCGAAGGCGTCAGCTACGCGCCTGCCGCGGCGGGCGATTCGACCAAGAAGGGCACCGTGACGGTTAAGTACTTCCTTTCGGATCCGACCAATGGCAATGCAGCATATGCCCTGCAAGTGCCTGGCAAATGCGATACTGCCACTGATATCACTGTTAGAGCGAATACCACAGCTTGCGGCGCCGAAAAATTTGGCAATCTGCGTTTTTATGTGGCTTACCAAAATATGGTTGGCCAGAGTTCGGCTGTGACCGAATACTCGAGCTACAACAATGGCGGCAGCGGTGCTAACGTTTATGCCTACAAGGGCACGGCAGATGCGTCCAACCACTACACCGTGGACATTGCGATTCCGGCCGATACAGCGACAGCAGTGGCGGCAGGAACCGCCCGTGTCATCAGCATTGGGCAAATCAAGGAGCCCAAGATTGATCTCAGATCAGCCAACCGGACAGCCGTTGTTCCAACCGTTTTGATAAATGTGGTGGCGCAAAACACTTTCAAGGAATTTGCAGTATCCGGTGTGCTTAACCCGCGTCGTGTGCTTGTTTCCAACGAGAAGTGCAACGTGTGTCATGGTGCGTTGGGGACAACGTCAGGTTCCAATACGCTGGCGGCGGCGTTTCATAGTGGTGCACGCAATACCGTCGAGTCCTGCGTACTTTGCCATGATGCAAACCGTGCATCAAGTGGAAACATGATGACAAATGGCCTGGTGCTTTATGAGTCCTACCAAATGAAATCCATGATTCACGGCATTCACGGCAACTCCAAACGCCTCTATCCGTTTACCCACGGCAACAAGGTGGCTGGCGTGTACAACAAGGATGGAACCTCTGCTACTGGCGGTGCACCGCTTGCAGCCACTGGGGTCGAAAATTACGCGGCTGAAGTGGCTTGGCCGGGGGTTGGGGTCAATTGCAACGCCTGCCATGTGAACAATTCATACAAGCAGGACCTCGGTACCCTGGGTGCGGTTGTCATGAAACCAGCCTCTGCCGCGTCTGCAGCAGTCTTGGAATCCGATCCGAACAAATGGCTGGTGATCTCACCCATGGCGGCAACCTGCACGTCGTGCCACGATTCGAGCAAGGCCATTGGACACGTCACGGTCTTCAGCGATCCCCCCGCAGCGTTTGGCGACAAGACACAAGGCCAAATCAATGGCTTGCCAAGGGAAGGGTGTTACGACTGTCATGCCAGTGGCAAGTTCAAGGGTATTGACCTCGTTCACGGGCAAAAGTGATCGGGTCATGACGAAGACGGCTCGGGGGCTGGCGTGTTTGGCCTTCGCAGTCTTCTTAAGCGCCAAGTCTTTGGCACCGTTTAAAAGATCAGTGCACGTCTATAAGGGGTTGGAATGAGATTGAAAAAAATAATGCTCGTGATGGGCTTGTCTCTGATCGGTTGGTTTGGATCAGCTTTTGGGGCCGACGAGGTACTTAAAGGGACGGCCCTTTGTGTGAGTTGCCACGATGCTGATGATCTGCCCGCCATGACCGACAGCGTGCATGCGCCGACAGATATCAAGAAGCCGCCGCCAATGGCCGCTGCCGCTGCCGCTTTGGCCAGTCGTGCAATGGGTGACACAGACAATCTGAATGCGCCGACCTGTGCCAGCTGTCACGGCGAAAGTCTGGCGCATTCCTTTAAGCCAGAAGGGGTCAAAGATTTGCCCAAGCCTGACTTTACCTTTGGCAAGACACCGGGGAAGTTGTCGACAATTTCGGCAGCGGAACGTTCCCAGGTTTGCCAGTCTTGTCATGACCGGGATTCCAAACGTGCTTTTTGGGCGGGTAGTCAGCACCAGTCCGCTGACATGGCCTGCGATAGTTGCCACCAGGTTCATACCAAACGCGACAAAGTGCTGAGTAGCAGGATCAATCAGACAGAGTCTTGTTACTCGTGCCACAAAGACTTACGTAATCAGGTCAATCGGCCCTCACATCACCCGATCCCTGAGGGCAAGATGAGTTGCGCTGATTGTCACAATGTTCATGGATCTGCCGGTGCCAAGCTTGCCAAGCGAAACAGCATGACCGACACCTGCTACACCTGCCATGCAGAAAAGCGGGGGCCTTTCGTGCACCCGCATGAACCAGTTGCTGAAGACTGTGCCAATTGTCACAACTCTCATGGCAGCACAGTCGCCGGCATGCTCAAGGTGAGGCCACCCATGCTTTGCCAGCAATGCCACACGCCGCACGTGACAGGTGGTATCGGTGCACTCGGTGGTCAAAGTGGCGTTTATGGGTTAGCAGCGCCAGGGCAAACCTCGCCTTTGATCACCGGCGTCACGGGTGGCAAAAATGTGGTCAACCTGTGGCAGGGCCGCAGTTGCATGAATTGCCACACCCAAGTTCACGGTTCGAATAACCCGTCGACGCTGAACGGTACCCCTCAGCGATTGATGCGATGAAGCACGGAGAGCATCATGACCCATTCTGTTTTTTCATTTAACTTTCGGCTGACTGCGGTGGCGGTCGCCACTTGTGCGGTTTGTGTGGCGGCGCAAGCCCAATCAGATGCGGAGGAAGTCAACCCGGTACAAGCCACAGTGCGTGTGGGTGTGGGCCTGACAGACGGCGCCCGAGGTGATCAGGCCATTTATGGGCAGTATGCGGGTTCGCAGAACGACCGCAATGCATTTGGTCTGTTGGGCTTTGATTACAGTTTGCGCCATTCCGGGAAGTTTGCCTGGGTTGATTTCAAGGCTGAAAACCTGCTCAATGACACCCGTGAATTGCACTTTGTCTGGAAGCAGCCGGGCGAGTGGAAGTTCACCACCGATTACAGTGAATTGGTGCATAACGATCCCAATACCGTGAATACGGGGCTGGTTAACGCGGGTTCAACGACGCCGCAAGTGACGCTTCTGCCTGGTGGCCCAGGCAGTGGCTCAGACTACGAGCTCAAAACAAAACGAACTGGGTTGGGTGTCGGCTTTTTCAAACGTATCAGCAATGCGTGGCAATTTGAAGTCGATCTGAAAACTGAAAACAAAGAAGGTTCCCGTTTGTTTGGCGTAGGGATGAACTGCTTTTCAGCAATTGCCACCTGCGGTACCACGACCAATTTCAATACGGGTTGGGCTTTGTTAATGCTGCCTGAGCCTATCAGTGCCAACCACAGTCAGGTTGAGGCAAGGATTGGCTATGCCAAAGACAAATTGCGCTTGAGTGTGGGCTATTACGGATCGTTCTACCGTAACAACAATGGCACACTGAATCCTGATGTACCAGGCGTTCTTAACAACCCGCTGGGCAGTCCTTTGGCACTGAGCAGCGGCTTGCAATCTCTTTTGAGTCAACCTGTGGCGCTGCCACCTGACAATCAGGCACACCAAATTGACCTTACCGGGGGCTATGCATTCACCAACAAGACCCAGGGCACCTTCCGGCTTGGCTACACAACCGCCTCCCAAAATAGCGACTTTGGTGGCGATGGGTTGAATGGGGCACCAGCGGGCACCTCTAATTTAAGTGGCAAAGTATCGACCACGTTAATGCGTCTGGGCGTTACCTCACGCCCCACCCCGAAGCTATCGCTGGTAGCCGATTTGAGGCATGAGGACAAAGACGACCAAACCCCTTTGGCGTATTACAACTACATCGATGGGAAGACGGCCTACACCAATCGCAATTTCCCGGATCGTCGAACCCACGGCAAGCTGCAGGCCAGCTGGCAGTTTTCTGCAGGTTATCGGGGCACTGTCGGTGCGGATTACGAGGCGATTGACAGGGGTGCATTTACGGCCAGCAGTGCAGCCAATGGCATCAGTGCGTTGCGGCAACAGACGGATGACACGGGTGTGCGTGCTGAACTGCGTCGTCAGATGACCGAGGACTGGAGTGCTTCCCTCAGCCTGTCGAGTAACCGGCGCACCGGCTCAAATTGGCTGCGCGATAACAGTGGTCTCGGTGTGACCGAGGTGACTAATCCGAACGACGCCGTCTCCGGCTTCCTGTCTGATGCCGTGTTTATGCCCACGTTGGCTGACCGAAAACGCGACAAGGTGCGCGTTTTCAGTGATTGGCAGCCCAATAAAAAGTGGACACTGCAGTTCAGTGCGGAAGAAGGCACCGACAAGTTCACGTCACCCAGTGCGTACGGTTTCCAAAAGACGCGCATGAGTCAATATGGACTTGATTTTGTCTACGCAGAATCATTCAATTGGAACTTCAACGGTTACGTGTCGCAGAGCCTGCAGACCTTCAATCAAGCGCGATACGCCGGGTACCTGATGGCCTTTGAAAATACGAGCCTCAATGTAGGACTTGGATTTACCGGCAAGATTTCAGGTCAGTTGCAGATTGGCGGCACCTTGTCGTTCAGCGATGACAAGAGTGTTTATGCACAGGGTCTGGATGTTTATGGAAGTGCAGACAGCGTCGCATTGCTCGCGGCCACTGGTGGTCTGCCTGATGTCACTTACCGACAAACAGCCTTGAAGCTGTTTGGCAACTACGCGTTGGACAAACGCTCTGCCGTGCGACTTGATTTTGTTCATCAACGTACCAATGCCAACGATTGGGCCTGGAATTACAACGGTGTACCGCTTACCTATTCCGACGGTACGACCCTGAATCAAAAACAATCACAAAGTGTGAACTTTGTCGGCATTACCTACGTGTACCAATGGAAATAGCCACCAAAAGCACGGTCTTTTTGCTTAAGGCGTTAAGCAAAAATAACTTGAACAATCATGTTTGGACGTGATGCTCCGCCCGGGGCAACAATCGGTAGTTCCATTCGCCATGAAACTCATCGCGTTCGATGGATAGAGTGGCGAGTTCTGCATCCGTTATCTTGAT
>JBBQSS010000118.1:0-8930 GCA_038213665.1 Burkholderiales bacterium | reverse complement strand
GCCCAGACGCTGGCCCAATTCGGCCTGCAGCGCGGGCGACAAGCGGTGCGGGTTTTCCATGGCATCAAGCTTGACCATGCCGTGCGCGTCTTGCACGACATAAGCGTGCATGGCTTGCACGTCGGGGCGGATGCGGGAGATCAAAGGGGCTTGCAATTCATTCATGCGGTGGATTTACCCATCAAAAATTTCAGGTTCAACAAAAGGGGCTGGTGCCCATGGCTTGAAATTGTCCCCCACGCCCCGTGTTTCTACAGGTTTGAAATCCGACAAATTCCAGGTCACGAGCTGGGCGTTGGCCGATGGCCGCAGATTCAAGTGGGCATGGGAATTCACATCCCCGGTGAAATGCGCCCGACTCGTTCAACGGCGCACTGGGTTAGGCCTTGAGCCGCATCTCGGCCGCCCGTGCATGCGCCTGCAGACCCTCGCCATGCGCCAGCACCGAAGCGATTTGGCCGAGCGTCTGGGCCCCGGCTTCACTGACTTCAATCAGGCTGCTGCGTTTTTGAAAGTCATAAACCCCCAGCGGCGACGAAAAACGCGCCGTGCCGCTGGTCGGCAGCACGTGGTTGGGGCCGGCGCAGTAATCGCCCAGGGATTCGCTGGTGTACGCGCCCAGAAAAATTGCCCCGGCGTGCCTCAAGAGCGGCTCCCAGCGGTGGGGGTCACGGCTGGAGACTTCGAGGTGCTCCGGGGCAATGCGGTTGCTGATCTCACACGCCTCTTCCATGCTGCGCGTCAGAATCAAGGCGCCACGGCCATTGAGGGATTTGGCGATGATCTCGCGCCGAGGCATCTCCGGCAGCAGGCGGTCAATGCTGGCCTGCACCAAGTCGATGTAGGCGGCGTCGGGGCACAGCAAAATGCTCTGCGCCAACTCGTCGTGCTCGGCCTGGCTGAACAAATCCATGGCAACCCAGTCCGGCGGTGTGCTGCCGTCCGCCAGCACCAGAATCTCGCTGGGGCCGGCAATCATGTCGATGCCCACCACACCAAACACGCGTTTTTTGGCGCTGGCCACATAGGCATTGCCGGGGCCGGTGATCTTGTCAACCTTCGGGACGGTGGCCGTGCCAAAGGCAAGCGCCGCCACGGCTTGCGCGCCACCAATCGTGAAGGCACGCGTCACGCCCGCCACGTAAGCGGCAGCCAGAACCAACGCGTTGATCTCAGGCTTGGAACTTGTGCTTGCCTGTGCCTTGGCATCTTTTGCCGGGGCCGTTGCAGAAGCAGCCGCACCCTGCCCGCCGCTGGCCACGCTGCCGCGCACCGGCGTGGGCACCACCATGATGATCTCGCCCACACCTGCCACATGGGCCGGAATCGCGTTCATCAACACACTGGATGGGTAAGCCGCCTTGCCGCCTGGCACGTAGATGCCGACGCGGTCCAGCGGCGTGACTTTTTGGCCCAGCAAGGTGCCGTCTGCGTCGCGGTAACTCCAGCTCTCGCCACTGGCTTTGCGCTGCGCTTCGTGGTAGCTGCGCACCCGTGCGGCGGCGGCTTGCAGGGCTTGGCGCTGGTCGTCTGGCAAACCGTCAAAAGCCGCTTTGAGTTCGGCCTGGGTCAACTCCAACTCGGCCATTGTCTTGGCTTGCAAGCCGTCAAAACGCGCGGTGTAGTCCAGCACGGCGGCATCGCCACGTTGTTGCACGTCAGCCAGGATGTCGGCCACGCGCTGCTCAATGCCAGCATCGGTCTCGGCGGACCAGTGCAGGCGGGCTTTGAAATCAGCATCAAATGTGCTGCTAGCGGTTGATAACCGGGCGGGAATAGCTATTAAATTCATAGTTTTTGAAGTTCAATTTACTTGCCAACCGCCGATTCAAACGCGTCAATGATGTGGCGCATGCGCGACGGCTTGAGTTTGAGCGCGGCCTGGTTCACCACCAGGCGTGAGCTGATGTCCATGATGTGCTCGACTTCGACCAGGTGGTTGGCCTTGAGGGTGTTGCCGGTTGACACCAGGTCGACAATCGCATCGGCCATGCCGACCAGTGGCGCCAACTCCATGCTGCCGTAGAGCTTGATCAGGTCGACGTGCACCCCTTTTGAGGCAAAAAACTCGCGTGAAATCGCCACGTATTTGGTCGCTACCGTCAACCGCGAGCCTTTTTTGACGGCGCGGGCGTAGTCCAAGTCCGAGCGCACCGCCACGCTGATGCGGCACTTGGCAATTTGCAAGTCCAGCGGCTGGTAGAGACCGTCGCTGCCGTGCTCCAGCAAGGTGTCTTTGCCGGTGATGCCCATGTCGGCGCCGCCGTATTGCACATAGGTCGGCACATCGGTGGCGCGCACCACCAGCACGCGCACATCGGGCTGGTTGGTGGTGAGAATGAGCTTGCGCGATTTTTCAGGGTCTTCCAGCACCTCAATGCCGGCGGCCTTGAGCAGCGGCAGGGTTTCCTCGAAGATGCGTCCCTTGGACAGTGCAATAGTGATCATTTTGGCCTCTAGCCCTTATACAGTATGCGCGAAGCGCTATTAAATCTATAACAAAAGCATGAGCAAAAGCGCCGTTGACCCACATACCTTAAAGCCACTTCAAACGGCGTGGGCGACATGGCCTGTCATTGCGGATTCAATCCGCCATCCAGTGCAGTCAAAAGTCACTGGATGCCGGATCAAGTCCGGCATGACTGCCCTCGGTATGCCGGTCGGGCGGACTTTAGCCCGTCATGGCGGTTTTCTCACATCAACGGACCCGCTCGATGTCGGCCCCGAGTGCGCGCAGTTTGGTCTCCATTTGGTCATAGCCGCGGTCCAGGTGGTAAATGCGGTCGACCAGCGTCTCACCTTCAGCCACCAAACCGGCAATCACCAGGCTGGCCGAGGCGCGCAAATCGGTGGCCATCACGGTGGCGCCTGACAACTTGGCCACGCCTTCCACCAGCGACACCTTGCCGTCAATCTGGATGTTGGCGCCCAGGCGCACCAGCTCGTTGACGTGCATGAACCGGTTCTCAAAAATGGTCTCGGTCACCATCGCGGTGCCCTGCGCCACCGTGTTGAGCGCCATGAACTGCGCTTGCATGTCGGTCGGAAAACCTGGGTATTCGGTGGTGCGAAAGCTCTGCGCCTTGAGTTGACAGGCACCTGCAGACTGAACGCGGATACCGTCTGGCACGGCCGTGACGGTCACACCGGCATCGCGCAGTTTTTCGACCACCGCTTCCAGGTGGTCAATGCGGCCGTACTGGGCGATCACATCGCCGCCCGTCGCGGCCACAGCGCACAAAAACGTACCGGCTTCAATGCGGTCGGCCACCACTTGGTGGGTGCAACCATGCAAAGCTTCTACGCCCTGAATACGGATGCGGCTGCTGCCATGGCCTTCGATGCGTGCGCCCATGCGGATCAGCATCTCGGCCAGGTCGGCAATCTCGGGCTCCTGGGCGGCGTTTTCCAAAATGGTTTCGCCCTCCGCCAGGGTTGCGGCCATCATGAAGTTCTCGGTGCCGGTGACGGTCACCATGTCGGTGGCAATGCGCGCACCTTTGAGCCGGGTGCGCCCGCCCGGCAGCGTGGCCACCATGTAGCCGTGTTCCACCAAAATCTCGGCACCCATGGCGGTCAGGCCCTTGATGTGCTGGTCGACCGGGCGCGAGCCAATCGCGCAGCCGCCGGGCAGCGACACCTTGGCGTGACCAAAACGCGCCAGCAGCGGGCCCAGCGCCAGCACCGACGCCCGCATGGTCTTCACCAGCTCGTACGGGGCCTCGGGACGAATCGGGTCGGCGGCGTGAAAGCGCATGCCGCCGCGCTCACCAAAGGTTTCGCTGGTCACGCCCATGTGTGCCAGCAAGGTGCGCATGGTGGTCACGTCCTTGAGGCGGGGCACGTTGTGCAGCGTGACCGGCTCGGCGGTCAACAGGGCAGCACACAGCTCGGGCAAGGCGGCATTTTTGGCGCCGGATATGGTCACCGTGCCGTGCAAGGGGCGGCCGCCGCGTATCAGTAGTTTGTCCATGGGTTCAAGCGGCTTGGGCAGCCCATTCAGCAGGGGTAAAGGCTTTGATGGACAAGGCATGGACCTCGTCTGTTTTCATCTTGTCGCCCAGCGTGGCATAAACCCGCTGATGCCGGGCAATAGCGCGTTGGCCCTCGAATTCAGGTGACACGATGGTGGCGTACCAATGGCGGCCATCGCCTTCCACAGACAGGTGCTCGCAGGCAAGCCCGGTGGCGATGGTATTTTTTAACTCGTCAGCAGTCATAAATTTACTTCGGTGCGGGACAGACCTTGAGCTCTGTCCTCAATTGTTTAAAAATTTGCGGGGCAGACCGTTGCCACGGGCCCCAACGGTTCAAGGATATCAGGAGCGAATTTTGTAACCCGAGCGCAGCAGCCACAACGCCCACAGGCTCACCGCCAGTGTGGCCGAGGCCACCACACCCAGACTCAACCACGGCGACACATCGCTCACGCCAAAAAAACCATAACGAAAACCGTCAATCATGTAGAAAAACGGGTTGAAATGGCTCACCGTTTGCCAGAAGGCAGGCAGCGAGTGGATGGAGTAAAACACGCCGCTCAAAAATGTCATGGGCATCACCACAAAGTTCTGAAAAGCCGCCAGCTGGTCAAACTTTTCAGCCCACAGCCCGGCCATCAGGCCGAGCGCACCCATCAATGCCGCGCCCAGCACCGCAAAAGCCATGATCCACAGCGGTGCCACAAAACTCAAATCGGTGAAGAAGGCCGACACCAGCAACACGCCAGCCCCCACGACCAAACCACGAAACACCGACGCGCCCACATAGGCCACAAACCAGTGCACATAAGACAAAGGCGTAAGCAACAAAAACACCAGGTTGCCCATGACCTTGCTCATGATCAGGGACGACGAGCTGTTGGCAAAGGCGTTTTGCAGCAGGCTCATCATGGCCAGGCCGGGCACCAGAAAAGCGGTGTAGCTGACCTGGTCATACACCTTGACATGCGACTCAAGGGCGTGGCCAAAAATCAGCAGATACAGCATGGCGGTGAGCACCGGCCCGGCAATGGTTTGCGCCGCGACTCGCCAAAAGCGCAGCACTTCCTTGAACAGCAGCATGTGCCAGCCGGTCATGGCGCGCTGCTCCCGGTTGGGCTGGCATGCTGGTTCATCACGTCCAGAAACACGTCTTCAAGGTCGGCCCGGCGAATTTCAATGTCACGGGCCACCAGACCGGCCTCACGCACGGCGGCCAGGTAACGCTCTACCGCCAACGCGTCTTGTGCTGGAAACTGCACCACGCGCCCGGTGACACGGGCGCCTGCGGCGAGTGCCGGCGGCAAATCGCTGTCAATCTTGAACCTGAGCACGTTGCTGGACGCTGCCTTAAGCAAGGCACTGGTGCTGTCAAGCGCCACCACTTTGCCGGTTTTGAGCATGGCAATGCGGCCGCACAAGGCCTCAGCTTCTTCCAGGTAATGCGTGGTCAACAGCACGGTGTGACCTTGTTTGTTGAGCTTGGTAATGAAATGCCACAAGGTTTGGCGCAGCGCCACATCCACGCCCGCCGTCGGTTCGTCCAACACGATGACCGGTGGTTTGTGCACCAGCGCCAGCGCCACCAGCACCCGGCGTTTCATGCCGCCTGAGAGCACCCGCATGTTGGCGTGGGCCTTGTCGGTGAGGCCCAGGCTTTCCAGCAACTCATCAATCCAGGCGTCGTTGCGGCGCACGCCGAAGTAGCCTGACTGAAAACGCAGGGCTTCGCGCACATTGAAAAAGGGGTCAAACACCAGCTCTTGCGGCACCACACCCAAGGCGCGGCGTGCGGCAGCAAAGTCGGTTTGCACGTCATGGCCCATGACTGTGACACGGCCGGAAGTGGCTCTGGCCAGGCCTGCAAGAATCGTGATCAGCGTGGTTTTGCCAGCGCCGTTGGGGCCAAGCAGCCCAAAAAACTCACCCGCCTGGATGTCGAGGCTGACATGATCGAGCGCCAGAAAACTGCTGCCCTGCGGGCCACGGGGAGAAGGGTAACTTTTGGAAACCGACTGAAACGAGATGGCAGGCATTGGAGGGCGGCTAGTTGACCGGGGCGATTGCGCCTTGGGCTGGCAGCAATTCGTCGATGCCATACAGGCGCGCCAGGTCACTCAAACGCGCGGGTATGCCTTGCAACACCAGGGTTTTACCCGCCTGCAAGGCGGCCCGGCGCAGTTCCAGCAACACCGCCAAGGCCGTGGAGTCAAACCGCACCAGGGCCGTGGCGTCCACGGCAACGCTGGCAGATGGCTCGGCCGACACGGCGAGCAGCAGCTCGGCTAGGGTGGTGGCCGCGCTGCTGTGCACCAGGGTCTCAGGCAGACGCAACATGCCTAGCCTTTGGCGGGCTTTGCGGGTTTGGCCGAGCCGGTGGCATTAGATTTGTTGCGCTCGGTCAGCATGGCAATCAGGCCGTCAATGCCTTTGGCGCTGAGTTCCTGGGCAAACTGGCTGCGGTAGGTGTTTACCAGCCACACCCCCAGCACATTCAGGTTGAAAACCTTCCAGCCCGCACCCACACCGGGCGTGCGCTCCAGGCGGTAATCCACTTGAACCGGGTCACCACGGCCTTTGATCAAGGTGCGCACGATCACCTCTTTGTCTGTGGGTGCGGCCCGCAGCGGCCGGACCGTGAAGGTCAGATCATTGGCCTGGGTCATGGCCCCGGCGTAGGTACGCACCAACAAGGTCTTGAATTCTGTTTCAAGGCGCTTGCGCTGCTCCGCAGTGGCCTGATGCCACTGCGGGCCCACGGCGGAACGCGTCATGCGCTCAAAGTTCAGGTGGGGCATGACTTTTTCGTCGATCAACTCAGTGATGTGCGCCACATCTCCGGCTTGCACCGCTTTGTCCGACTTGACGATATCGAGTGCCTCTTGGGTCAGGCGTGTGATCAGGGCGTCAGGGGCCTCGTCGGCCGCCTGCACGGGCGCAGCACCTAAAAAAGTCACGCTGGTGGCCAAGGCCAACAGCAATTTGTGTAAAAGACGTCGGTTCATGCTTGTTTCTTTCTAAAAACTATTCAGTTGGGCTCAGGTCAGGCATGGGCTCAGCGTCGTCGGGCGGGTTGCCGTCGTAGACTGAATTTTGGCGCCGATCCAGAAATGCGTCACGGGAAAAGGTGTAGGGGTCTAGCGCCACCTGGTCCAGCAGGTCAGACGCACCCAGCAGACGGGCGCGGCGGTTGAGCAAACTCAGGGCCGTCACTGAATTGCGCGTGGCCACATCGCTGATGCCAGACACAAGATTGCCTTGTGCATCAACTGGCATCGCCGCAGTGTCACGCAGGGTTGACGGCCCAAGCAGCGGCAGCACCAGGTAGGGCCCAGCCCCAACACCCCAATGGCCCAAGGTCTGGCCAAAGTCTTCGGTATGACGCTCAATGCGCATTTCAGAGGCAATGTCGAGCACGCCACCCAACCCAAAAATGGTGTTGACGCCAAAACGTACCAGGCTGTTGCCGGCGGCCTCACCCTTGAGTTGCAAACTGTTGTTGACAAAAGACCACGCGTCTTGCAAGTTATAAAAGAAATTGTTGACGCCGGTGCGTACCGGAGACGGCAGCACGTCCCGGTAAGCCGTGGCGACAGGTTTGATCACCGCCCGGTCCACGGCGTCATTGAACTGAAAAACACTTCGGTTTAAAGGCTCCAGGGGGTCACGCGGATGGGCCGTAGGGCCTGAGGCGCAGCCCGTCAAGGCCAGCAGGCTGAACAAAAAAAGTCCGGCAAAAGTGCGTTTTGGCAAACGCATGGTGTGATTTGGCGTGTGTGTCATGGGGGTCCCTTGTTGGCTGAGCCCGCTGCAGGTGTTGCAGGCTCAGCCGCTTTGCTGAAAAGAAACTGGCTGATCAAGTTTTCCAGAACCACCGCCGACTGGGTGCTGGAGATGACATCTCCCTGACCCAGATTTTTATCATCTGCGCCAGCCTCAATGCCAAGGTACTGGTCACCCAGAAGGCCGCTGGTCAGAATTTTGAGCGAGCTGTCTTTGGGAAATTTGTACCGGCTCTCCAGCGCCATGATGACCTTGGCCTGAAACGACTTGTCGTCAAACACAATGTTTTCGACGCGCCCCACCACCACGCCAGCACTCTTGACCGCCGCTTTGGGCTTGAGGCCACCAATGTTGTCAAACTTGGCCGCCACAGAATAGGTTTTCTGAAAACTCAAGGTCAACAAGTTAGCCGACTGCAGGGCCAGAAACAAAATCGCAGCAGCCCCTATCAGGACAAACAAACCTACCCAGAGGTCATTTTTTGAGCGTTGCATAAAACTTCTTTCTAATCAGTTGGGGACAGAGCTGGTTCGCTTCGCGTAACAAAGGTCTTTCCCACAAGGTCTTCGTATTGTTGGGGACAGAGCTGGTTCGCTTCGCGTAACTGCGGTCTTTCCCACAAGGTCTTCATATGGTGAACATCATGGCGGTCAGGATGAAGTCCAGGCCCAGCACGGCCAGCGACGCCATCACCACCGTGCGGGTGGTGGCTTTGGCAACCCCCTCGGGCGTGGCCTGGGCGTTGTAGCCTTGCAGCAGGGCAATGAAGGTCACCGCCACGCCAAACACAAAACTTTTAAGGACCCCGTTGCCGACGTCCTGAAACACATCCACCCCGCTTTGGACCTGGCTCCAGAAGGCGCCGCCATCGACCCCAATCATCAAGACCCCCACCACCCAGCCGCCGATCACGCCCATGGCACTGAACAAGGCCGCCAGCAGCGGCATGGTGAAAATACCCGCCCAAAAACGTGGGGCCAGGACGCGCGCAATCGGGTCAACGGCCATCATCTCCATCACGCTGATCTGCTCACCCGCTTTCATCAAACCAATTTCAGCGGTAAGCGCAGTACCGGCGCGCCCGGCAAACAGCAAAGCCGTGACGACCGGGCCAAGTTCGCGCAGCAGGCTCAACGCCACCATCAGGCCCAGCGCCTCGGTGGAGCCGTA
>JBBQSS010000117.1:0-8934 GCA_038213665.1 Burkholderiales bacterium | reverse complement strand
TGTAGCTGCTTGCGCAGTATTTATAAGGGCTAGAGGCCTATTTGATGCCTTAAATACGAAGGGCCTGGCGCTCGATACCCTGTCGATGGGCATGAGTGCTGATCTGGAAGCCGCGATTGCCTCGGGCAGCACCCTGGTGCGCGTAGGCTCAGCGATTTTTGGTGAGCGTCACTTCCCCGCCTGACTCAGGGGGCGGTCACAAGCCAGCGCTGCGGGTGTGCGAGCGCGCGCGGCGAATGGGCAGCCGCGAAGCCAAGTGGCCCGGCCGTCTGATCCACCCCACAGCCTGACCCAACTTGCCCCAACCCCGAACCCTAGCCCAGCGGCAGCGGCAACTGCCACAACACCGTGCCGGCAAAGGTGCGGTAGGCGTGCAAAATTTTCAGGTCAATGCGGTCGAGTTCCATCGGCTAGCCTGGGTGCGCCAGGGGCGCCGGTCGGCCAAACAGGTAACCCTGAAAATGCCGGCAACCCAGCGCCAGCAAGGCCTCACGCTGCTCGGGCAGCTCAACGCCCTTGGCCATCACGTCCAGCGACAGGCTTTCGCCTAGCGTGATGATGGCGCGGATGATGGCGACATCCTGCGGGTCAGTCAGCATGGTGCGCACAAACGCCTGGTCAATCTTGAGCTGGTTCAGGGGCAGGCGTTTGAGCATGGCCAGTGACGAGCAACCGGTGCCGAAGTCATCCAGTGACAGGCGCACACCCAGGGCGCGCAGGGCCTCCATTTTGGCGATGACCGCTGGCACGTCGTCAAGCAGCTGGCTCTCGGTCAGCTCCAGTTCCAGGCGTGTGCCGTTGGCACCGGTTTGTGCCAGAACGGCTTGTACCTGGGCCACAAAGTCGGTTTGGCGAAACTGTGGCGCGCTCACGTTGACGGCAATCGTCCACGGGCAAGGCGGCGACTGGTCCGCCCACGCCACCAGTTGCTGGCACGCGGTGTGCAAAATCCAGCGCCCGAGCGGCACGATGACGCCACAAGAGTCGGCTGCGGCAATGAACTCACCTGGCGGCATGGGGCCGCGCATCGGGTGCTGCCAGCGCAGCAGCGCCTCGAAACCCTGTGTTTGTCCGTGTTCATTGACCCGTGGCTGGTAGAACAGCACAAACTCGTCATGCTGCAAGGCCCAATGCAGGTCAGCCTCGAGCGAGGTGCGCGCCATCACTTGCGCCTGCATGGCGGGGTTGAAAAAGCGCACCGCGTTGCGGCCAGCGGCTTTGGCCTGGTACATGGCCAGATCAGCCTGTTTGAAGAGTTCCTCGCGCGAGCGCGTGTGCGCATCCAACATCGCCACGCCAATGCTCACGCTGCCTGGGTACTGTCGGCTGCCCAGCGTGTAAGGAGCGTTCAGTCGGGTCAGCAGTTTTTGTGCCACCCGCTGGGCTTCGCTGGCCGCCTCTTCGGGTTGATCGGCCAGGTCAACCAGCATCACCACAAACTCATCACCGCCCTGGCGCGCCAGCGTGTCCTGGGCGCGAATGCACTCACTCATGCGTTGCGCCATCTGACGCAACAGGGCGTCACCCATGTCATGGCCCAAGGTGTCGTTGATGTCCTTGAAGTTGTCCACGTCAATGAACATCAGCGCCGCACCATGGGACGAGCGTGCCAGCGTGGCCAGCAGCTGTTGCACCCGGTCTTGCAACAAGCGGCGATTCGGCAGGCCGGTGAGTGGGTCGTAAAACGCCAGCTGATGCGTCGATTCTTCGACCTGCCTGCGCCGGGTGACGTCGGTGGAGATGCCGCACAGTGCGTAAATGTGGCCGTCGGCATCGCGCAGTGGCTGCTTGACCGAGACAAAACTGCGCGTCACCTGGCCTTCGACACTGCGTTGAATTTCCTCATCTTCCACACGCTCGCCGCACGCCATCACACGCAAGTCGTTCACGCTCAACTTGGCGGCGGTGGTGGCATCAAAAAAAGCGCTGTCGGTCTGGCCAATCACTTGCGCCAAAGGCAAGCCAAACAGCTCACACACCTTGCTGTTGGCATATTGGTAGCGCAGTTGGGGGTCTTTGAGGTAGATGTAGGCATCGACCCCGTTGAGGATGGTGTTCAGGCGCGCTTCGCTGCTGAGCAGGTGCGCGGTCTTTTGTGCCACCTGGCGTCGCAGCCAGAACGTGATCACCAACGCCAACGCCAACGCCCCAAGCAGGGCGGCCAGGCCCCACCACAGGTAACCCGGCATGGCAAATGGCGCCGGGGCCAGCAACCAGCGCTGCAGCGCCATGCCGTAGGGCGAATCGCTTTGCGCTTGCCAGCGGTTCAGGTGGGTGTCAATTGCCGCCAGCAGGTCCGGATGGCGGCCTTTGGCAGTGGCATAAAACAACTGTGCTGGCTGAAACACAATGGCCGTGGGTTCCAGTTGGTAGCTTGCGGCTTGCAAGTCGCCAAAAAGGCGGTTGGCCGCGACGGCGTCCAAGCTGCCGTCGGCCACCCGCTCAAAACCGTGCTCAAAAGAGTCGACCGGCACCAATTGCGCGTTGACGGCAAAACTGGCCAGCAGGGTTTTCAGAAAATCAGCCTGCACCGAGCCCGCCACCACGGCAATGCGTTTGCCCTTGAGGTCAGGCAGGGTGTTGATGGCTGTGCCCTTGTTCTTGTAAATTTGCGACCAGTCCAGCAGCGCGGGGGTGCGGTGAAAGTCAAACATTTGCGCCCGTTGCTCCGACCAAGCGACATCGGGCATCAGGTCAATCTGACCGCTCTGCAAGGCGTGCAAACAGGCCTGCCATTCACAAGGCACGGCCTGGAGTTGCCAGTGCTCGCGCGCTGCCATGGCCACCAGCACGTCACCCAACATGCCGCTGAGCTGGCCGTCCCGGCCTAGAAAAATCTTGGGCGCGTTGGCGTACACGCCAACGCGAATCAGCTTCTGAGGGGTTGGCGTCGGGATGGCCAGGGTGGCGTGTAGCGTGGCGGCAGCCAAAAGTAGCCAGACCGCACGCCTTAACGCGTCAGTCAGACGGTGCCAAAAAAAACGGGAGTGCAGCATGTGTTTAAGGGGCGACAACGATGGCACATTGTGATGCACGCCCATGTTGCCGTCTATCACTGAACAGTTGACTACGAAGTGGCCTTCATTTGGTGAAAAATCAGGTGTTGAATCCATGAACATAGCGCATTCATTCGTTAAGGAGCCTGTCATGCTGCCAACCTCGCGCTTGCCCAACCCCTATCGCCCGGAAGGGCCTACTGCGTCTGACGCCTTGGCCTCGCTGCAAGGCGCGCTGGATTGGGCCGCCGTGGTGCAGGCCGCCACGCCCTGGGTGCAGGCCGTACGCGACAACCCACCGCCGTTCTGGGCCATGGAAAGCTTGCTCAAGGACTACCCGATCAGCAGCGCCGAAGGCCTGGCCCTGATGCGCCTGGCCGAAGCGCTGCTGCGTGTGCCCGATGCTGAAACTGCCATCGCACTGACGGCCGACCAGCTCGGCCGCGCCGATTTTGAAGGCAGCAGCGACACGGTGATGTCGCGCCTGTCGAGCACCGCGATTGCCCTGAGCAAACACTTTTTGCCCCCCGCGCCGGACGCCGACCAAAGCACCTCCCAGCCGGGGCTGATGGCCAAGCTGGGTGCCAAAACCGTGGTGGCGGCCACGCTGCGCGCCGTGCAACTGCTCGGCCGCCAGTTTGTGCTGGGCCAAAGCATGGCCGAGGCGCTGAAAGAAGCGGACTTGGCCAAGCGCAAGGTCAGGAGTTTGCGCGTTCCGCCGCCGGGCCGCCCCAAGGCGGAACCGCCCCCTGAGGGGGCAGCGCAGGACGCGCAGCGCCAAGCGTGGGGGCTCCGAAGTGTTCCGCCGCCGGGCCGCCCCAAGACGGAACCGCCCCCTGAGGGGGCAGCGCAGGACGCGCAGCGCCAAGCGTGGGGGCTCCGATACTCTTACGACATGCTGGGCGAAGGCGCCCGCACTGACGCCGATGCGCTGCAGCATCTGGCGAGTTACCAGAACGCTATTCAATCGATAGCTGCTTACGCAGACAAGACAAGGGCTTGCGAGCAAAATGATGGTATTTCCATCAAACTCAGCGCGTTGCACCCGCGTTATGAAGACGCGCAGGGCCAGCGGGTCATGGCCGAGCTGGTGCCGCGCGTCTGGGGTTTGTGTGAGCAGGCCGCGCTGGCCAACATCAACCTGACCATTGACGCCGAAGAGGTCGACCGGCTGGCGCTGTCGCTGGACGTGTTTGAGGCCCTGCTGGCCCAGGTGGCGCAGCAGCACCCGCAATGGCGTGGTTTTGGCCTGGCCATGCAGTCGTACCAGCTCGGTGCGCTCGACCTGATGGCCCATGTGATTGCCTTGGCCCGGCGCTACCAACTGCGCCTGATGTGCCGCCTGGTCAAGGGCGCGTATTGGGACGCCGAGATCAAACGCGCGCAAGAACTGGGGTTGCCGCACTACCCGGTGTTCACCCATAAACACCACACCGATGTGTCGTATCTGGCCTGTGCGCGTGCCCTGCTGGCGGCCCCGGATGCGATTTACCCGCAATTTGCCACCCACAACGCCGCCACGGTGGCGGCCATTTTGCAGATGGCCGAGCGCATCGCCCCAACGCTTGCGACGTCGTCTGCTGCAGCGCTCACGTCTGGCGCGCGCTTTGAATTGCAACGCCTGCACGGCATGGGTGAAGGCATTTACCGCGAGCTGCTGAAGAACCCTGCAGTGGCTTGCCGCGTGTACGCCCCGGTGGGCGCCCACAAGGATTTGCTGGCCTACCTGGTGCGTCGCCTGCTGGAAAACGGTGCCAACTCCTCGTTTGTGCACCAACTCGCCGACGCCTGCGTACCCATGGCCGACCTGCTGACCACGCCCTTGCATCACGCGCCACAGCCGTCACTGCCGCTGCCGCCCGAGGTGTTTGGCTTGCAGCGCGCCAACAGCCTTGGGGTCGACCTGAGCGTGCCCGCCATGCGTGCACCCTTGTTGGCCGCCTACCAGACCGTGCGTGTGCCCCAGGTGCCAGAGTTTGATGCCAAATTGGCCTCTAGCGCTTTATCCATAAGCGCAAGCAGCTATAAAAAATGGAGCAAAACAACGGTGGCCGAGCGCGCCGCCATGCTGCGCAAAGCTGCTGATGCACTGCAAGCCGAGCTGCCGCGTTTCAGCGCCCTGCTGGTCAAGGAAGCCTTCAAAACCTGGTTGGATGCCGTGGGCGAGGTGCGTGAAGCCATCGACTTTTTGCGCTACTACGCCTGGCAAGCGGAGCGCATCATGGCACCGCAAACCCTGCCGGGGGTCGAAGGTGACACGGTGCTGGGGGTCACCGGCGAGCGCAATGAGCTGCGCTTGACCGCCCGTGGCCCCTGGGTGTGCATCAGCCCGTGGAATTTTCCGCTGGCGATTTTTCTCGGCCAGATCGCTGCCGCCTTGGCCACCGGCAACACCGTGCTGGCCAAACCGGCCGAGCAAACCCCCGGTATCGCACTGGAGGCCATCAAACTGTTGCACGCGGCGGGTGTGCCCGAGGGCGCTTTGCAGCTGTTGCACGGCCCCGGCGACACCGTGGGTGCCGCGCTGGTGGCCACGCCCGGTGTGGCCGGTGTGGTGTTCACTGGCAGCACCGAGGTGGCCAAGCACATCAACCGCGCGCTGGCCGCCAAAGACGGCCCGATCGTGCCGCTGATTGCCGAGACCGGCGGCATCAACGCGATGCTGGTCGACAGCACCGCGCTGCCCGAACAGGTGAGCGACGCGGTGCTGCAAAGCGCCTTCAGGAGTGCGGGCCAGCGCTGCTCGGCGTTGCGCCTGCTGTGCCTCCATGAAGACATTGCCGACAAGGTGATCGCCATGGTTGTTGGCGCGGCGCAAGAGCTGGTGGTGGGCGACCCCAGCGATCTGGCCACCGATGTCGGCCCCGTGATTGATGCCGAGGCGTTTGCCGGCATCGGGCAACATCTGCAGCGCCTGCACCGTGACGCCAAACCGCTGCTGCCACCGGCTGGCACGGCGCGCCCGGGTGCTGTGTCGCTCGCCAAAACCGATGAATTTATAACAAATAAGGCTGTAGCCCATAAAGAATATGCGCAATCAGCTATTGAAAATATAGCAAACTTGATCCCGCCGCAAGCCTTTGAAGTGGCCCAGGTGGCCGACTTGCAGCAGGAAATCTTCGGCCCGGTGCTGCACATCGTGCGCTGGCGCGGTGACCCGCTGGCCGTCATCGAGCAGATCAACGCGCTGGGAAGTGTGGCCTTGCCAGGCGGCGCCACGCCTGGCTATGGCCTGACGATTGGCATCCAGACCCGCATCGACAGCCGCGCCCAGCAGCTGGCGCACGCCGCGCACGTTGGCAATGTGTACATCAACCGCAACCAGATTGGCGCGGTGGTCGGGGTGCAGCCGTTTGGCGGCGAGGGCCTGAGTGGCACCGGACCCAAGGCCGGTGGCCCGCATTACCTGGTCCGCTTTTGCGCCGAGCAAACCGTCACCATCAACACTACAGCGGCGGGGGGAAATGTGCAACTGATGGCAACATAAGCGCGGACAAATATTTATTTGGATCGTCGCGCGTTGGCATCTGCCTGGTTTCATAATCGCAAAAAACAGGTTGACAAACCAAATGCATCACAACCAGGAGATTCACCCATGAACCCCACTGACACGTCAGCCACCGCACGGGATACGGCACTTTTTGGCGACCGCATTCTCTTGCTGGCCATTGCCATCAGCGCGGCCGCTGCCCTGGCGCTGGGTTTTCAATTCATCGACAACACGTTGGCAGTCGCTGGCACGGTGCTTCTCAGTTTGGTGGCCGGCGTTGTGTACGCCAGCGCCAAGGGCACCTCGCTGAGCAAATACGTGCTGACCTTCGTGCTCATTGGGCTGGTGGTACTGCACATCCAGCTCAGCCAAGGCATGCTGGAATTTCATTTTGGGGTTTTCGTGACGCTGGCCTTGCTGCTGGTCTACCGCGACTGGCGTGTGATTGTGTTTGGTGCGCTCATGTATGCCGTGCACCACGTGGCGTTTGACCGGCTGCAGGCGGCGGGCTTTGGCCTGTACTGCCTGTCCGCGCCAAATTTTGCGGTGATCATTTTGCATGCGGTGTATGTGGTGGTGCAGTCGGGCGTTGAGATTGTGCTGGTGCTGGGGATGAAGCGGGCGGACCAGGCAGGCGAAGAGTTGGCGATGTTGGTGGCCAAGGTCAATCAACCCGATGGCATTGCCCTGGATGTGGCGGCTGTGCCCATCACCACGCCCTCAGGTGAAGCCTTGAAATCGACGCTGGCACGCATGGACACGGCCGTGGCGGCGGTGCGTTTCGGTGCCAATGGGATCGAGACCGCGTGTGCTGAAATTGCCAGCGGCAACCAGGATTTGAGCAACCGCACCGAGCAAACTGCCAGCAACTTGCAGCGCACCTCCAGCAGCATGACGCACCTGACGCAAACCGTCACGCAGTCGGCAGAAAACGCCCGGCAGGCCAACCAGCTGGCCATGAACGCCAGCAGCGTGGCCGCGCAAGGTGGCGCAGTCGTCAGCCAGGTGGTAGACACCATGCGCGGCATCAACGAGGCTTCGCGCAAGATCAGCGACATCATTAGTGTGATTGATGGCATTGCTTTCCAGACCAATATTTTGGCGCTCAATGCGGCCGTGGAAGCGGCCCGTGCCGGTGAGCAGGGCCGCGGCTTTGCCGTGGTGGCCAGCGAGGTGCGTTCCCTGGCCGGGCGCTCGGCTGATGCCGCCAAAGAGATTAAAACACTGATCACCACCAGCGTGGAGCGGGTTGAATATGGCTCACAACTGGTGGACCAGGCGGGCGCCACCATGGCCGAGGTGGTGGGCTCGATCCGGCGTGTGACCGACATCATGGGTGACATCAGCGCCGCCAGCGGTGTGCAAGCCAGCGGCGTGGCCAGCGTCGGCGAGGCGGTGATGCAGATGGACCAGACCAGGCCACGCAGCAAAACGCGGCGCTGGTGGAACAAATGGCCGCCGCCGCCGCCAGTCTGAATGCGCAGGCGCGGGAATTGGTGCAAACCGTGGCGGTGTTCAAGGGCGGCAAGCCGATGGCGGGTGTCTCACTGGGTTCGCCTCCCTCAGCCCGGCGGGCGCCAGTGCAGTCGTCTGCCCCGCGCAGTCTCTCCGCCAACAAGTCAATCGCCCCAAGGTCTGCGGTGGCCAAGCCAAAAGCCCCACAACTGTCGCATGCCGGTGCAACTGGCGCACCTGCGTCACCTCCACCACCGAAGCCCGCAGTGAGCAAGGGCGGCGACGACGAGTGGGAAACTTTCTGACGCCGGCGCCCGCTGCCAGCGGGCGGCATTTAGCCGGTTTGGCGCATCAGCGTACTTTTGCCAAACAGCGACTCGATCAGGTCCACGGCCAGTTCTGCGGTGCGGTTACGCACATCAAACGCCGGGTTGAGCTCCATCACGTCGAGTGAGCCAAGCCGACCGGTGTCGGCGATCATTTCCATGCACAGTTGCGCTTCGCGGTAAGTGGGGCCGCCGCGCACGGTGGTGCCGACACCCGGCGCAATGTCTGGGTCGAGAAAGTCCACATCAAAGCTCACATGCAAATGGGTGTTGGCATCGACCAGCGCCAAGGCCAGTTCCATCGCGGCGCGCATGCCCATCTCGTCGATGTAACGCATGTCAAACACCTCCAGCCCGGCCTGGTGCACCAAGCGCTTTTCGCCTTCGTCGACGCTGCGAATACCGATTTGGCGCACCCACTTGGCCTCTATGGCTGGCACCCGGCCGCCGATCTGGGTGAGCTCATCCGGCCCGTAGCCGCACAGGCAGGCCACCGGCATGCCGTGCACATTGCCGCTGGGGGTGAGCGCGCTGGTGTTGAAGTCGGCATGGGCATCAAGCCACAACACGCGCAGTTTTTTGCCTGTGTCGCGGCAGTGGCGCGCCACCGCGCTGATCGAGCCCAGTCCCAGGCAATGGTCACCGCCGAGCAAAACGGGCAGGCGGC
>JBBQSS010000116.1:0-8990 GCA_038213665.1 Burkholderiales bacterium | reverse complement strand
CCAGATGACGCAGGATTTTTGTTCAGCTGCAAGGCGTAAAAATGGGCGTATAGCGAGCTATACAACCGTTTTTGCAACGCAGCAGATGGACAAAAAGACAAGTCAGATGGGTATATTTTTCGCAGGAAATCACCTTAGCTTCAGGGGATTGGCGCCAGCGGTCCATTTTTCATCTCAACATCGTTTCCCCACCCTCATGAACCAACTCAACCTGTCTTTGCAATTTGGCAAGTTTGCGGATGCGCCGCTGCACCGCGCCGCTCTGCCCCGCCACAAAGTCACGCGCTGGCTGCGCGCCGCGCTGCAAGACGACGCTGAAATCACCGTGCGCATCGTCGATGCCATTGAGGGCCAGGCGCTCAACCGTGATTACCGCCAGAAAGACTACGCCACCAACGTGCTCACTTTTGACTACACCCAGGAACCCATCGTCACCGCCGACCTGGTGTTGTGCGCGCCCGTCGTGGCAGCCGAGGCCAAAGAACAGGGCAAAACCCTGGAAGCCCATTACGCCCACCTGCTGGTGCACGGCGCACTGCACGCGCAGGGCTGGGACCACGACGAAGATGAAGACGCCCAGGTGATGGAGCTGCGGGAGAGCGATATCATGGCGCGCTTGGGGTTCGATAACCCCTATTGACACCTATCGAAACTTAACCATCATGTCCAAAATAGTCACCGCGACAGCGCCGGACCCCAGGCTCAACCATATCCTCAGGAGGCTGCCGGCGACCGAATACGAGCGCTTGCTGCCTGACCTGAAACTGGTTCCCATGCCGCGAAAATGGACCATGTCGGAGTCTGGCGACCATGAAAATTATTTGCACTTCCCGACCTCGGGCATCGTCTCGCTGATTTATGACCTGGAAGACGGGTCGTCCAGCGAAGTTGCGTTGGTCGGCAATGAGGGCATGATCGGCATCTCGATTTACATGGGTGGAGAAAGCCTGCCCAGCAGCACCGAGGTGCAAAGCGTCGGCCACGCCTACCGCCTCAGCCGCAAGGTCATGACACACGAATTTGCGCTGGGCGGAAAACTGCAACAACTGGCCTTGCTCTACACCCAGGCGCTGATTTGCCAGACCTCTCAAACTGCCGTGTGCAACCAACACCACTCGATTGAGCAACGGTTTTGCCGATGGCTGTTGATGAGCATTGACCGCCTGCAAAGCACCAAAATGGCCATCACCCAGGAGCAAATTTCGCAGCTGCTGGGTATTCGGCGCGAAAGTGTGACGCAAACCGCTGGCCGGCTGCAAAAGGATGGCTTGATTGCCATGGCGCGCGGCTGCATCACCGTGGTGGATCGCCCCAAACTCGAAAAATACGTCTGCGAATGCTACGCCGCAGTCACCGAAGAGTGCGAACGCCTGCTGCCCACCCCGAGGGCACATAAATAGAACAAAGCAGCCAGGCTACGGCTGGTAGGGATGCGCTTTTCAGCGGCCTGTCAAGCGCGCGCCGCCCATCGGGCCTGCCAGCGCTGCACCGGGGTCAGGCTGGCGGGTCAGCAAGTTGACAAGAGCCGAGTCGTTCACGCGACCGGTCAGCGGCATGAAATTCTTGACCGTGGCGGGTGGCAGCCACCTTTTGGTTGACAGCGCTACGCACCCAACTGAGGAATCTCAGGAGGATGCAGGGCGGGTGCAAGTTGGCGCTGTGGGTACATGCTGCCCTAATGAACGATGACTTTATTTTGGTCAAAGTGGCCTGAAACAACCCAAAGGGGCCGGCCACCCCACCCGCAAGCCATGGGACAATTCACCCATGTACCTATTATTTGAAGAAACCGGCAAGTTCCTGGCTGGGCGCGTGCTCTCTGAAGCTGACGCATCGGCGCAGGTGGAATTGGACTCAGGCAAGCGCGTCAAGGTCAAGGCGGCCAACATCTTGCTCAAGTTCGAGAAACCCGGCCCGGCTGAACTGATGGCGGGCGCGCACACCGTGGCCGCCAGCATGGAGCTCGACATGGCCTGGGAATTCGCGGCCGAGGGCGACTTTGGTTTTGCCGATTTGGCACGCGACTATTTCTCAGCGCACGCCACGCTGGAGCAGCAGGCCGGCACCTTGATGGCGCTGTATGACGCACCGCACTACTTTCGCCGCGCCGGCAAAGGGCGTTTTCGCAAAGCCAGCGCCGACATCCTGGCGCAAGCGCTGGCGGCCATTGAGAAAAAGAAACAGATTGCGCTGCAGATCGAAGCCTGGGTGAAAGCGTTGAGCGAAGGCACCTGCCCGCAGCCGATTCGCGACCAGCTTTACAAAATTCTATTCAAGCCCGACAAGAACGCGCCTGAATACAAGGCGGTGCTGGAGGCCTCTCGCGCCACGCACCTGGGGCCGCTGGACCTGCTGATAAAAGCCGGTGCCATTGACTCGCCCTACCAGTTTCACTGGAAACGTTTTCTTCTGGAGAACTTTCCCAAGGGCACGGGGTTTCCCAAGCTCGACGCGCCGCTTATTCATGACGAGTTGCCGCTGTCTGGCGCCCGCGCGTTTTCCATTGACGACTCGGCCACCACCGAGATTGACGATGCGCTCTCGGTGCAAGGCCTGGGCAGCGGCACCGTTTTGGTGGGCATCCACATTGCCGCACCGGCCTTGGCGATTGCCACCGGCAGCCCGGTCGATGTGGTGGGCCGCGCACGCCTGTCCACGGTTTACATGCCCGGCTACAAGCTCACCATGCTGCCCGACGAGGTGGTACAAAACTACACCCTGATGGAAGGGCGCGACTGCCCGGCGGTGTCTTTGTATGTGACGCTGGATGAAGCCACGCTGACGATCTTGGCCACCGAGACCAAGCTCGAGCGGGTGCACATTGGCGCCAATTTGCGCCATGACCAGCTCGATGCGGTCGTCACCCTGGATTGGCTTGAAGACCCCAACTTTAAGCATGAAATTGACCCCCAGCCCTTACAGCATAAGCGTGAGCAGCTCTCATTTTTACATCGCCTGGCGAAAGACCTCAAAGCCAAACGCGAGCTGGTGCGCGGCAAGCCCGAGAACTTCAACCGGCCCGATTACAACTTCAAGCTGGTCGCCACCGAGGGTAACGAGGGCCGCGAACCCGACGGTACCGAGCAAGTACAGATCAGCGTGCGCCAGCGTGGCGCGCCGCTGGACCTGATTGTGTCGGAGGCCATGATTCTGGCCAACAGCACCTGGGGCAGCTGGATGGCCGAGTTGGGGGTGCCCGGCATCTACCGCAGCCAGGCCTCGATGTTGCCCGGCGTCAAAGTGCGCATGGGCACCAAGGCGCTGCCGCACGCCGGTATTGGCGTCAAAAGTTACGCCTGGAGCAGCTCTCCGCTGCGCCGCTACGTCGATCTGGTCAACCAGTGGCAAATCATCGCCTGCGCGCGGCACGGCAAAACAGCGGCCTTGGTGGCACCGTTCAAGCCCAAAGATGCCGAATTGTTTTCGGTGATCTCCAGCTTTGATGCCGCCTACTTTGCCTACAACGGCTACCAAAATGCCATTGAACGCTTCTGGACGCTCAAATATGTGCAGCAAAACGCCCTCACCGAAGTCGAAGCCACGCTGTTCAAAGACAACCTGGTGCGCGCCGACCACCTGCCCCTGGTGCTGCCGGTGATGGGGGCGCAGGGCCTGCCGCGCGGCGCCCGGGTGCGCGTCAAGCTCGGTGACATTGACCTGGTGTCGCTCGACATTCATGGCACTGTCATTGAACGCCTGGATGCCGAGCCGCAGGCCCTGGACGCTGAAGAAGACCTGGACGATGACACAGTGGCGGGCCCGATTGCGATTGCGATGGACACGAACGAGGCCGACGCCATTGAGACCCCAAGCTCCCGAGAGGCCCCTGCAACGCCGTGAACCTGCGGTCTTTCAGCACCCTCCAGATCACGCTGGGCCTGTCCATTGCCGTGCATGCGGCCTTGCTGACGGTACGCTTTGTCGACCCCGAGGCGTTTAACCGGGTGTTTCAAGACACCCCGCTGGAAGTGATTTTGGTCAACGCCAAAACCAACGAGGCGCCAGCCAAGGCCCAGGCCATTGCCCAGGCCAACATGGCCGGTGGCGGCGAAGCCGAGCGCGGGCGCGCCACCAGCCCGCTGCCCCCGGCGCTGATCAGCATGGCCGGTGACGACATGGCGCCTGACCAAGAGCGTCAGCTGCGCGACATGCAAGCACAACAGGCGCTGATTCTCAGCCAGGTCAAAAACATGCTGGCCAGCCTGCCGCCCACCGATCCGCAGCAGGCCAACACCACGCCGGAGCAGGTACAGCGCGAGCAAAAACGCCGCCAGTTGATCAAGCTGCTGGCGGAAATTGAGCTGCGCATCAACACTGAAAACACCCGGCCCAAAAAACGCTACATCAGCCCGGCCACGCGCGAAGCCGCTTATGCGGTGTACTACGACCGCCTGCGCCGCGCCATTGAAGACAAAGGCACTGAAAACTTTCCGCAGCAAGGTGGTAAAAAACTGTATGGCGAGCTCACCATGATCGTCACCATCAACCATGACGGCAGCGTGCTTTCCACCGAAGTGGTGCAAAGCTCGGGCAACCCCGCGCTGGACCGCCGCGCCCAGGGCATTGCGCGCAGCGCCGGGCCATTTGGCAAATTTGACAAAGCCATGCGCCGCCAGGCCGACCAGATTGCCGTGGTGTCGCGTTTCAAGTTCACGCGCGACGACACGCTGCAAACCAAACTCAGTACCAACTAACACCCACATTGCATGACACCTGACCGCTACTGCGTGATGGGCAACCCCATTGCCCACAGCCGCTCGCCCTGGATTCATACCCGCTTTGCCGAGCTCACCGGCCAGGCCATGGTGTACGACAAGCGCGACATCCCGCCCGACCACTTCGCCCACAGCGTGCACGCCTTCATGGCCGAGGGCGGGCGCGGCTGCAACATCACCGTGCCGTTCAAGTTTCAAGCCGCAAGCCTGGCCACGCACACCAGCGAACGCGCCCTGCTGGCGCAGGCCTGCAATGTGCTGAGCTTCAAAGACGGGCAAATTCTGGCGGACAACACCGATGGCATAGGCTTGGTGATGGACATTGAGCGCAATGCCGGCCTGCCCCTGAAGGGCAAGCGCCTGTTGCTGATTGGCGCCGGCGGTGCGGCGGCCGGTGTGCTGGAGCCGTTGCTGCTCGCTCAGCCCGCCCACATCAGCGTGGCCAACCGCACGCGGCACAAGGCCACCGAACTGGTGGCGCGCCATCAAGCCCTGGCAATGCTACAAAATACAGAGCTATCTGCGCATGATCTAAAAGGGCTAGAGGGTGATTTTGATGTGATTATCAACGCCACAGCCAGCAGCCTGAGCGGTGCCGCTGTGCCGGTCGATGCCGGCGTGCTCAAACCCGGGGCGTTGGCTTACGACATGATGTACGGCCCGGGCGCTCAAGCTTTCATGAGCTGGGCGCGCAGCCACGGCGCCGCAGCACGTGACGGCCTGGGCATGCTGGTCGAGCAAGCCGCTGAGGCCTTTTTGATCTGGCGCGGCGTGCGCCCGCCGTCCGCCCAAGTCCTGGCCGAATTGCGCAAGGCGTTCACGTGACAACGCATCGTCATGGCGAGCGCAGTGACGCCATCCATGCGCTTGCACCAATCAGGTCCATGCCATGAAACCTGCGCTACGCTGGCTCGGCTTGGTGGCACTTGGCGTGGTGCTGCTGCAACTATTTTTTGTGCTGCGCGTTGCCACCATGATCGTGATTGACCCGCAGTCCACCGCGTTCGAGCGCTCTGAAGCTTGGCGCGTGCTGACTGAAAAAGGTGAGTTGCGCTGGCGCCAGCAGTGGATGCCTTACGACAAAATTTCCAACAACCTCAAGCGCGCCGTGATCGCCAGCGAAGACGACGGCTTTGCCAACCACGACGGCGTGGACTGGAACGCACTTGAAAAAGCCTGGCAAAAAAATGCCAAGGCCGAAGAACTGGCAGCCAAGGCACAGACGCTGGCGGATGCCAAAGCTCAGGCCAAGGCGCAGGCACAGGCCAGACATGGCGGCACCCGCAGTGCCAGCTCCGCCCCAAGCGCCCCACCAACCCCTGACAAGTCAGGCGCGGCCGTGGTGGCCAAGGCCGTCAAACCGCCCAAAGTGATCGGCGGCTCCACCATCACCCAGCAGTTGGCCAAAACCCTGTTTTTGTCGGGCGAGCGCACGCTGCTGCGCAAGGGCCAGGAATTTGTGTTGACGCTGCTGCTCGAAGCCATGCTGGACAAGCAGCGTATTTTCGAGATATACCTCAACAGCGTGGAATGGGGCGAAGGTGTGTTTGGTGCCGAGGCCGCCGCGCAGCACTACTTCAAAAAACCCGCCGCGCAACTCAGCGCCTACGAAGCCGCCCGGCTGGCCGTGATGCTGCCACGGCCCAAATATTTTGAGAAGTTACCCAATTCAAGCTATGTGGCAGGCCGTGCCGCAGTGATCGCCCGGCGTCTAGGAAGCGCTGAGTTGCCGTGAAAGACTGGCCTGATTCGGTGCGGTGATGTCTCGTCCAGCGTGGGTTGCATTGCCGCAGGCGGCGTGATTTGCGCTCTCCTGTGCGCACAAATCCCATTGCCTGACTTCAACCTCATTGAGGCGCAGGACGTGGAATTCTGCAATAGACCCTGTCAAAACACCCGAAATAGAATAATCGCAGCCAATGTTCCAGAAAAGCCGTTGCGTCATCGGCGGCTCGCGGCAGCACTGCGCGTTGACTCGCTGCTGTTTTTTTCAAGATCAACAATCCTCTGCCGACCGGGCAGTGTGTAAGGAGGTGAAGGCCCTCAAAGCCGATTACCTGCGCGGCGCTGCGCCGGTCCGCAGCGGCTTGAGCAAATCTGACAGGCCGTTGTGGTCAATCTCGTGCATCAGCCCCAGCAGGCGGCCAATTTCACCCTTGGGCACGCCTTCGCGCACGAACCAGCGCAGGTAGTCGCCGGGCAGGTCCGCGATCAGGCGGCCCTTGTATTTGCCAAAAGGCATGGCGCGCGTGACCAGAAGTTGCAGGTCTTCGGGGTTCATGTCATTCCATTTTCAGATCGATACGACATTAGGCGCGAAGCCGCAGACAGTGCACTAGCACGGCAAGGCGAAGTAACAACATGTCGGATTGATATGGAAATGGAATCAGCCCCTTGCACGTTTGACCTTGTAACCCTGCGCCAAGAGCAAGCCCATGACGCGCTCGACATGGTCGCCCTGCACTTCAATCACGCCGTCTTTCACCGTGCCACCGGAGCCGCAACTGGTTTTGAGCTGCTTGCCCAAGGCCACCAGCGCAGCGTCGTCCAGCGCCACACCGGTGACCAGCGTCACCCCTTTGCCGGCGCGGCCCTTGGTTTGGCGCGACACACGCACCATGCCGTCGGTGGCTGGCCTGGCTTTGGCGGCACGGCATTGGCACGCCGCCACCGGTTGGCGACAATCCGGGCACATGCGGCCACTGTCGGTGCTGTAGACCAGGCCGGCGCTCAGGAGTTTGGCTTTCATGGTGGAAGAGGCTATAAGGTGGGGATGCATGATTGTCGGACACCGGCGTCGATAGGAAAGCGACCCAAAATAAGGCGATGGGGTATGCAGCCAGACGGGTCGCGATCAGGTCTGGCCTGGCTGCCTTTGTTGCGGTAGGGACAGAGGTTACCCCCTGCCCCCCCGCGCAGATCCGTACGTGCGGGATTACCGCATACGGCTCCTGCCTCAGGTATGTGACGCATAGAAGCGCTCCTCCGGATATGGGTGCAGGTTACGGATCGGTGGCATGAAACGCTTGGCAATACGGCTGAATCTGCTCCAAGGCATCCGTGGTCGCTGGCTCCTGCGCATCAAGGAGTGTCGCCAAGCGCGATTTATATCCTTGCACATGGTTCCCAGTCGAAACAGGTTGCCCGGCACAGCGTGGTAGTTGAGGTACCCCTGCACCACGCGTTTCAACCATTTGCCCACAATGGCTATCGGCTGATGCCTTCTGCGCATCAACTCCACCCGGATTTCTGCAGTCTTCGCTCGCATTCGCTTCTTTACCGTCAGTCGTCGAACCTGAAACAGGCCTTCTCTGGTGGTGCTGCAGCAGTGTGTAAACCCAAGGAAGTCAAACGTTTCTGGCTTGCCTTGTCCGCGTCTCTTACGATTGTTTGCCGCAAACCGGCCAAACTCTATCAACCGCGTCTTCTTCGCGTTCAAGGTCAGTCCAAATTTCCCCATCCGCTCCTGCATGGCTGCAAGAAATCGTCGGGCATCGTCTGCTTTCTCAAATCCGATCACACTGTCGTCAGCGTAGCGCACGATCGTCACTTTACCCCGTGCATGTCTGCCTCGCCATTGTTGCGCCCATAGATCGAGTGCGTAGTGCAGGTAGATGTTCGCCAGCAATGGCGAGATCACCGCGCCTTGGGGCGTGCCCTTGGTCGCCCCTACTCTACGCCCGTCCTCTATCACCCCCGCTTTGAGCCATTTGACAATCAGCCTGAGCAGGCGCTGATCGGCTATGCGGTGTTCCAGAAATTTCAGCATCCAGTCGTGGTCAATCTCGTCAAAGAATGCCGCTATGTCTGCGTCCAATATCGAGTTCACCTTTCGGCTCTTGATTCCAACCATCAACGCGTCCAGCGCTTGGTGCTGGCTGCGCCCTTGTCGAAACCCATACGAGAACCCGAGAAAGTCCTCCTCGTAAATCGTGTTCAGTACGGTCACTACCGCTTGCTGGACGACTTTGTCCTCAATTGAGGCGATTCCAAGCGCGCGCTCCTTTCCATCGGCTTTGGGTATCAATACCCGCCGCGATGGTTTGGCGCGGTAGGCCCCGGTATGGATTTCCCGGTGCAGGCTTCCAACTCGCTCGTAGAGTCCTTCCTCTCAGTCTCGCCACGTCACGCTGTCCCCCTGTGTCAGACTAGTTGTCGCCTACCAAATTTACCCTTTTCGCGTAGAGACAACCATGAAACCCAAATATTCAGAAGCATTCATTGGACAGGCGAGAGTCAAACTGCTGTCCCGAGGAGCGCGCACCATCCAGTCGG
>JBBQSS010000115.1:0-9020 GCA_038213665.1 Burkholderiales bacterium | reverse complement strand
GCCGGCCGGGTGGCGCGCCAGTTGATTGGGGAAAACTCCGTGATGGAAAAAGAATACCTGGTGCGGGTGATTTACACCGGTGTGATCAATGTGGCGGCGGCAGATTCGGCGGCGGCCACCTATGCGGCAGCGCCTGGTGCGCCGGGGCGGGCCGTGCTGGCAGCGCGTGCCGTATTGTCAGCGCGTGCCACGCAGCCGGTGCAACGCACGCCAGCCAGTCCGTCATTTGGCCAGGCCGCCAGCCAAGTCACCCAGCTCAGTCGCATTGACGACGACGATCCCGTCAGCCAGGACGTGCAATCGGTGTTTCCGGCCGAGAAACTCGCGCTGCTGCGCCACGGCCTGAGCCTGGACGGCCAGCCCCTGCAGCGCGCCAAGGTCGAGTGGCAAAACCCCGAGCAACTGCGTTTTGTGCTCACCGAAGGTAAAAAGCGCCAGATTCGCCGCATGTGTGAGCAAGTCGGCCTGAAAGTGGTGGGCCTCAAGCGCGTGCGCGTAGGCCACGTGATGCTCGGCAACCTGCCCGTAGGCCAGTGGCGCTATTTGCAGCCCCACGAACACTTCTGATCGTCGGATGTTGGCTGTCTGCTTTGCGGGACAGACCAAAGCGACACGAAGTGCGCGTGCTCTGTCCCCAACCGATCGTCGGATGTTGGCTGTCCACCTTGTGGGGCGGCACCTGCTGAACCCGGGTGCGATTCAAAGTGATGTGGGCTCCGCATGAATGGTTCTTGCCCAGTGCACTCAAGTGTGTCCGTTGGGCCGAGGCAGACATCACGGTGGTGGGTGAATCAGCCGGGCGATACGCTTTGCTACGTGTCCCCCGCCCGCTTCGCGAGCTCCTCCTTGACCTCCGCAAAGCGTATCACCCGACTGATTTTGCGAGCGATGAGGTTCGCTGGCAGGGGGAAGCCAAAAGTGTCTGAGTTGGAAGTGGCGCGAATGGATGTGTGCCGTTGACTCAGAATTTCTGACCCACACAACGCTAGGCACGGTGATTGGGCTATGTGACCGGGCTTTGGGGTGAAAGGCGCGCGTCGGCAAGCGCTTGCGTACTGAAGCTTCAATTTCGCGTGTGTTTTCACCCCAAAACCGCATGCGCATAGCCCAATCGCCGGGCCGGGTTTAATACGCAAAGCCGGGTTTGACGTGAGCCCTTCATTTCTTCGGGATCGGATGCCAATTGCCATGCAACGCACCCGTTAGGGACACCCGAAGGCGGGCAGATTTCGGACTCTGACCCCAATCAACCCTGACCCCAATCAACCGGGGCCGACCCGTACGCCTCAGGCCACCTCAATGTGAACCCGCAGTGACCCACGCCATAGACCGGAGCCTCTAACGCTGTGCGCCCCAGCCGCCCACAATCGATGCCATGTCCACGTCATCCCCTCAAAAACCCGCCCGCCACCTGCGTGCCTCCGACTTGCGCGCCGTCACCTTGCTGGCCACCAGCGCCACGTCTGCGGTCACCGCCATCGCCGAAGGTGTTCACCAGTCGGTCTGGCGCACGCTGGGTGCCCCCAGTGGGGCCACCCCGGCACAGGCGCAGGGCCTGACCGGGCTGATTTACAAAAGCATCCAGGGCGTCACGCAGTTAGTGGGTCAGGGTGTGTCAAACGCCTTGACCCGGCTGGAGCCGCTGCTGCAGCGCCTGGAAAGCCAGGGCGACGAATCGCCCGAGCGCGTTGGCGTCATCGCGGCCCTCAATGGCGTCATGGGTGACCGCCTGCAGGCCAGCGGCAACCCGCTGGCCTCGCCCATGACGCTACGCTATCAGGAGCTAGGTGCGCTTGCTTCACAAGGGCTAGAGGTCAATTTGACCTTAAATCAACAAATCCCCAACGCCCGCCCCAAACTGCTGTTGGTGCTGCACGGCCTGTGCATGAGCGACCTGCAGTGGACCACCCGGCAGCAAGGCAAAAACGTCAACCACGCCACCGCGCTGGCAGACACGCTGGGCTACACCCCGGTTTACCTGCGCTACAACAGCGGCTTGCACGTTTCGCAAAACGGCCACCTGCTGGCCGCCCAACTGGAAGCGCTGGTGCAGCGCTGGCCGACGGCGCTCTCTGAGATCAGCGTGCTGGCACACAGCATGGGCGGGCTGCTGATGCGCAGTGCCCTGCATGTGGCCACCCAAAGCGGCCAGCAATGGCCGCAGCACCTGAAACACATCGTCTTTCTGGGCACGCCGCAGCACGGCGCACCGCTGGAGCGCGCGGGCAACTGGGTCGATGTGATTCTGGGCAGCACGCCTTACAGCCGTCCGCTGGCCAAGCTGGGCCAACTGCGCAGCGCCGGTGTCACCGACCTGCGTTACGGCCATGTGCTTGATGTGGATTGGCAGGGGCATGACCGGTTTCACCGCAAGCCAGACAGCCGCACGCCCGTGCCGTTGCCAGAAGGCGTGACCTGTTTCACCGTGGCCGCCACCCTGGCCGCCAAACGCGGCCACCTGGCAGACCGCCTGGTGGGCGACGGCCTGGTGCCTCTGCGCAGTGCCTTGGGCCAGCATGACGAGCCACAGCGTTGCCTGCACTTTGCGCCCGAGCACCAATACATTGCCTACCGCACCGGCCATTTGCAGCTGCTCAGCAGCCCGGCCATCACGCAGCAGGTGTTGAGCTGGCTGAGGTAAAACTGATTTTCATGACCGAGAAGGTCGCCCCAAATGGGGAAAGACGCGTCTTCAAAGTGATTGAATCCAGGTGGAATAGAAGGGCGTCAATTGCACGTTCTTTCTCGTCAACGCAAACGCAGGACAACCCCAGCGCGCACCACGACAGGCCGTCCCTCAGTCAAATCACGCGGCCAAATAAGGCGGTCAGCCTCCCCCGCGCCGGGACAAGGCGAGGGGTTGGGGGGTGTGGGGCAATTCAAAGCTCACGGAGCTTGAAATCGTTTCCTACGCCCCCAGATGAGGAACGGCTTGAGTGCCAGCAATCATCGGTTGCTGGTTTTTCTATTTTTGACAACACCTCCAACCTCCATGACCAAACAAACCCTCTCCTTCCAGGCCGAAGTTGCCCAACTGTTGCACCTGGTGACCCATTCGCTCTACTCCAACAAAGAAATTTTCCTGCGCGAGCTGATCAGTAACGCCTCAGACGCCTGCGACAAGCTGCGTTTTGAAGCCATCAACGACGGTGGCCTGTACGAGACCGACACCGAGCTCCAAGTCAAGGTCACCTTCGACAAAGACGCAAAAACGCTCACCATCACCGACAACGGCATCGGCATGAGCACGCAAGAGGCCATCGACCACCTCGGCACCATTGCCAAAAGCGGCACTAAAGACTTTGTGAGCAAACTGTCGGGCGACCAAAAAGCCGACTCACAGCTCATTGGCCAGTTTGGCGTGGGTTTTTACAGCGGCTTCATCGTGGCCGACAAGATCACCGTCGAAACCCGCCGCGCTGGCATGAAGGCCGAGGAAGGCGTGCGCTGGATCAGCGGTGGCGCCGGTGACTTTGAGGTGGAAAACATCAACCGCCCCCAGCGCGGCACCAGCGTGACCTTGCACCTGCGCGACGATGCCATGGACTACGCGTCAGCCTGGAAGATCAAAAGCATCATCAACAAATACTCCGACCACATCAGCCTGCCCATCATGATGGAAAAGGAAGAGTGGAAAGACGGCGAGCTGATCAACCCAAGCGACGAGCAAGGCGGCCGCCAGCCCGGTGGCATGGTCAAAACCGGCGAATGGGAAACCGTCAACAAGGCCAACGCGATCTGGGCGCGTGCCAAAAAAGACATCACGGCTGACGAGTACAACGAGTTCTACAAACAGATCAGCCACGACTTTGAAGCGCCACTGGCCTACACCCACAACCGCGTCGAAGGCAGCACCGAATACACGCAACTTTTGTACATCCCCGGCAAAGCGCCGATGGACTTGTACAACCGTGAAAAGTCGGCCGGCGTCAAGCTCTACGTCAAACGTGTCTTCATCATGGACGACGCCGAAGCCCTGCTGCCGACCTACCTGCGCTTTGTCAAAGGCGTGGTTGACTCGGCCGACCTGCCGCTCAACGTGAGCCGTGAGTTGTTGCAGGAAAGCCGCGACGTGAAAGCCATCCGTGAAGGCTGCACCAAACGTGTGCTGGGCATGCTCGAAGACCTGGCCAAAAACGACAAGCTGCCAAAAGCACCAGTTGCCGAGGGCGCGACCGACAGCAGCGCCGAGGTCACCGACGTCTTGAGCGAAGAAGACAAGGCCGAGGCCGCGGCCAACGCCGGTAAATACACCAAGTTCTACAACGAATTTGGTGCCGTGCTCAAGGAAGGCCTGGGCGAAGACTACGCCAACAAAGACCGCCTGGCCAAGCTCTTGCGCTTTGCCAGCAGCACCACCGATGCAGTCAGCGTCAGTTTTGCCGACTACAAGGCGCGCATGAAAGATGGTCAGGAAGCCATCTACTACATCACCGCCGACAACGCCGCCGCCGCCAAAAACAGCCCGCAGCTTGAAGTCTTCAAAAAGAAGGGCATTGAAGTGCTTTTGATGACCGACCGTGTCGACGAGTGGGCGCTGAACTACCTGAATGACTTTGATGGCACGCCACTGCAAAGCGTCGCCAAAGGTGCGGTTGACCTGGGCAAGCTGCAAGACGAGACCGAGAAAAAAGCCTTTGATGCAGCCGCCGAAACCTTCAAGCCGATGCTCGCCAAGCTCAAAGAAGCCCTGAAAGACAAGGCCGAAGACGTGCGCGTGACCACCCGTTTGGTGGACAGCCCGGCCTGTCTGGTGGTGCAAGACCACGGCATGAGCACGCAACTGGCGCGCATGCTCAAGCAAGCCGGTCAAACCGCCCCCGAGGTCAAGCCGGTGCTGGAAGTCAACGCCGAGCACCCGCTGGTGAAAAAGCTCGACGGCTCGGTGCATTTCAATGACCTGGCGCACATCTTGTTCGACCAGGCCCTGCTGGCCGAAGGCGGCCTGCCGGCTGACCCGGCGGCGTATGTGAAACGCGTGAATGCGCTGCTGGTGTAAGTTTTATATAAGAAATCGGCTTGTAGCCCTTTATTTATATGCGCAAGCAGCTATTTAATAGATAGCACATAACGGCAAAAATGCCCCAGGGTCAAGATGACTTTTGGGGCTTTTTTGTGGTCATCTGCAGTCCAGTGAAAATCTGCCGTGCAGTCGCTCGTTCATCCCAAATTTTCCTGATCTTTGCTCCTCCCCAACTCATCTCAACTCAACTGACGCTTATGAAAACCGTACTTTCCCTCGCTGTGCTGGCCGCTGCCATGTCTTTCACCACCGCCACGCTCGCGGCCGATGCCACCCTGCAGGCCTCGGCCAAAGAAGCTGGCGCTGTGGTCACCGCCAGCGGCCTGGTGTACAAGTTGCTCAAAGACGGCACCGGCGCCAGCCCCAAGGCCAGCGACACCGTCAAGGTCAATTACCGTGGCACCTTTCCGGACGGCAAAGAGTTTGACAGCTCGTACAAGCGTAACCAGGCCATCGAGTTTCCGCTGACGGGCGTGATCCCCTGCTGGACCGAAGGCGTGCAGCGCATGAAGGTCGGCGGCAAAGCCAAGCTGACCTGCCCGGCCAGCATCGCTTATGGTGAGCGCGGTGCCGGCGGTGTGATTCCGCCCAACGCCACGCTGTTGTTTGAGGTCGAGTTGCTGGCCATTAATGGCAAGTAATGCCATGTTCGGATCGAGATGACATGAGGCGCGAAGCCTACTTCTGCGTGATGTAGGTTTTTTGGGGTCGGATTCCAATAGCCATGCGAAGCACCCGACAGGGACACCCAAAGGGGGGTGGATTTTGAACTCTGACCCCAATAAACCGGGGCATACCCGCACGTCTTGGTCCCTACCTCAATTTGAATCCCACCCCCGTCCCGCTCCTGCTCCTGACCCTGTGTAGGAGCCCAGCCCTCTGGGCGAATGCCTTCAGGGCTGTTGGGTTCACGCCATCAACTCGCCGTATTCTTATTTTTATGAATTTAAGCCTCTAGCCCTTACCAAAAATGCGTTAAAAGCTACTAAATAGATAGCGTTTAGCCATCCAAAACCCCGCACAGTCTGATCAACTGACGGGGTTTTTTGCTTGTTTGGCCTGGCACCCGCGCGGCGCAGGCGGCCTGAAAGCCGGGTGCAGGCATTGACTGCGTTGTGAGCGCCAGCGCACAGACAGGGCACAGGGTGAAAAGCACAATGGTCTGAGAATTCGCAAGTGTTGCAAATTCAACTGAAAGTAAGCATGTTCAAAAACAAAGTCATTCCCTGCGTGCTGTTGGCCTTGAGCCCTGTTGTCTTTGCGCAGCAAGCGCCAAGCGCGGGCGGTCAGTTGCGGCAAATTCCGCCGGTGCCAGGGCAACCCCAGGCCGCACCCGCCATTGAAGTCAAGCCCGTGCGCCCGGCCGCCGTTGCGGCACCCGACGCTGCAAAAATCATCGTGAACAGCTTGCGCGTGACAGGTGCCAAGGCGTACTCCGAGGCTGATCTGATCGCGGTGACCGGCTTCAAGCCAGGCAGCATGCTGTCGCTGGCAGACTTGCGCGCCATGGCCACCCGCATCACCAGCCACTACCAGCGCCAGGGCTACTTTGTGGCCCAGGCCTACCTGCCGGCGCAAGACATCAAGGACGGCATCGTCACCATTGCCGTGATCGACGGCCAATACGGCAAGGTCACGCTCAACAACCAAACCAACGTGTCCAACACGCTGGCCAACAGCTTGCTGAGCGGCCTGAGCAGTGGCGACGCGGTGACTGCAGCACCGCTGGAACACCGCCTGCTGCTGTTGACTGACCTGCCGGGTGTCAAGGTCAACTCCAGCCTGGTGCCCGGTGCCGAGGTGGGCAGCTCTGACCTGGTTGTCAATATGATCCCGGGCCAGCGCGTCACTGGCAGCATTGACGCCGACAACGCCGGCAACTATTACACCGGGGCCAACCGCATCGGCGCCACGGTCAATTTCAACGAGCCGCTCGGCTTGGGCGACGTCGCCTCGCTACGGGTGCTGACGTCGGGCTCTGGCTTGAACTACGCCCGTGGCTCCTACCAGCTGCAATGGGGCAAAGCCACCGTCGGCATCGCCTACAGCGCGCTGGATTACGAACTCAGTCGCGGTGTTTACGAGGGCTTGGGCTACAACGGCACGGCGAAGGTCGCCAGTCTTTACGGCAGCTACCCCCTGATTCGCTCACGCAACAGCAACCTGTATGCCGGGCTCGCTTACGACGACAAGACGTTTGAATCCAAACAGAACTCGACGACCTACAGTGACAAGAGCGCCCAGGTCTTGACGGCCAGCCTGTACGGCAACCAGCGCGACAGTTGGGGCGGTGGTGGCCAAAACCTTTATTCACTCGCCTGGAGCGCTGGCAACATTGACGGTAATTCCGCCGATCTCAATGGCCACTTCAACAAGCTCGGTTTCAGTTTGCAGCGGCTGCAGCGCGTGACCGACATCGTCTCCTTGTCGGCCGCCATCAACGGGCAACTTGCTTCAAAGAACCTTGACGCGTCGGAGCAAATGGCGCTGGGCGGCATGTATGGCGTGCGCGCCTACCCTGAAGGCGAAACCTATGCCGACCAGGGTTACGTGGTGAACCTGGAAGCCCGCCTGCAAGTGCCCCAGTTTTCCAATTACTTGCCGGGGCAGCTGCAGCTCATCGGCTTTGTGGATGCCGGCAAAGTGACGGTCAGTAAAAACCCGCTGCACAATTCGGACGCCAATCAGCGCACGCTCAGTGCCGCTGGTGTGGGTTTCAACTGGTCAGACACCAACAACTTCATGGTGCGCGCCTACTACGCCGTCAAGCTCGGTGATGAAGATGCCACGTCGGCCCCCGACAAGTCGGGCCGTTTCTGGATTCAGGCCGTCAAGTATTTCTAAGCCACAACGCGTTGTGCCTGACTGTCATTGCGGGCCTGACCCGCAACCCACGACCCCCTGGGGTCAGCAGTCTTCTCTCTAACTTTCATGGACTCATGCCCGCCCTCGGGACATGAAAGTTATTTCACGCTAACACCTATTGGAGTTCAATATGAACCGCTCTTACCGCTCGCTCTGGAATGACAGCACCGGCACCTTTGTTGCCGTGTCAGAAAACGCCAGCAGCGCTGGCAAAAAAACCTCTTCCGGCGTGCATGCTGCAGGCATCGGCACACGTTTCGCACTGCAAGCGCTGGCTGTGTCGGTCATGCTGGCATGTGGTGCCAACGCGCTGGCACAGCCCGCCGGCGGTGTGGTGGCCGCCGGTGCCGCCAGCATCAGCACTGCGGCGGGCAACACCACCATCAACCAGTCCACCCAAAACGCAATCATCAACTGGCAAAGCTTCAACATCGCCGCCGGCCAGTCGGTGCAGTTTGTGCAACCCGGCAGCAGCTCGGTGGCGCTGAACCGGGTTTTGGGCGCTGACCCGTCCAGCATTCTGGGCAGCCTGACCGCCAACGGCCGGGTGTTTCTGGTGAACCCGAACGGCATCTTGTTTGGCAAGGGCGCATCGGTCAATGTGGGCGGGCTGGTGGCCTCCACCCTGAACCTCACCGACGCTGACTTCATGGCGGGCAACTACAAATTTGGCGGCGCGGGCCATGGCGCAGTCCTGAACAGTGGCACGCTCAATGCCGACGGCGGCTATGTGGCGCTGTTGGGTGCCAACGTGGGCAACGACGGCGTGATTTCTGCCCAACTCGGCACGGTGGCACTTGCCGCCGGCAACGCCATCACACTCGATGTCGCCGGTGACGGCTTGCTCAATGTGCGCGTGGACCAGGGTGCCGTAGACGCCTTGGTGCAAAACGGCGGCCTGATCCAGACCGACGGCGGCCAGGTGCTGCTGACGGCGCAGTCGGCCAGTGCCCTGCTGCCAAGCGCAGTGAACAACACCGGTGTGGTCCGGGCGCAGACGCTGGTCACCGGTGAAGACGGCAGCATCATGCTGATGGGCGATATGCAAAGCGGCACCGTGAATGTGGGCGGCACGCTGGATGCGTCGGCACCGAAGGGTGGCAATGGTGGCTTTGTTGAAACGTCTGCCGCG
>JBBQSS010000114.1:0-9030 GCA_038213665.1 Burkholderiales bacterium | reverse complement strand
GATTCCGCGCTTTGCGTTCGAGAAATTTCCCACGGCTGACAGCCGCCTCACCACCCAGATGAAGAGTGTGGGCGAGGTCATGGCCATGGGGCGCACGTTCCAGGAATCGTTCCAGAAGGCCTTGCGCGGGCTTGAAGTGGGCGTGGACGGCATGAACGAAAAAACCCAGGACCGCGAGGTGCTGGAGCGTGAGTTGGGTGAACCTGGCCCGGACCGCATCTGGTATGTGGGCGATGCGTTTGCGGCGGGCTGGAGCGTGGACGAGGTCTTTGACCTGACCAAAATCGACCGCTGGTTTTTGGTGCAAATCGAGCAAATTGTCCAAATTGAGTTGGAAATTGAGCATTTGCCGCAGCCTGCTGTGGGCACCGCGCTGGATGCGATTGATGCAGGCACCTTGCGCGCGCTGAAACAAAAAGGTTTCTCAGACCGTCGTCTGGCCAGGCAATTCAAGACCAGCGACACCGCCGTGCGTGCGCGTCGCCATGCCCTGGGAGTGCGCCCGGTGTACAAGCGCGTGGACACCTGCGCGGCTGAATTTGCCACCCACACGGCTTATCTCTATTCCACCTATGAGGCCGAAGGGGCCGAGTGCGAAGCCGCGCCGACAAACAAGAAAAAAATCATGGTGCTCGGTGGTGGCCCCAACCGCATTGGTCAAGGCATTGAGTTTGACTACTGCTGCGTGCATGCGGCGCTCGCCATGCGCGAAGACGGCTATGAGACCATCATGGTCAACTGCAACCCTGAGACGGTGTCAACCGATTACGACACCTCTGACCGCTTGTACTTTGAGCCGCTGACGCTTGAAGACGTGTTAGAAATTGTTGACAAAGAAAAGCCTTATGGCGTGATCGTGCAGTACGGTGGCCAAACTCCCTTGAAGCTGGCGCTGGACCTGGAAGCCAATGGCGTGCCGATCATCGGCACCAGCCCCGACATGATCGACGCCGCAGAAGACCGCGAGCGCTTTCAAAAGCTGTTGCATGAACTCAAATTGCGTCAGCCACCGAATGCCACGGCACGGACCGAGCCTGAAGCCTTGGAAAAAGCGGCTGCGCTGGGTTACCCGCTGGTGGTGCGCCCAAGTTACGTGCTGGGTGGCCGCGCCATGGAAATCGTGCATGAGCAGCGTGACCTGGAGCGCTACATGCGCGAGGCCGTCAAAGTGTCACACGACTCGCCGGTGCTGCTGGACCGTTTCCTAAACGACGCCATCGAGTGTGATGTGGACTGTGTACGCGATGTCACAGGCCAAACCTACATTGGCGGCGTCATGGAACACATTGAACAAGCCGGCGTGCACAGCGGTGATTCAGCTTGCTCCTTACCACCCTACAGCCTGTGTGCGGAGACGGTGACCGAGATCAAGCGCCAGACTGCCGCCATGGCGCATGGCCTGAACGTGGTTGGGTTGATGAACGTGCAATTTGCCATTCAACACACAGACGGGCAGGACGTGATTTTTGTGCTGGAAGTGAACCCGCGCGCCTCGCGCACGGTGCCGTTTGTCTCCAAGGCCACGGGTGTTCAACTGGCCAAGGTGGCGGCGCGCTGCATGGTCGGGCAAACGCTGGCATCGCAAGGCATTGCGCATGAGGTTAATCCGCCTTATTTCAGCGTCAAGGAAGCGGTGTTCCCGTTCGTCAAGTTTCCGGGCGTTGACACCATTCTGGGCCCTGAGATGAAGTCCACCGGCGAGGTGATGGGGGTTGGCAAGACATTTGGTGAGGCGTTCGTCAAGTCACAAATGGGCGCTGGCTGCAAGTTGCCGCGACCGTTCACCCCCACGGGCGAGCGCTCAGGCAAGGTGTTTTTGTCGGTTAAAAACAATGACAAAGCCCGAGCCATCGAGATCGCCCGCTCATTGGTCGCCATGGATTTTGCCGTGGTGGCAACCAAGGGCACAGCTGCAGCCATCAATGCGGCGGGCGTTGCCTGTGGTGTGGTGAACAAGGTCACCGAAGGGCGTCCGCACATCGTGGACATGCTCAAGAACAGTGAAATTGTGCTGGTCATCAACACCGTGGAAGAGCGCCGCAATGCGATTGCCGATTCTCGCCAAATCCGCACCTCGGCCTTGTTGGCGCGGGTCACCACCTTCACCACCATTGCCGGCGCCGAAGCGGCGGTGGAAGGCATGCGCTGCATGGACCAACTCGACGTGATTTCTGTTCAGGAAATGCACGCGCAACTTAAAACGCAGCCGTTGGCTGGGTAAATTCAAGCCGTTTCGTGCCGGGTTTCACGGCATAATTCACGCCTACCGCCGGACGGCAACGTTCGGCGGTTTCATTTTTGTTCATCTATTTTTTCCGGAGCTGCACGTGGCGACCCTTCCTATTACCAAACGTGGTGCCGAAAAACTCAAGGCTGAGTTGCATCAACTTAAAGCGTTTGAGCGCCCGGCGGTCATCAACGCCATTGCGGAGGCGCGCGCGCAGGGTGACTTGAGCGAAAACGCCGAATACGAGTCAGCCAAAGACAAACAAGGTTTTGTTGAGGGCCGTATCCAGGAAATTGAAGGCAAGCTGTCGGTGGCGCAGGTCATTGACCCGACCGAACTCAACGCCGGCGGACGCGTGGTGTTTGGCGCCACGGTAAAGCTTGAAGATGAAGACAGTGGCCAAAAAGTCACCTACCAAATTGTGGGTGAAGACGAGGCTGACCTCAAGCTGGGCCTAATCAACATCAACAGCCCGATCGCTCGCGCTCTGATTGGTAAGGAAGAGGGTGACGTGGCCGAAGTTCAGGCGCCGGGTGGCTTGCGCCGGTATGAAGTGTTGACGGTGGCCTACCACTGAAATGAGGTCGGGCTTGCCTGTGCTGGCAATCTGGGCTGCGGCGCTGTGGTGGGGCGCCTTGACCACCGTCGGTTTTCTGGTGGTGCCCATGCTTTTTGCAAACCTGCCCACGCCGGCCATGGCGGGTGGCGTGGCCGCCAAATTGTTTTCGGCGATGACTTGGTTGGCCGTTGGTTGCGCCGTGGTGTTGCTATTGATTTTTAGATCAAATAAGCCTCTAGCCCTTATGGATAAAGCGCAAGGTGCTATTTATTTTATAGTGTTTGGTATGCTTCTGGCGTTGCTGTCGGAATTTGCCATCGCACCGCGCATCGTTGCTCGGCAAGATTTGCGACTGTGGCACAGTGTCGGAACCTTGCTGTATGTCGTGCAGTGGCTGTGTGCCGGCATGGCATTTTGGAAGCTGGCAAAAAGAAACCCAGCCGCCTGAGCGTTGCTGGCGTCAGGAGCCGGGGCAAAAATGCATTTGCTCCGGCGCTGGCTTAGTCCTGATTTCGTTTTTTGATGCTGACAGGTTTGCGTTTTGCGCGCTTGATTTGACCGCCGGTGGTCAGGCGTTGGTTGCCCAGCACGCGAAGCGTTTTCACCTCGGGGCGCTGGCCGCCGCGCTTGCTGAATTTGAGCACCTTGACATCGCGCGGGCCAGGTAAGCGGTCTTCGTCAGCGGTTTTTTCCCGTTCGGGCAGTGGCCGCCAAAGCACCAGCAATTTGCCAATGTGTTGAATGGGTGCGGCATTCAGTTCGTCGGTCAAGGTTTGAAACATGGTTTCGCGGGCCGCGCGGTCATCAGAAAACACGCGCACCTTGATCAAGCCGTGGGCATTCAGGGCGGCATCGGTTTCTTTTTTGACGGCGGCGGTCAAGCCGTCGCCGCCAATCATCACCACAGGGTCAAGGTGATGGGCATCGGCCCGGTGGGCTTTTCGTTGGGCTGGGGTCAGTAGTATTTGAGACATGGGCATATTATCGGTGAGACTGAAACCTTGTGGGAAAGACCAATTTACTTGGGCGTAGCAAATGAAATTGCTCTGTCCCCAACACGTGAGAGATTATGAAATCAGTTGTTAAAAGCAGCAAGGTCAATCGGGCATGGCTTAATGACCACGTCAACGACACCTATGTCAAGCTGGCGAAAAAAGACGGTTATCGGGCGCGTGCGGCCTACAAATTGCAGGAGATTGATGAAACCCTGCATCTGATCAAGCCGGGGCAGTTGGTGGTGGATTTGGGTTCGACGCCTGGCGCCTGGAGTCAGTATGTGCGGCGCAAGCTCTCCCCCAAGGCGGCTGCTGGCGGAGGCGCAGCCGTGGGGGAGCTCAACGGCCGCATCATTGCGCTGGACATGCTGCCGATGGAACCCATCGAAGGTGTGGTGTTCATCCAGGGCGACCTTCGCGAAGACGGGGTACTGAGCCAATTGGCCGCTCAGATGCAGGGGCAGCTGGCTGACGTGGTGATGTCCGACATGGCCCCCAATCTGTCTGGCATCAGTTCAGCGGACGCCGCACGGATTGAACTCCTGGTTGAGTTGGCGCTGGAATTTGCCCAGGAGCACCTCAAGCCTGACGGTGCGCTGGTGGCAAAAGTCTTTCATGGCGGCAGCTACGACACCTTGTACAAGCGCTTCAGGGAAACTTTTGTCACCGTCAAGCGACTCAAACCAAAGGCCTCGCGCGACCGGTCGTCTGAAACCTTTTTCATCGGCCTGGCCTTGAAAAACCCTTAAATTCCTTGCAAGTGCTGTGGCTGAAGGTATCAATACCTATCGTAGGGTGGCTTGAAAAGCCTAAAATCGTTTCATACTAAGTGTCTCGCTCGGCTTTCTTTGCCGATATTTATTGGAGTTTCGCTTGAACAATCCATGGTTTTCTAAAATTGCGGTCTGGTTGGTGATTGCGATGGTGTTATTCACTGTCTTCAAGCAATTCGATACACAGCCTGCGGCAGGTGCCGGTTATCTTGGTTACTCCGACTTTCTTGAGGAAGTTCGCGGCAACCGGATAAAGAGCGCCATCATTCAAGAGGGTCAAAGCGGCACCGAGATCGTGGCCGTGACCAGCGACGACCGCAAGGTGCGCACCACCGCCACCTACCTTGATCGTGGTCTGGTCGGTGACTTGATTGCCAACGATGTCAAATTTGACGTGCGTCCCCGTGAAGAAGGCTCGCTGTTGATGACTTTGCTGGTCAGTTGGGGTCCCATGTTGTTGTTGATCGGTGTCTGGGTGTATTTCATGCGCCAGATGCAGGGCGGCGGCAAGGGTGGGGCATTCAGCTTTGGCAAGAGCAAGGCACGTCTACTCGATGAAAACACCAATACGGTGACATTTGCTGACGTGGCTGGCTGTGATGAAGCCAAGGAAGAGGTCAAGGAAGTAGTGGACTTCTTGAAAGACCCGGCAAAATTTCAGAAGCTTGGTGGTCGTATCCCGCGCGGCTTGCTGCTGGTGGGCCCCCCAGGCACGGGTAAAACCTTGCTGGCCAAATCGATTGCGGGCGAGGCCAAGGTGCCATTTTTCAGTATTTCTGGTTCTGACTTTGTGGAAATGTTTGTCGGTGTGGGCGCATCACGCGTGCGCGACATGTTTGACAACGCCAAGAAAAATGCGCCTTGCATCATTTTTATCGATGAAATTGATGCCGTGGGTCGTCAGCGCGGTGCCGGTCTAGGCGGTGGCAATGACGAGCGCGAGCAAACCCTCAACCAGATGCTGGTGGAGATGGATGGTTTTGAGACCAATGTGGGTGTGATTGTGGTGGCCGCCACCAACCGCCCGGACATTCTGGATGCCGCGCTGTTGCGCCCAGGCCGTTTTGACCGTCAGGTTTACGTCACGCTGCCTGATATTCGTGGTCGTGAGCAAATTCTGAATGTGCACATGCGCAAGGTGCCGTTGAGCCAGGATGTCAACGCTGCCGTGATCGCCCGTGGCACACCCGGCATGAGTGGCGCGGACCTGGCCAACCTGTGCAACGAAGCCGCCTTGATGGCTGCGCGTCGCAATGCCCGCACCGTGGAAATGCAGGACTTCGAGAAAGCCAAGGACAAAATCCTGATGGGCCCGGAGCGCAAGAGCATGGTCATGCCCGAGGAAGAACGCCGCAACACGGCCTACCACGAATCCGGTCATGCCTTGATTGGCAAACTGCTGCCCAAGTGCGACCCGGTGCACAAGGTCACGATCATTCCGCGTGGGCGTGCCCTTGGGGTCACCATGAGCTTGCCAGCCCAAGACCGCTATAGCTATGACAAAGACTACATGCTCAGTCAGATCAGCATGTTGTTTGGTGGCCGGATTGCGGAAGAAGTGTTCATGAACCAGATGACCACGGGCGCCAGCAACGACTTTGAGCGTGCTACCCAAATCGCCCGTGACATGGTCATGCGCTACGGCATGACAGCAGCCTTGGGGCCTATGGTGTATGCGGAGAATGAGGGTGAAGTATTTTTGGGCCGTTCGGTCACAAAAACCACCAACATGAGCGAAGAAACCATGCAGAAGGTCGACGCCGAGGTACGCCGCATCATTGACGAGCAATATGCGCTGGCGCGTCGCCTGATCGAAGAGCACAGTGACAACATGCACGCCATGGCGAAAGCCTTGCTTGAATGGGAAACCATTGACAGCGACCAGCTCGACGACATCATGGCAGGAAAGCCGCCACGGCCGCCCAAAGACTGGTCGCCGCGCATTCTTCCTGCCAGCTCTGACAGCAGCAGTGGGGGCACGCCTGCCGTGAAGCCTGATGCGGCACCTCACGCCGCCTGAGCTTACATCGACATTCCGAACGGGGCTTAGGCCCCGTTTTTTTTAGTCTGCAGCAGCATGCCGGGCTGCAAGTGTGAAAAGAAGGGGTGAGCAATGTTTTGGCAAACCAGCCGTTTTCTGATTGATTTGAGCCAACCCAAGGTGATGGGCATCGTGAACGTCACACCCGATTCCTTTTCTGACGGCGGGCAGCATGGTTCCTCGGCTCAGGGCATTCGTCACTGTGAGCAACTTATTCTGGATGGCGCGGACATGCTGGACATTGGCGGCGAGTCCACACGGCCCGGTGCGCAGCCATTGAGCCAGGAAGATGAGCTTGCCCGCATCGTGCCTGTGGTACGTGCGGCAGTAAGTTTGGGCTTGCCCGTGTCGGTAGATACTTATAAACCTCGGGTCATGCAGGAGGTGCTGGACTTGGGCGCAGACATCATCAATGACGTCTGGGCCTTGCGTTGGCCAGATACAGCGCATGGCTTGAGTGCGACCCAGGCGATTGCGGCGCACCCCACCTGTGGTGTCTGCCTGATGCACATGCATCTGGAGCCGCAGACCATGCAGGTGGCACCGATGCGAGGTGATGTGGTTTCTCAGGTGCTATTTTTTTTAGAGCATGCCGCGCATGATTTAAGAGGGTTAGGGGTCGAAAACACTAGAATAATGTTGGACCCAGGTATTGGCTTTGGTAAAACTGTGGCCCAAAATTTTTCGTTGTTGGCACGCCAAGCGGAGCTGCTCAACGCCGGTTATCCCTTGCTGGTGGGTTGGTCGCGCAAGTCGTCACTGGCTGGCATGGCGGCGCGAGCCGAGCAGGGCATTATCTTGTCCGGTCAAGAACGTCTGGCGCCCAGCTTGGCGGCTGCGCTGCTGGCGGCTGAGCGCGGTGCCTCGGTGCTGCGGGTGCATGATGTCAAGGAAACCGTGCAAAGCCTTCGCGTGCTCGCGGCAATACGATAATTGCCCTTTTTTGAACATCAGGCGAAGGCACAACAATGACAAGGCAATTTTTTGGAACAGACGGTATTCGTGGCACCGTGGGTCAGTCTCCCATTACGGCGGATTTCGCGTTGAAGTTGGCACATGCCGTGGGGCGCGTACTCAAGCGCACAGAGTCAAAGCCCACGGTCTTGATCGGCAAAGACACCCGAATTTCTGGCTACATGCTGGAAAGTGCCCTGGAGAGCGGCTTTAACTCAGCCGGGGTGGATGTGGTGCTGCTTGGCCCCTTGCCAACACCGGGGGTGGCCTATCTGACGCGTGCGCAGCGGGCATCTTTGGGGGTGGTGATCAGTGCCAGCCACAACCCGTTTGACGACAACGGCATCAAGTTTTTCAGTGCGCAGGGCACCAAGCTGCCCGATGCTTGGGAGCTCGACGTGGAAGCTACCTTAAGTGAAGCCCCGGTGTGGGAAAACTCTGCCAACCTGGGCAAATCCCGTCGTCTGGAAGACGCGGCCGGTCGCTACATTGAGTTCTGCAAGAGCACGTTTGCCAACAACCTGACGCTCAAAGGCTTGCGCATTGTGGTTGATGCGGCCAACGGTGCGGCCTACAACATCGCGCCCAAAGTGTTTCATGAGCTGGGTGCAGAGGTGATTGCCATCGGCTGCTCACCAGACGGCTTGAACATCAACAAAGGGGTGGGCGCCACCCACCCTGAGGCCTTGATCGACGCAGTGAAACTGCACCGGGCCGATTTGGGTGTGGCATTGGACGGCGATGCCGACCGGCTGCAACTGGTGGATGCCCATGGACGCTTGTTCAACGGTGATGAATTGCTGTACCTGATGGTGGATGACCGTTTGCGCCGCAACGAGCCGGTGCCGGGCGTGGTGGGTACCTTGATGACCAACATGGCCGTAGAGGTGGCGATCAAGGCGCGCGGCGTGCAGTTTGTTCGCGCCAAGGTTGGCGACCGTTACGTGCTGGAAGAACTGGAAAAAAACCATTGGCTGCTGGGTGGTGAGGGTTCTGGTCACCTGCTGGCGCTGGACAAGCACACGACCGGGGACGGTTTGATTTCGGCCCTGCAGGTGTTGCAGACCAGTGTGCGCAGTGGCAAAAGTCTCGCTGACTTGCTCACTGATGTCACATTGTTTCCTCAAACCTTGATCAACGTTCGTTTGCAGCCTGGTCAGGACTGGAAGCTCAGCGCCAATCTGGAGGACGAGACGCGTGCCGTTGAGGCTGAACTAGGGCAAACTGGCCGAGTGCTAATTCGCGCCAGCGGCACCGAGCCCTTGGTGCGGGTCATGGTCGAAGCCCGGGACGGGGCAAAAGCCAAAGCCTGCGCCCAGCGTATTGCCAGCACCATCAGCGGCTAAGGTGATTTCCTGCGAAAAATATACCCATCTGACTTGTCTTTTTGTCCATCTGCTGCGTTGCAAAAACGGTTGTATAGCTCGCTATACGCCCATTTTTACGCCTTGCAGCTGAACAAAAATCCTGCGTCATCTGGG
>JBBQSS010000113.1:0-9032 GCA_038213665.1 Burkholderiales bacterium | reverse complement strand
CATCTGACTTGTCTTTTTGTCCATCTGCTGCGTTGCAAAAACGGTTGTATAGCTCGCTATACGCCCATTTTTACGCCTTGCAGCTGAACAAAAATCCTGCGTCATCTGGGCATATTTATTCTTGGAAATCACCTTAACTCTGAAGCCGGTGCCAGCCATGACAAACAACACCTCGCCCTTGTCCAACAGCGTTGAGCAGCGGGTCATCGATGTCATGGCTGCGGCCGAGGCGGTGCGGGCGGCGGTTGCCCACGCGGTATCGATCCATGCGCGCATCAATGTTGCCGTGGTCGATGCCAGTGGTGTGCTGGCGGCGTTTCTGCGCATGCCGGGTGCGCCGTTGCACTCAGTCGATATTGCCATTGACAAAGCCTACACGGCAGTGAGCTTTGGCCTGGCCACCTCGAAATGGCACGGGGCATTGCAACAGCACTCGGCAGCGGTGCGCGAAGGCATCGTGCTGCGTCCGCGCTTTGTGGCCTTTGGCGGTGGCTTGCCCATGATAGAGGCGGGCCAGCGCATTGGCGGCATCGGTGTCTCGGGTGGCTCTGAGCAAGAGGACGAAGCTTGCGCCAGAGCTGGGCTCGCGGCGATTGGGCTGGACAGCTGATTTTCCTGGCCCGCGTTGCAAAACCAGGGCCATGAAAGTCATTCACATCAAGGTGCCATGTTGGGCACCACTTTTGGAAAGTAAATCATGAAAGACATCAAGAACTTTATCAACGGCCAGTACGTTGGCAATGTCAGCGGCAAGACCTACGAAAAACGCAACCCGGTCGACAACGCGTTGATTGGCAATGTGTTTGAGGCCGGCAAACCCGAAGTGGATGCCGCTGTGGCTGCCGCCAAGGCCGCACTCAAAGGCCCGTGGGGCAAGTTGTCGGTAGTTGAGCGCTGCAATATGCTCGACGGTGTGGTGGATGAAATCAACCACCGTTTTGACGACTTTTTGCAAGCCGAAATTGCCGACACCGGCAAGCCGGCGCACCTGGCATCGCACATTGACATTCCACGCGGCGCGGCCAACTTCAAGATCTTCACCGACACCATCAAAAACGTCTCGACCGAGTCGTTCGAGATGCGCACCCCCGATGGCAAAACGGCCCGCAGCTATGGTGTGCGCACCCCGCGCGGTGTCATCGCCATCATTTGCCCCTGGAACCTGCCGCTGCTGCTGATGACCTGGAAATGCGGCCCGGCCATGGCCTGCGGCAACACCGTCGTCGTCAAGCCCTCGGAGGCCACCCCCAGCACCGCCACACTCTTGGGCGAGGTCATGAACAAGGTCGGCGTGCCGCCCGGTGTCTATAACGTGGTGAATGGTTTTGGTGTGGAATCGGCCGGCTCGTTCCTGACCGCGCACCCGGATGTCAACGGCATCACCTTTACCGGTGAAACCAAAACCGGCACCGCCATCATGAAAGCCGGGGCCGACGGCATCCGCCCGGTGTCGCTCGAATTGGGCGGCAAGAATGCGGCTGTGGTGTTTGCTGACTGCGATTTTGACAACGCCGTCAACACCGTGACCCGCTCGGTCTTTGAGAACTGCGGCCAGGTCTGCCTGGGCACCGAGCGCGTGTACGTGGAGCGCCCGATTTTTGACAAGTTTGTCGCTGCTCTCAAGGTCAAGGCGTCGGAGATGAAGCCGGGGCGTCCGTTTGATGCCGACACCAAAATTGGCCCACTGGTCAGCAAGATTCACCAAAAAAAGGTGCTGTCCTACTACGAGAAAGCCAAGGCCGAGGGTGCCAACATCGTCTACGGTGGCGGCGTGCCCGACATGCCCGATGACCTGAAAGACGGCTGCTGGGTGCAACCCACGATCTGGACCGGCTTGCCAGAAACCGCCACCGTGGTGCGTGAAGAAATTTTTGGCCCCTGCTGCCACATCACGCCCTTTGACACCGAAGAAGAAGCCGTGCGCATGGCCAACGACACCAAGTACGGCCTGGCCACCTCGGTCTACACGCAAGACATCAGCCGCGCCAGCCGCCTGGCCACGCAGATTGAGGTGGGGCTGTGCTGGATCAACAGCTGGTTCCTGCGCGACCTGCGCACCCCGTTTGGTGGCTCCAAGCAGTCCGGCATTGGCCGCGAAGGTGGCGTGCACTCGCTGGAGTTCTATACCGAGCTGCGCAACGTGATGATCAAGTACTGAGCCAAAAGCGCATGAGTTTGAACCCTGAAATCGGCACACGGGTGCGCACCGGCAGTTTCGAGACCAACGTGCACGACAGCGGTCGCGGCGCGCCGGTGCTGCTGCTGCTGCACGGCTCCGGTTCCGGTGTCAGCGCCTGGGCCAACTGGCGGTTGCTGCTGCCGGTGCTGGCCCAAACGAGGCGCGTGCTTGCGCCCGCAGAACCCGACCGACAGCACGCCCTACCGCATGGACATCTGGGTTCAACAAGCAAGGCCCGAACATTGCCCTGAATTACTATTGTTTTAATAGCTGCTTGCGCTTATTCCATAAGGGCTAGAGGCCTAAAACATATAAAAATGTTATTTTCATACACCCACACAGGACCTATTTACCTATGGACGCCAAACTGATCGAGACCCTGGGCGACGAGCTTTACCAGGCCATGAGCACGCAGACCGTGGTCGAGCCGCTGACCAACCGCCATCCCGACATCACCATTGAGCACGCGTACCACATCCAGCAGCGCATGTTGTCACGCCGCCTGCAGGCCGGTGAGCGCGTGGTCGGCAAAAAAATCGGCGTCACCTCGGCCGCCGTGATGAACATGCTGGGCGTGTTCCAGCCTGATTTTGGCTATTTGCTCGACGGCATGATCTACAACGAAGGCCAGTCGATTGACATCAGCACCTTGATCCAGCCCAAGGCCGAGGGCGAAATCGCCTTCATCCTGAAAAAAGACCTGATGGGCCCCGGCATCAGCAATGCCGACGTGCTGGCCGCCACCGAGTGCGTGATGCCGTGCTTCGAGATCGTCGACTCGCGCATCCGCGACTGGAAGATCAAGGTGCAGGACACCGTGGCTGACAACGCCTCGTGCGGCGTGTTTGTGCTGGGCGACTGTGCCGTCGACCCGCGCCGCATCGACCTCTCCACCTGCGGCATGGTGCTGGAGAAAAACGGCGAGATCATCGCCACCGGCGCCGGGGCTGCCGCCCTGGGCTCGCCGGTGAATGCCGTGGCCTGGCTGGCCAACACGCTGGGGCGCCTGGGCATTGGCCTGAAGGCCGGCGAGGTGATTCTGTCGGGCGCGCTGGCCGCCATGTCACCGGCCAAGGCGGGCGACAACTTCCGCGTGTCGATTGGCGGCTTGGGCAGCTGCTCGGTGCGCTTTCACTAAGGCAAACAAGGCATGGCACCAGCGACCCTCGACAAACCCTCCGGCGCGGTCACGGTGCTGGTCACGCGCCGCGTCAAGGCCGGGCACGAGGCCGCGTTTGAGCAGGCCTCCAGCGACATGACCGCCGCCGCCCGTGCCTTCCCCGGCTACCTGGGCGGGCAGCTGGTGCGCCCGGACGCCGAGGGCAGCAGCGGCGACGCCACCCTCTACCACGTCGTGTTCGCGTTTGACACCACAGCGCACTTGCAGGGCTGGCAACAATCGCCCACGCGTTCGTTCACGCTGGCGGCGATTGCGCCGCACATCGAGGGCCAAACCGTGCGCCAAGTCAGCGGCCTGGGTCACTGGTTTGCCGCGCCGGTCGGCCCTACGCAGAACCCGCCGCCGCGCTGGAAAGTGGCGGTGGTGACCTGGCTGGGCATCTGCCCCACGGTGTTTGGGCTGTTCGTGCTGCTGGAGCCACTGCTCGCCGCATGGCCCTTGCTGCCGCGCGTGATGCTGCTGACCGCACTGGTGGTGCTCGTCATGACCTGGGGGGTCGCCCCCCAACTCACACAATGGTTCAAGCCCTGGCTGTACCCGGCCACGCATCGCACCACTTGATAAGGAATCAACATGGACCTTCAACTCACAGGCAAACGCGCGCTGGTCACCGGCGCCACCTCCGGCATCGGCTGGGCCACGGCGCGCGAGCTGGCGGCCGAGGGCGCGCACGTCATCGTCAACGGGCGCGACCCGGCCCGGCTGGCCCAAGCCGTCGCGCGCATTCAATCAGAAGTACCGGGCGCCGCCATCGACGGTGTGCAGGCCGATCTGTCATCCGCCGCAGGTTGCCAGCGCCTGCTGGACGCGGCGGGTGACCTTGACATCCTCGTCAACAACCTGGGCATCTTCGAGCCCAAAGCCTTCGAGCAAATCAGCGACGAAGACTGGCTGCGTTTCTTCGAGGTCAACGTGCTCAGTGGCGTGCGCCTGGCGCGCCACCACCTGTCGCGCATGAAAGCGCGCGGCTGGGGCCGTGTGGTGTTCATCTCCAGCGAATCGGGCATCTGCCCGCCCGCCGACATGGTGCATTACGGCATGAGCAAATCGGCCCAGCTGTCGGTGTCACGCGGGCTGGCAGAAACCTGCATCGGCACCGGCGTCACCGTCAATGCCGTGCTGCCGGGACCGACGCGCACCGAAGGCGTGGGCGCGTTTTTTGCCAAGCTGGCCAGCAACGCAGGCCAGACGCTGGCGGAGACCGAGCGCGACTTCTTCAAATTTGGCCGACCGACTTCGCTGCTGCAGCGCTTCATTGAACCGTTTGAGGTCGCGGCCATGGTGACCTACGTTTGCAGCCCGCGCGCGGCCGCCACCAACGGCGCAGCACTGCGCGTTGAAGGCGGCGTGGTGCGCTCCCTCATCTAAATTACAACCACTGGAAACTCTCATGAAAAAAATCAAATGCGCCCTGATCGGGCCCGGCAACATCGGCACCGACCTGCTCGCCAAGCTGCAACGCAGTGCGGTGCTGGAGCCGGTCTGGATGGTCGGCATCGACCCCGAATCCGATGGCCTGAAACGCGCCCGCGAGATGGGCATCAAGACCACTGCCGAGGGCGTTGACGGCCTGCTGCCCCATGTGCTGGCGGACGGTGTGCAAATCGCCTTTGACGCCACCAGCGCCTACGTGCATGCCGACAACTCGCGCAAGCTCAATGCGCTGGGCGTGCTGATGATTGACCTGACGCCGGCCGCCATCGGCCCGTTTTGTGTGCCGCCGGTCAACCTGATCGAACACGTCGGCAAAGGCGAGATGAACGTCAATATGGTCACCTGCGGTGGCCAGGCCACGATTCCGATGGTGGCGGCCGTGAGCCGGGTGCAACCGGTGGCTTACGGCGAAATCGTTGCGACCGTCTCGAGCAAGTCCGCCGGTCCAGGCACCCGCAAAAACATCGACGAATTCACCCGCACCACCGCCGGTGCGGTTGAAAAAGTGGGCGGTGCCAAAAAGGGCAAAGCCATCATCATCCTGAACCCGGCCGAGCCGCCCATGATCATGCGCGACACCGTGCACTGCCTGACCGAGACCGAGCCCGACCAGGCCAAAATCACCGAATCGATCCACGCCATGATCAAGGAAGTGCAAAAGTACGTGCCCGGCTACAAGCTGGTCAATGGCCCGGTGTTTGACGGCAACCGGGTCTCGGTGTTTATGGAAGTTGAAGGTCTGGGCGACTACTTGCCCAAGTACGCGGGCAACCTCGACATCATGACCGCCGCTGCCGCCCGTACGGCAGAAATGTTTGCCGAAGAAATCATCGCCGGGCGCCTCACACTGAAAGCCACGCCCACGCCCGCAGCCACCCCGGCATTCGCCTGAACCGCACACGAGAAACACCATGAATTCAACCGCCAAAAAAATCACCGTGCACGACATGACCCTGCGTGACGGCATGCACCCCAAGCGCCACCTGATGACGCTCGACCAGATGAAAAGCATCGCCTGCGGCCTGGACGCTGCCGGAATTCCATTGATCGAAGTCACCCACGGTGACGGCCTCGGCGGCTCTTCGGTCAACTATGGTTTTCCGGCGCACACCGACGAGGAATATTTGGGTGCGGTGATCCCGCTGATGAAGCAGGCCAAAATTTCGGCCCTGCTGTTGCCCGGCATCGGCACCGTTGACCACCTGCTGATGGCCAAGGATTTGGGCGTGAGCACGATTCGCGTCGCCACCCATTGCACCGAGGCCGATGTGTCCGAGCAGCACATCACCAAGGCGCGCGAACTGGGTATGGACACTGTCGGCTTTTTGATGATGGCGCACATGGCCAGCGCCGAAAAACTGGTCAGCCAGGCGCTGCTGATGCAGGGTTACGGGGCCAATTGCATTTACGTGACCGACTCGGCGGGACACATGTTGCCCGGTGATGTCAAAACCAAGCTCAGCGCCGTACGCCAGGCCCTCAAGCCCGAAACCGAACTGGGTTTCCATGGTCACCACAACCTGGCCATGGGGGTGGCCAATTCGATTGCCGCGATCGAAGTCGGTGCCAACCGCATCGACGCCGCCGCCGCCGGCCTGGGTGCGGGCGCGGGCAACACGCCCATGGAAGTGCTGGTTGCCGTGCTCGACATGATGGGCATTGCCACCGGGGTCGATGTGTACAAAATTCAGGACGTGGCCGAAGACCTGGTGGTGCCGATCATGGACTTTCCGATCCGCATCGACCGCGACGCGCTCACCTTGGGCTATGCCGGTGTCTATGGCTCTTTCCTGCTGTTTGCCAAGCGCGCCGAGAAGAAATATGGCGTGCCGGCACGCGATATTCTGGTGGAAATGGGCCGACGCGGCATGGTCGGCGGCCAGGAAGACATGATTGAAGACACCGCCATGACGATGGCGCGTGAACGTAACTTAAAGACAAAGGTGACCGCTTGAAACTCGACGCAAAAACCATCACCGCCTTGGCCGAACGCCTGGAAAACTGCGAACTGCAGGCCCATGACACGACCAAGATCACTGACGAGTACCCAGACATGGACTGGGATGATGCCTACGCCATTCAGAACGAGATCAAGCGCCGCAAAGTCGCCCGTGGCTGCAAGATCATCGGTCTGAAAGCCGGCTTGACCTCGCACGCCAAAATGAAGCAAATGGGTGTCAGCACACCGGTGTTCGGCTTCATGGCCGACTACTACGCGGTGCCCGATGGCGGCGAATGCAAAGTCAGCGAACTGATCCACCCCAAGGTGGAGCCCGAAATTGCCTTTGTCACCAAGACCGAGCTGCGCGGCCCCGGCTGCCACATTGGTGCCGTGCTGGCGGCCACCGACTTTGTCATGCCAGGCATCGAAGTCATCGACAGCCGCTACCGCGATTTCAAGTTCGACCTGAAAAGCGTGGTGGCCGACAACACCTCGGCGGCGCGTTTTGTGGTCGGTGGCCAGCCGATGCAAGTGGCGGGCGTGGACCTGCGCACGGTGGGCATCGTGCTGGAGAAAAACGGCCAGGCCGTCGCCTTTGGCGCCGGCGCTGCCGTGCTGGGCCACCCCGCCGCGGCCATTGCCATGCTGGCCAATCATTTGGCAGAACGCGGCGAATGCATTCCGGCCGGCAGCCTGATTTTGTCGGGCGGCATCACCGAAGCCGTGTCGGTGCAGGCGGGCGACAACGTCACCCTGCGCGTGCAAGGCATGGGCAGCACCAGCCTGCGATTTGTTTGAACCCTGTCACCCACCCACCCCGATAACCTGTCCGGAGAACCGCTATGCCATTTGCACAGATCTACATGATTGAAGGCCGCACCGAAGAACAAAAACGCGCCGTGATCGAGAAAGTCAGCGCCGCCCTGGTCGAAGCCACCGGCACCCCGATTGCCAACGTGCGCGTCTGGATACAAGACGTGCCCAAGGAAAACTGGGGCATTGCGGGGGTGAGTGCGAAGGACTTGGGGCGGTGAATATCTCGAGGTAAATCTGGCTGACTTTGACTTAGGTGATTTCCTGCGAAAAATATACCCATCTGACTTGTCTTTTTGTCCATCTGCTGCGTTGCAAAAACGGTTGTATAGCTCGCTAGACGCCCATTTTTACGCCTTGCAGCTGAACAAAAATCCTACGTCATCTGGGCATATTTATTCTTGGAAATCACCTTAATTCCCCTGGCGGCGGCCAACGCGGTCCTCAAGATCATTGCCGTGGTCAACGATTGGCAGAGCCACTTTCGGTCTGTCGGCGTGACGGAGCCAGATATCACCGAAATGGCCGCCTTGGTGGACGCGCCTGATTTGCTGGCGCAGCGGCAGTCTTTCAGCGCCGATGCTTATGCCCAAGGGGGCAAACCCCGGCGCAAGCGCAGCCCCGGCGCCAAAGCGTTTCGTTAACGTGCAAGAACAGTGGAGGATTCTGCCGCCCGTAGGAGCCCAGCCCTGGGCGATGGGCCTTTGCATGCCCGGCACCTTTTCGCCCGGAGGGCTGGGCTACCGGCTTCGCGGTAGCTGATCAAGCACCTACGCAGCACTATTTATATGCAAAATAGGCCGCTAGCCCCCGTATAACTTGCGCAAGCAGCTATTTAAATAATAGCAATCACAAAATGATGCAGACACAAACCAAATCGGATCGTTTCATTCAGCCGATGGCAGGAGAGGCTTGCCCAGTTCTTTCAGGAATTCATTGTGTTTGAGCGTTGCCTTTTGGATGTCCGCCTCGATCCGGACCAAATCGGCATGGGTAGCCGCCTCGTAGTTGTCCGAGAGGTAGCGCAGGAACAGGAACGACAGCATGTAGTCGCGGAAATCGTCCGCATCCATCGCGCCACGCAATTGGTCGGCGATGTTCCAGAGGGTTTTGCCCAGTTGGGCTTGGTTTTGTTCAGTCATGTGTTTTTCTTTTTTCTCGGTTGCTTGGGCAACAGCTTCATAGCCCGGTCAAAATCGCTTTCCAATTGATCGGCATGGGCAATCTGAGCCTCGTTGAACTGCGCATACGCCACTTCAGCGTAGGCTTTGGTCACCTCGTGGGAGATTTTTCCGGCGTGGTTGAGGATGTCGCGGTCGTTGATCGACAAAAAGCCATGCAGCTTGGCGATCCAGTCGCTCATGTGCATGGGTACGCGGCGCATCGCCTGACCTTCGGCGAATACCAGATACTGTTCCACCAGGTTGTTGAGTGCCGCTAGTTCATCGGCGTTCAGGTAATTTTTGGCGATGCTCACATCGGCT
>JBBQSS010000112.1:0-9105 GCA_038213665.1 Burkholderiales bacterium | reverse complement strand
CTGATGGAAGAACTTAAAAAAATCAAGCGCGTGATTCAGAAAACCGGGCCAGCCGACCCCGGCGCACCTGAGAGCCTGCCACCGCATGAAATCCTGCTGGTGATTGACGGCAACACCGGGCAAAACGCGCTCAGCCAGGTGAAAGCCTTTGACGATGCGCTCGGCCTGACCGGCCTGATCGTCACCAAACTCGACGGCACGGCCAAAGGCGGCGTGCTGGCGGCGATTGCGCGTGAGCGGCCAATTCCGGTGTATTTCATCGGTGTGGGCGAAAAGCTGGAAGACCTGGAAACCTTCAACGCCCGGGAATTTGCCCAGGCGCTGCTGTCCTGAGGCTGGCGGCCAGACCGCCAAACTTGGCCGAGAAAAACACACCAGCGACTCAAGCCAAGGCAGCAATGGCCCTCGTCGCGCTCGTTTACCACGCACCACCCATGACCCACACACCCATTTCACGCCGTCACGCCTTGGCCTTGCTCGGCAGCAGCCTGGCGGCACCGGCTTTGGCGCAAGCCCCCTCCCGCTGGGCCGAGATTGAGCGCCAGGCGCGCGGCCAGACGGTGTATTTCAACGCCTGGGCCGGCAGCCAGAACATCAACGCCTACCTGCAATGGGCGGGCGTTGAGGTGTTGGCGCGCTATGGGCTAACGCTGGCGCACGTCAAGATCACCGATGCCGCCGAAGTGGTCAAGCGCGTGCGGGCCGAGAAAGCGGCGGGCAAACGCAACACCGGCACCGTTGACCTGGTCTGGATCAACGGTGAAAACTTCCTGACCATGAAGCGCGAAGACCTGCTGTTTGGCCCGTTTGCCCAAAACCTGCCCAACTTTGCCTATGTCGATGTGCATGGCAAACCCACCACGGTGCGCGATTTTTCAGAGCCCACCGATGGCCTGGAAGCGCCCTGGGGCATGGCGCAGCTGACCTTTTTTGCCGACCGCCAACGTGTGCCCGCGCCACCCCGCAGCATGACCGGCTTGCTGGCCTTTGCCAAAACCCACCCGGGCCGCGTGACCTACCCACGCCTGCCCGACTTTCATGGCACCACCTTCGTCAAGCAGGCGCTGCTGGAGCTCAGCCCCGACACCCAGGCGCTGTACCGCCCTTTCACGCCTGGGGCCTTTGCCAATGCCAGCGCCCCGTTGTGGGCCTACCTGGATGCGCTGCACCCCCAGCTGTGGCGTGCCGGTAAACAATTTCCACAAAATTCGGGTGCCGTGCGTCAGATGATGGCTGACGGCGAATTGCTGCTGGCGTTCACCTTCAATCCCAACGAAGCCGCCAACGAAATCGCCGCCAGACGTCTGGCGACAAGCGTGTACAGCTATCAATTTGATAAAGGCACGGTGGGCAACACGCATTTTTTAGCCATCCCCTTTAACGCCCGCGCGCAGGCTGGCGCCCAAGTACTTGCCAACTTTTTGCTCAGCCCCGAGGCCCAAGCGCGCAAGGCCGACCTCAGCGTGTGGGGTGATCCCACGGTGCTGGCCATGGACAAGTTGCCCGCGCCAGAGCGCGCACGCTTTGGTGCCAGGGTCGCCCCGGGGCAGGTTGAGCAGGCCAGGCCCACCCTGCCCGAGCCTCACGGCAGCTGGGTCGAGCCGCTTGAAAAAGCTTGGCTCAAGCGCTACGGCCAGTGACGCCGCTGACACGGCGCACCCTTGCGCACCAGGGCAAAAGCTAAACTTGATGCATGACGTTACTGGTTGACCAACTCGCCGACTTGACCGCCCTGCGCGACCGGGATGCGCTCGACAGTGCGCTGATTGCCACGCTGTCAGAGTTGCTGCACCCCGAGCGCATTGCCATTTACCGACTGGTGGGTCCGGCCAGCAATGAACGCTGGCTAACGTGTGCGCAACTGCAAGACGGGGTTGAACAACAGCTCACCCACCAAGCCTTGACGGAATTCGACCAGCTGCCATTGGCCGCTGAATTTGCCGCACGCCAACAGGCCTTGCAAAACCATCACCCGGTGATCGCAGAAACCGGTGCGGGCATCAGCGTGTTTCCGCTGGCCACCCCCACTGCCAGCAACGGCGTGATGGAACTTGGCTGCACAGCACCCATGTCAGCGGAGATGGTGCGCCTGGTGAGTGGCGTGCTGCGCCTGTACCAGAACTTTCAGGGCTTGCTCGACGATGGCGAACGTGACGCGCTCACCGAACTGCTCAACCGCAAAACCTTTGACGGGGCGTTTCTGAAAGCCACCACGGCCAAACCCGAGGCCCCGGACCTGAGCGCAGACGACCGCAGGCACACCCAGAACGCCAGCAGCTACTGGCTTGCCCTGCTCGACATTGACCACTTCAAAAAGGTCAATGACCACTTTGGTCACCTGATTGGCGACGAGGTGCTGCTGCTGCTGGCGCGCCTGATGCGCGACACCTTTCGTTTTCATGACCAGCTCTACCGGTTTGGTGGCGAAGAATTTGTGGTGCTGATGCACTGCACCCAAACCGGCCAGGCCGAAGCCGCGCTGGAACGCCTGCGCAGCACCACCGAGCACCACAACTTCCCGCAGGTCGGCCACATCACCATCAGCGTCGGTTTGACCGAGATCCGGCAAGGCGACTCGCCCAGCGGCGCCTTTGAGCGCGCCGACAAGGCGGTCTACTACGCCAAGGCCCATGGCCGCAACCAAGTGTGCGGGTATGAAGCGCTGGTGGCACAAGGCCAGCTGGCCGCTGAAACGGTGAATGTGGGCGACATTGAATTGTTCTGATTTTTCTCACCCTCCGCCTATGCCCACCTTACTTCCCCACGTTCAAATTGAGACCGCCCCCAACCCCACCGCTGCCGTGATCTGGCTGCACGGGCTGGGCGCTGACGGACACGACTTTGCCGGTCTGGTGCCCGAGCTGGATTTGTCCAGCTGCCCGCCCATCCGCTTCATTTTTCCGCACGCGCCCAGCATGCCGGTCACCCTCAACGGCGGCTATGTGATGCCCGCCTGGTACGACATTCGGGGCGCTGACCTGCTCAGCGGCCAGGACGACGCGGGCATTCGCGCCTCTGAGCTGGCCGTGCAAGCCCTGCTGGCGCGTGAAATCGCTCGTGGCATCCCGGCAAGCCGCATTGTGCTGGCCGGCTTCTCACAGGGCAGCGCCATGGCCTTGCACACCGGCTTGCGTTACCCGCACACGCTGGCGGGCATCGTGGCGTTGTCGGGCTACCTGCCGCTGGCCGGCACCTTGGCCGCAGAGCGCTCGCAGGCCAACGCGCGCACACCGATATTCATGGCCCACGGCAGCCAGGACCCGGTGGTGATCCCGGCACGCGGCCAAGCCTCACGCGAACTGCTGACAGGGCTGGGCTACGCGGTGCAGTGGCACAGCTACCCGATGCCGCACAGCGTGCACCCCCGCGAAATCGAGGACATTGCTGCCTTCCTGACCCAGGTGCTAGCGCACCCTGACCGTTAAAGCCAGGTGGGTCGCAACAACACAAACGCGCCCGCAGCCATGTCCCGGAGCCCGGTGCTGGGCATTGACTTTGGCACCTCCAATTCCGCCGCTGCGCTGGTCGATGCCAGCGGGCAGTTGCACACCATCGCACTGGAAGGCACACGCACCGCCATGCCGACGGCTCTGTATTTTTCCAGCGAAGACGGCCACCTGTCGTTTGGCACAAAGGCCATGCAGGATTACCTGAGCGACGTGCAGGACGGCGTTGGCGCCGGACGCCTGATGCGCGCCATCAAAAGCCTGCTGGGCAGCGCCCTGATCGACGAGCAAACCGTGGTGAACGGCCAGGCCATGAGTTTTTTTGACGTGGTGGTGCTGTTTTTTGCTGAGTTAAAGCGCCGCGCTGAAGCCCAACTGGGCTACCCGGTGAGCGCCACCATGCTGGGCCGGCCGGTGCATTTTGTTGACGACAGCCCGCAGCGTGACGCGCTGGCGCAAGCCACCCTGCAGCGTGCCGCGCTGGCCGCAGGTTTTGAGCGTGTCGCGTTTGAGCTGGAGCCGATTGCTGCGGCGTTTGATTTCGAGCGCCGCATTCAAACCCCGACCCAGGTGCTGGTGGTCGACATTGGCGGCGGCACCTCAGACTTCACCGTGATCCAGCTGCGCCCCGGCCAGCCCGAGGTGCAAGACCGCAGTGCTGACATTCTGGCCACCGGCGGCATCCACCTGGGTGGCACCGACTTTGACCGCCTGCTCGACTTGGGCTGCGTCATGCCGCTGCTGGGTTACGGACAGCGTACCCCCAATGGGCGCGAGTTGCCCAACCGCATTTTTTACGAACTGGCCACCTGGCACCTGGTGCACCACGCCAGCAGCCGCAAAAGCCTGGCCGAAGCTCGCGGCCTTTGGCGCGACTACACCGACCAGGCGCAACACCAGCGCCTGCTGCACGTGCTCACCGAGCGGCTGGGGCACCACCTGCTCGCCGTTGTGGAGGCCGCCAAAATTGCCTGCTCCGAGAGCCAGCACAGCCAACCCATCAACTTGACCAGCCTGCACTTGCCCAGCGCCACAGCAGCGCGCGCAGAACTGAGCCCTGCCACCCTGCATGACCTGTTGCGTACCCAGTTGGCAGCCATCACCGCGTGCGCGCGCCAATGTGTGGCCGATGCCGGACTGGCGCACCCCACCACGCTGTACCTCACCGGCGGCTCATCGGCGCTAAGCCCCTTGGTGCATGAGCTGCAGGCGGCCTTCCCGCATGCCCATCTGGTGCACGGCGACCGCTTTGGCGGTGTTGCCAGCGGGCTGGCCTGGGCGGCGCAGCAACACCCGGCACTGACGGCCACAAGCTGAGCCGCAATGCCCGTTTACAAAAGCTTCTGACATGCCAAGTCACACGGGAACAGGCCAATCAAAGCGTGCACCGCACCACGCCCTGGCGCTGATCCTGCTGGCGCTCATGGTCACACCCCTGTTGCTGAGCGCCTGGGGCGCGCTGACTTCGGCCTGGCATCTGCAAGGCTGGCAAGACCTGGCCGCTGACACACAAACACCGCAGGCACTGGCCATGACGCTCTGGACCGGCGTGATGTCCAGCACCCTTGCCCTGGGCCTGTGCGCCTTGTTGCTGCAGCGCCACTTTCCGGGGCGCGGCTGGCCTGCGCTGGTGCGGGTGTTAAGCCCGCTGCTGGCGGTGCCACATGCCGCGTTTGCCATTGGCCTGGCGTTTTTGCTGGCACCCAGCGGCTGGCTGCTGCGCTTGCTGTCGCCCTGGGCCACCGGGCTGCAGGCGCCACCACCCTGGCCGACCACCCAAGACCCGTGGGGTTTGGGGCTGATCGCGGTGCTGGTGGCCAAAGAAGTGCCTTTTTTGCTCTGGGCCGCCGCCACCGAACTGCAACGCCCGGATGTGGCGCAGCGCTTGGCGGCTGAACTGCAAGTGGCGCGCAGCCTGGGTTACAGCGCGCAACGTGCCTGGTGGTGGGTGCTGTGGCCGCAACTGCTGGCACGGCTGCACTGGCCGGTGTTGGCGGTATTGATCTACAGCCTGACCGTGGTTGACATGGCCCTGGTGATTGGCCCAACTTCACCCCCACCCCTGTCCGTACTGGCTTGGCAATGGCTGCAAGATGCCGATGCCGCGCGCAACACCCAGGGTGCCGCGGCCGGCTGGCTGCTGGTCGGCTTGGTGATGGCGCTTGCCAGCCTGGCCTGGTGGCTGCTGAAACGACCAATCTGGCAGACCCGCCGCACCTCGGGTTGGCGCGGTCACATGGGCGCAAAAACAAGCCACAGACCTGTGCCGCAGCCCGGGCCAAACGCTGGCACCAACCCAAGCCCTGCTGGCCAGCGGCGCCCAGGCCGACTCCGGCTGGGTTCCCGGCTTGACGCCTGGCGCGGGCAAGCCGGTCGGCTGGTGCGGCTGGTGCTGCTGGCACCCTACCTGGCAGTAATGGGGGCGCTGGCGCTGGGCAGTGTCGCGGGCATTTGGCCGTTTCCCGCAGTGTGGCCGCAGACTTTGACGCTGCAAGCCTGGCAGTCGGTGGCCAACAGCGCCAGCACGGTCTGGAACACCTTGAGCCTGGCGGCTGGCAGCGCCGCCGTGGCCTTGTGCTGGTCGGTGGCGTGGCTGGAATGCGCGCCCACACACTGGCAAAGGCCCATGCAGCGCCTGGTCTACCTGCCCCTGGTGCTGCCCCCGGTGTTGTGGGTGGTGGGTGTGTATAGCCTGGCGCTGCAGTTGGGCTGGGATGCATCATGGACCGGGGTAGCACTGGCCCACACCCTGTCTGCTGCACCCTATGTGCTGATGGCCTTGAGCCCGGCCTACAGTGGGTTCGACGCGCGCCTGAGCCACGTCACGGCCTCACTCGGGCATGGGCGCTGGGTATTTTTGTGGCGCGTCAAGTGGCCACTGCTGCGCGCCGCGCTGGCCCATGGGTTTGCCATTGGATTTGCCGTGAGCGTGGCGCAATACCTGCCCACACTGTTTGTCGGCGCCGGCCGCCTGGGCACCGTGACCACCGAGGCGGTCACGCTGGCGGCCGGTGCCCAGCGCTCGCTGACCGCCGCTTACGCCTGGTTGCAGTGGCTGCTACCGGTGCTGGTGTTTGCCGTGGCGGCTTGGGCCGGGCGTCCAAAGCGCTATAAATTAAATAGCTACTAGCGCTTTATTAATAAGGCCTAGAGGGTGTTTTCTTATAAATTCACACATAAAACCGAAAAATATCGCCTGTTCAGGTAGTACAGTTCTGCCCTATGCAAGCCACTGACCCGTCCTCCCCCGTTGCCCCCGGCGATATCTTGCCAGGCTTGGGGCGCACGCTGGTCACCACGGGCAAGATTGCGCAAAAATTCGCCCAGGAAATTTTCCGCAAGGCACAAGCCAACCGGTCCAGCTTTATTGCCGAACTGACCGGCTCGGGCGCGGTGTCGGCGGCAGATTTGGCGCACACCCTGTCGCTGGCGTTTGGCGCCCCGCAAATTGACCTGAATGCAGTCGACCCGCAGCGCCTGCCCAAGGGCTTGCTGGACCACAAGATTTGCCAGGACTACCGCCTGGTGGTGCTGGGCAAGCGTCAAAACCGCCTGATCGTGGCCACGGCTGACCCCTCAGACCACAAGGCGGCAGAAAAAATCAAGTTCTCAACCCGGCAAAACGTCGACTGGGTCATTGCCGAATACGACAAGCTGCTCAAACTGGTGTCAACCCACACCGCCACAGCCACCGAGTCGATTGAGAACATCATCGGCGCCGACTTCGAATTTGATGAACTGCCGACTGAGCCCAGCAGTGACAACGCGCCCCAGGCCAGCTCCGAGGTAGACGATGCGCCGGTGGTCAAGTTCTTGCACAAAATGCTGCTTGACGCGTACAGCCAGCGCGCCTCCGACCTGCACTTTGAGCCCTATGAACACAACTACCGGGTGCGCTTTCGCATTGACGGCGAACTGCGCGAAGTGGCAGCGCCACCGATTGCCATCAAGGACAAACTGGCTTCGCGCATCAAAATCATCTCGCGCATGGACATCTCGGAAAAGCGGGTGCCGCAAGACGGCAAGATGAAGCTCAAGATCGGACCCGACCGCACGATTGATTTCCGCGTCAGCACCCTGCCCACGCTGTTTGGTGAAAAGATCGTGATCCGTATTCTGGACCCGAGCAGCGTCAAGCTGGGCATTGACGCCTTGGGCTACGAGCCCGAAGAAAAAGAGCGCCTGCTGCGCGCCATTGCCCGCCCCTACGGCATGATTCTGATGACGGGCCCCACCGGCTCCGGTAAAACCGTGTCGCTTTACACCTGCCTGAATCTGCTCAACAAGCCGGGCGTGAACATTGCCACCGCAGAAGACCCGTCTGAGATCAACCTTCCCGGTGTCAACCAGGTGAACATGAATGACCGCGCCGGACTGACTTTTGCGGTGGCACTGAAAGCCTTCTTGCGGCAAGACCCGGACATCATCATGGTGGGCGAAATCCGCGACCTGGAAACTGCTGATATTGCCATCAAGGCGTCTCAAACCGGCCACCTGGTGCTATCTACTTTACACACCAATGATGCACCCAGCACGCTGACGCGCCTGCGCAACATGGGCATCGCGCCGTTCAACATCGCGTCCAGCGTGATTTTGATCACGGCGCAGCGCCTCGCCCGTCGCCTGTGCCCAATGTGCAAAAAGCCCATCGACATTCCAGAAAAAGCGCTGCTTGATGCAGGCTTTCAGCCCGAAACGCTTGATGGCAGCTGGAAGCCCTACCATCCGGTGGGCTGCGACGCCTGCCACAACGGCTACAAAGGGCGCGTGGGCCTTTACCAGGTACTGCCCATCAGCGAAGAAATACAGCGCATCATTTTGCGCGACGGCAGTGCGCTAGAAATCGCCGAACAAGCCAAGCGCGCGGGTGTACGCAGCCTGCGCGACGCTGGCTTGCACAAAGTCAAAATGGGGCTGACCTCACTGGAAGAAGTGCTCAACGTCAGCAACGAATAATCAAGGTACTCAAAAGCAGCATGGCCACCGACAAGTCCAAACCCAAAGAGTCTGTCTTCGAATGGGAAGGCAAAGACCGCAATGGCAAACAAGTGCGCGGGGAGATGCGTGCGGGTGGTGAAAACCAGGTGAAGTCGTCCCTGCGTCGCCAGGGCGTGACGCCAAGCAAAATCAAAAAGCGGCGCATGAGCGCCGGCAAGCGCATCAAACCCAAGGACATGGCCATTTTCACGCGCCAATTGGCGACCATGATGAAAGCCGGTGTGCCGTTGCTGCAGGCGTTTGACATTGTCGGCCGCGGCAACCCGAACCCCAGCGTGACGCGGCTGCTCAACGACATCCGCACCGATGTCGAAACCGGCACCTCACTTTCCGTGGCGTTTCGCAAATACCCGCTGTACTTTGACGCGCTGTACTGCAACCTGGTGGAGGCCGGTGAGGCCGCCGGTATTCTGGACCAGCTGCTCGATCGGCTGGCGGTCTACATGGAAAAAACCGAGGCCATGAAGTCAAAGATCAAGAGTGCCCTGATGTACCCGATTTCGGTGCTGGTGGTGGCTTTTGTGGTGACTGCGGTGATCATGATTTTTGTCGTGCCGGCCTTCAAGGAGGTGTTTTCCAACTTTGGTGCGGATTTACCCGGCCCCACGCTGGCGGTGATTGCGATCAGTGAAATTTTTGTCGCCTATTGGTGGCTGATTTT
>JBBQSS010000111.1:0-9143 GCA_038213665.1 Burkholderiales bacterium | reverse complement strand
CGCTGGCTTTGCAACGCCTATTGACGAAGCGCTTTGGCATCGTTCCCACCGCAATCGCCGCCCAAATTGCCGCTGCCACGCAAACACAGATTGAAACTTGGTTTGACGCAGCCATCGATGCCGCCACCCTGGACGCCGTCTTCAGTCCCACCCGGCATTGATTCGCATCAGTGACTCCTGGGCAGGGGTCAGTCCACAAATCGGTAATTAGGGTCAGATTCCGATTAAATTTATAGATTCCAGCCAGATCGAAGCGACTTGCCTAAATTTATAAGAAATAAGCCTCTAGCCCTTGTATCCATTGCGCAAGCAGCTATGAAATATATAGCTGTTCGCAGAATCTCAAGAACCAAACCCCGTGTGACGGCCATGCTGGCTTGCGGCTGGGTCTTTTAAAACCTGGTCGGGATGGGCGTGGTGGTGCGTGCGTTTCAGGCATGGCGCCCAGCAAAAAACTCGCCTCAAGCGGCTCGTTGCGCAGCCAGGCGTCAAAAACAAGAACACCCCAGACGCGAGGCCAAGTAGTGGTGCAACAACCAGAACCACACCAAAAAGCCGCCAAACGCCAGCGCAATGCCCAGCCACTGCAGCAGACCCAGCCGCTCGCGGGCAGCCGGCGCCTGGCGGATGTCCGAGGGCGCCGTGTCAGCGCACCGCGTCGATTTGCCCCACCACGGACCAACCCGCGTGCAGGTTGACCTTGTTGTTTTCGTAATCCCACACGGTGCCGCAGCGGTCGCACACATAACGCGTCACGGTGACTTGGCCATGGTTGCGCTCTTCTTTGCGGTTTTTACCCTGCACCAGCTCGGCGTGCCCGGGCGCGCGGCGCCAGTTGCGCTGGATGCCTGCGCACGCGTCGCATAGCACGTGGGTCGTTGATTCATGGGGTGGGGTGGGGTTCTGGCTCATGTGGGACGCTTGATGTTTTTTAAGGGGAGCCGATTGTCGCGCCGTGACGGGCCCTTTGCCAGCGCTGCGTTTTAACTTTAAACGCCAAATAGAAGCTTTTGTCAGGCAAAGCGCGTGGCCTGCATCGGCATGGCCCCGCTTGGCACGGTTGAGGCCACCCCGGCTGGTATCGCTGACAACAGCTTGTGGCTGCGCGGCGGCAAGCCCGAAATCGCCATCGACGTCAAACGCGCCACGGCGCGCAGGCGCGCTTGGGCTGCGCGAACTTGCGGGCTGGCTAAGGATGTGGCAAGGAATAACACCCCAGTTTGCTGCAAGGAGTTGGGGAAGTTATTTCTTGCCACATCCTAAATCAATCGCTGGCTGGCCGGTGGCCTGTTCAACGCCTGCAAACGCTGGTGCGCCGCATCGTCCCAGTTCAGCGGCTGCTGGTTTTTGGCTTGCAGGTAGTGGTAGGTGAATACCTCCAGGTAGGCGTCCAGCACCTCGGCCGCATGCAGCTCACCGGCCAGCGCCAGGCACAGGGCGCCCACTTCAGACGTGCAAAAGTGGTCGCCACGGCTGGAGCGACGCAGGCGGTAGGCTGAGCTCTGCTCGGGGTGCAGGCTGAGCACCGGCAAGTGGTTCAGGTAGGGGCTTTTGCGAAACATCTTGCCCGCCTCACTCCAGGTGGCGTCGAGCAACACAAACAGCGGGCGTTTGGCCGGGTGGCCAGCGCTCGCCACAGCGGTCAGCAGCGCGGTGACCACCCGCTCGGGCGTGACAAACTCGCCCGGAAACACCACATACGGCTGCCACTGCGGGTCGGCCAACAGGGTCAGCAAGGCCGGGTCAACCTCGGTGCGCGCCCAACCAAACGCAAAGGTGTCTGCCACCACGTCGGCAATCAGCCAGCCGGTGTTGCTGGGTTTGAGCGGCTCGATGTCGGCCATCAGCAGACACACGCCCGAGCGCGTGGGCACGCTCGGGCGTATGGCGCACAGGCAGTGGCTGTGCATTACCCGGCAGCCGGGGCAGCGCTCGGCGGGGCCGCCACGGGCGCGAAAAGGTTTGACCGCGCGCGCCAAGCGGGCGGCGCGCAGCAGGGAGACTGCGTGTTGTACGGGTGGTGTGTGGGGCATGGTTTTAGTGTTCCGGTGTGGCGGGTTGGTGCCAGCCTGGCACGTTGATAGCGTAGCGTGGCTTTGCCCATGCCGTGCACCTGCAGCAGCCCTTTGGCCAGCAGGTCGGTCATGGGTTGGTCAGGCAGGGCGAGCAAGCCATGGTGCTGGTAAAAAGCGGGCGCTGGCTCAGGTGACGTTTGAGGGTGGCGTGCAAATCGACGCTGATCCTGGCGTCAAGTCAGGCGGTGGTGGCTGCAGCTGGCATCGAAAACGCCTTCAACGCGTCATCATCTGGCAATCTGCCGTATAAATACAAGGCATTGAAGCTGCCGCGCAAGGCCCAAAGCGCAGCCAAGCCAACTCTGGCCGGTGCTTTCGGCCGCAAAATAGCCCTTCCCCCGACCCCTCCCCATCTAAGCCACACACCATGCGCATCCTCCACACTTCCGACTGGCATCTGGGCCAGCATTTCATGGGCAAGAGCCGCCAGGCCGAGCACCAGGCCTTGATCGATTGGCTGCTGCTTCAGGTGGAGGTGCACGCGGTAGACGCGGTGCTGATTGCCGGTGACATCTTCGACACTGGCGCGCCGCCCAGTTATGCGCGCGAGTTGTACAGCCAGCTGGTGGTGCGGCTGCACGGCGCGGGGGTGGCGCTGTTGCTGCTCGGGGGCAACCATGATTCGGTCGCCACGCTGGGCGAGAGCCGCGCCATGCTGGCCTGCCTGAGCACCACTGTGGTGGCTGCGGCGCAGGGTGCGGCCAGTCAGGTTGTGGTGCTGCCTTTGCGTGGCGGCCAGGGTGAGGCGGGTTGCATCGTCTGCGCCGTGCCCTTCATTCGCCCGCGCGACGTGTTGCAAAGCCAGGCCGGGCAAAGCGCGCAGGAAAAGCAGCAGTCCATGCAGGTCGCCATTCAAGCCCATTACCAGTCGGTGTCCGAGGCGGGCCGGGCACGCCAGGTAGAACTGCAGGCCGCGCTGGGCCGCAGCGTGCCACTGATTGCCACCGGGCACCTGACCACGGTGGGGGCCAGCAGCAATGAGTCGGTGCGCGAGATTTATGTGGGCTCGCTCGATGCCTTTCCCACAGCGGCCTTTCCGCCAGTGGACTACATCGCGCTGGGGCACATCCACAAGCCGCAAAAAGTGGGCGGGCTGGCGCACATCCGTTACTGCGGCTCGCCCATTGCGCTGGGCTTTGACGAAGCGCGGCAGCAAAAAGAAGTGTTGCTGGTGGACTTGGGCGCGGGCGGGTTGGGCGCCGTCACGCCCCTGCCGGTGCCGCGTTTTCAGCCGCTGCTGTCCGTCAGCGGCAACCTGCTGGAATTGGCCGGAGCCATCAGCGCCGCCGCGATGCAAGGCGCTGCCGAACAACCGGTGTGGCTTGAAGTCACCGTGGCCGAGGACGATTACTTGTCTGACCTGCCCGCGCGCATCGAGGCCCTGACGCAAGGCTTGCCCGTGGAGGTATTGCGCGTGCGCCGCCAGCGCGGCAGCGTCGCGGCCAGCCTGGCGGGCGCGCTGAGTGAAACCCTGGATGAACTCAGCCCCATGGACGTGTTTGCGCGTCGCCTGGCGCAAGAGGAACTGACGCCAGACCTGCAACTGGCCCTGGGCCAGCGCTACCGCGCCGTGGTGGCCAGCCTGACCGAGGTGGCCGCATGAAAATCCTGAGCCTGCGCCTGAAAAACCTCAACTCACTCAAAGGTGAGTGGTCCATTGACTTCACAAAAGCGCCCTTTGCCGGCAACAGCCTGTTTGCCATCACCGGCCCCACCGGCGCGGGCAAATCGACCCTGTTGGACGCCATTTGCCTGGCGCTGTACCACGAGACACCGCGCCTGAAAAGCATCTCGACTGCGGCCAACGACATCATGACGCGCCACACAGTGGACTGCCTGGCCGAGGTGACGTTTGAAGTCAAAGGGGCGGTGTACCGCGCCTTCTGGAGCCAGCGCCGCGCCCGCGACAAGACAAACGGCGCGCTGCAAGCCCCCAAGGTGGAACTTGCCGCCGGGGATGGCACGATTTTGAGCAGCCAAAGCAACGACAAACTCAGGCGCATGGCCGACATCACCGGCCTGGATTTTCCCCGCTTCACCAAGTCCATGCTGCTGGCCCAGGGCGGTTTTGCCGCTTTCCTGAACGCCAGCGCCAACGACCGGGCCGAGTTGCTGGAGGAACTGACCGGCACCGAGATCTACGGCGAAATTTCAAAAAGAGTTTTCGAGCAGGCGCGTGAAGCCAAACAACAACTCGATCACCTCAAAGCCCGTGCCGATGGCGTGGCACTGTTGAGTGATGCGCAACGCGCCGCCATGCAAGCTGATGTGGACCGCTGGGGCAGCGAGCTGGCGGGTGTGCAAACGGCCCAGCAAACCACCTTGGCGCAACGCCAGTGGCAGCTGAACCTGGCGCAAAGCGCGCAAGACCTGCAAGCCGCCAAGGCCTCCGGCAGTGAGGCGGGGGCCGCGCTTGATGCCGCCGCGCCCGCGCTGCAAGGCTTGGCCGACAGCGAACCCGCGCAAGCACTCCAGCCGCTGCACCACACCTGGCAACACGCGCAAACCGCGTGCAACGACAGCCAAGCAGTGCTGACCGCGCTGCACCAGGAGCGCCAGCGCGAGGCCACCGCGCACAACCAACAGCAGCACCTGGCCCAAGCCCTGGCCAGCCAGATGGCGCACCACGCGCAGGCCCAACTGACGCTGACAGAAAAAGAGCATCAACAACACGCCGACTTTTGCGCCGCCCACCCGCAGCACGCCGCCTTGGGCGAGCGCCTGGGCGGCTGGCGCCAGCAGTTTGAGCAGGGCCACAAGCTGCGCCATAACCTAACCGCCCAGCAATTGGCTTTGCAGGGTTTACAAGACGAACAAGCCGAGCGCAGCCGCCAGCTCACCGCCCAAAACGCGGAGGCGGAGGCCGCAAGGCTGGCAAAAACTGCCGCAGCGTCCGCGCACCGGTCTACCCAAGCGCAACAAGAGCAACGGCTGGCCGGGCAGACTGCGGCCAGTTTGCGCACACAGTGGCAGGCCGGGCAAGGCCATGTCAACCGCTGGCAACAACTGGCGGCCAATGCCAAACAGCGCCGCGAACTCAGCGTGCAACAGACCACGCTGGCGGCAGAGCTGCAGCAAGGTGCGGCCACCCTCACCGAGCAAACAGCCACAGTGGCGGCGCTGCGCGAGCAGCACGAGGCGTTCAAAGAGCAAGTGGCCGACAAGCAAAAGCTGCTCGACCAGGAGCGCCGCATCCAAAGCCTGGACGCCCACCGCCTGGCGCTACAGCCGGGGGAAGCTTGCCCCTTGTGTGGCGCCACAGAGCACCCGGCCATTGCGGCCTACCAGGCGCTCGACGTGTCAGCCACTGCTGGCGCACTCACGCAAAAACAACGCGCTCTGGAAAAACTGCAAAAACAAGGCGAAGCCGCCGCCAGCGCGTGGGCTGCCAGCCAAACCAGACAAACCGAGCGGCTGCACAGCCACGACAAAATTGCCCAACACATCAGCCAGTGGCAAAGCGATTGGGCTGCGGCCACCGCCCAAGTCAACGCCACCCCGGCGCTAACCGCTGGCGATTGGCAAAACGCCCAAACCCTGGCCGGCGGCCACCACGCTGCCGAGCAGGCGCTGGCCCAACTTGGCCACGCCCTGCAAGCGGCAGAGGCGGGCGAACAAGCCATTCAGAGCGCCCAGGCCGCAGCCCACCAAAGCGCCCAGGCGCTGCAAGCCGCGCTTGGCCAGTTGGCGCTGTTGCAACAGGCCGCCCAAGCTGCGCAGCTGCGCCAAATGGCCCTGCTGCAAACCGGCCAATCCGACCAGCAAGACCTCACGGCCTTGGAAGCCAGCCTGCAAACCACACTGGCTGCCGCCGGTTATGACTTGCCTGCCGACCCCAAGCCGTGGCTCAAAGCGCGCGACGGTGAATGGCAACACTGGCAGCACACCCAAAGCCAATTGCAGGAACTGGCCCAAGCCATCACCCGCCAGCAGGCCCAGCGCGACACCACGCAAGCACAGGGCAAGCTGTGGGCGCAGCGCTGGACCGACCTGCAAGCCAGCGCTGTCGCACACGTCAATTCGCAAACCCATCGACAAGCGGTTGGGCAAGCCGACGCACACGTTGCTTCAGCAGCCGTGGCATGGCCGACGCCAGCAACGCTGGCCGCCCACGACTTGCCCGCAGCGCTTGCCGCCTGCTCCGATGACATATCCCGCCTGACCCAGGCCATTGCGGCGCTGAACGGCCGTTACACCCAGGCGCAGGCGGTGCTTGTCCAGCAAGGCATTGCGTTGGCGACCGCAGAAAACGCCTGGCACACCGCGCTGCACACCAGCCCTTTTGCCGATGCGCCCGCCTTTGCAGCCGCCCTGTTGCCCGAGCCGGAACGCCAGCGCCTGACCGTACTGAAAGAGTCCCTGCACACCGCAGTGCAGCGCGCCAGCGCCCTGCTGCAAGCCGCCCACGACAAACACGCGCAGTGGCAGGCACAAGCATGCACGCCCCTGGCGCCCGAAGACATCACTGCGCAACTTGACGCGCTGGAGGCGCAGCGCAGCAGTTTGAGTGAACAAATCGGCGCCCAACGTGCCCTGCTGGCCAGCGACACACACCACCGCAACAACCAGCAAGCGCTGTTTGAGCAAATCAACCTTCAGGCCTTGGATGCCGACCTCTGGCAGCGGCTGGACGGCCTGATCGGCTCCGCCAAAGGCGACAAGTTCCGCAAGTTTGCCCAGGGCCTGACGCTTGACCACTTGCTGCAGCTGGCCAACCGGCACCTGGCGCGCCTGCATGGCCGCTACCTGCTGCGCCGAAAAATCACCGGTGAACTGGAACTCGACATTGTGGACGCGTGGCAGGGCGACGCCACGCGCGACACCCGCACCCTCTCCGGCGGCGAAGGTTTTTTGGTCAGCCTGGCGCTGGCCTTGGCGCTGTCAGACCTGGTGAGCCACAAAACCTCCATCGACTCACTCTTTCTCGACGAAGGGTTTGGCTCGCTCGACGGTGACACCCTGGAGACTGCCTTGACAGCGCTGGACGCCCTCAACGCCAGCGGCAAGATGATTGGCATCATCAGCCACGTGGAGGCGCTGAAGGAGCGCATTGCGGCGCAGATCAGGGTCGAGAAAGGCGGCGGGATCGGGCATTCCCGACTGCTGGTGTAGCGATGCGCGGCAAGCGGGTGTGGCGCCAAGCTCGCTGGGGCTGCCGTCGGGCAGGATCGTCCCGCTTTGTTGGTCGGGAGGGTCGCCATGATTTATCCCGTCCCTGCCACCACCTCCCCGTTACCATCACCACAATCCTCATCGCCACCATCACCGCTATGAAAAAAAACCTGCTTGCCGACCGCGCCGCCTGCCCCTGCGAAAGTGGCCAAACTTATGGTGAATGCTGCGGCCCATGGCATGCCGGGCTGGCCTCGGGCTTACACGCTCCCACGCCTGAAGCGCTGATGCGCGCGCGTTACAGCGCCTACGGGCTGGGGCTGATTGACTACCTGCTGGCCACCTGGCACCCCTCCACGTCGCCCGGTGAGCTGGAACTGTCGCCGGTGAAATGGCTGGGGTTGGAGGTGCGCCATGCCCAGGCTGCGGGCGATGCTGGGGTGGTGGAGTTTGTGGCACGCTACCGCGACAACGGCCGTGGCGTGCGCATGCACGAGGTGAGCCGCTTTGTGCGCGAAGAGGGCGCCTGGCGGTACATCGACGGTGAGCAGCAGGGGACAGTGCGGGCGGATTCGTAGCGGGCCCCACGCCTCAGGCCGACTGCTTCAACAAGGCCAGCGTTGCGTCATCCGGCTTGGCGTGAAAAAAACGCACCAAGGCTTGCTGGAACACGGGCTCCTGGGGTGCCACTTGGCGGAACAGCGTCATGCATGACCTGAACTTGAGGTCATCAGGTGAGCCAAAAATCTCAAACACGTCTGAATTGGGTTGCTCCAGAAGCAGCCGGGTGCATTCGACCAGGCGCTGGGCCAACACCGGGTGTTGCCAGTATTGCAGTGCTTGCGCCTTTGACTCAAGGCCAAAGTGCTTGGCCATGGCGCTGCGCCCAAGCGCTTTGAGTTGGGGAAAGATGAACCAGATCCAGTGGGTTTCTTTGCGCCCAAGAGACAGTTCGTCAAGCACTTCCATGTAGACCGGGTCTTGCGCGTCAACAAAGCGCGCAAGGCCCTCGGCTAAAAGGTTGATGTGCATAAAAAAGCGTCAGGCAAGCTTGTAAAAATGGATGCCATTGCGCATGCCGGCCGCCACCAGCGCGCCTTTTTTGAGCGACGCCGTGATCCAGGCGCGGGCCCGGTTGGCCATGACCGCTTTCGCGCTGGCGTCCAAAGACAATTTCTTCAAGGCTGCATCGGTCAATGCGCCGCTGCTGAATGCTTTACGGCCGACCGCTTTCATCCAGAACTCGGCTCCGGTGGGCGGGAAGCTTGCGGGCATGGCCTCTGGCGACGCTGCTTTCGGCATTTTTTGGGTCGTTTTCGCGCTGCTTGGGGCTGTTGCCGTGGCCGTGACCGTTTCGGCTTGAACCGGTTGCGCTTTGCGCGGCTTGGCGGCCTTGGATTGTGTTTTTGCCTCCTGGACAATGAACGCATCTTCCACCGGCTGGGCTTCATCGACCTGGCTGTAGAACAAGGTCGTGGTGGACACGTCAATGGTCATGAGGGGTTTCAAGCCCGCCAAGGCCTGCTCAAGGTTGGCCAGGTGCAATCGGGTGCGCTCAATTTCTTCGGCGATATGGCTGGCTGCGTCCATGATGGTTTGCATGTGGTTCCTTCTCTTTCGTGGTGTGTGCAAAGTCTTGATTTTGTAACAAATCAACGCGCTTAACAAATGCGCGGCAGTTGCTCACCACTGAGCCAGTCCACCACGCGCCGGCCACCAAAACGGGTCGCCATCTGGACAAAGCCGTTCGGGTCGTCGGTGACGGTGCCAATGCGTTGCGCCTGTTGCCCCAGCGGGTGTGCGCGCATGGCGGCCAGCAAGGCATCGGCCACTTCGGGCGCACAAATGGCCACCAGCTTGCCTTCGTTGGCGACATACAGCGGGTCCAGCCCCAGCAGCTCGCAGGCGCCGGCCACTTGGGGCAGCACCGCAATGGCCGCCTCATGGATCAGCATG
>JBBQSS010000110.1:0-9212 GCA_038213665.1 Burkholderiales bacterium | reverse complement strand
TGTGGAAAAACGCGATGCCACGCAACAGCTGCTGCGCTTCATCCGCAACGAGCACCTGGGCGATGCCGGCATTGTGTATTGCCAGTCGCGCAAGCGGGTGGAAGACATTGCCAACCTGTTGTGTGACGAAGGCATTGCCGCCTTGCCGTACCACGCCGGGCTGGACGCCAAAGTGCGCCAAGCCAACCAGGACCAGTTTTTGCGCACCGAAGGCGTGGTGATGGTGGCCACCATCGCCTTTGGCATGGGTATTGACAAGCCCGATGTGCGTTTTGTGGCGCACCTGGACATGCCAAAAAACATCGAAGGCTATTACCAGGAAACCGGCCGCGCCGGGCGCGACGGCCAGGCGGCAGACGCCTGGATGTGTTACGGCTTGCAGGACGTGGTGAACCAGCGTCGCATGATTGACGAGAGCCCGGCGGCCGAAGAGTTCAAGCAAGGCCTGCGCGGCAAACTCGAAGCCCTGCTGGGCTTGGCCGAGGCCACCGACTGCCGTCGCGTGCGCCTGCTGGCCTACTTTGATGAGGCCAGTCAGCCCTGCGGGAACTGTGACAACTGCTTGCAACCGCCTGACGTGTGGGATGCCACCGACGCCGCGCGCAAGCTGTTGTCCACCATCTACCGCGTGCAACAAATGAGCGGTTTCGGTTTTGGCTCCGGCCATGTGATGGACATCTTGCGCGGCAAAGTCACAGACAAGGTGACGCAATATGGCCATGCCGGCATCAGCACCTTTGGCATTGGTGCTGACCTGTCTGAGACCCAATGGCGCGCCGTGCTCCGCCAGCTGATCGCCATCAGCGCAGTCGCGGTCGACGCCCAAGCCTTCAACACCTTGAGGCTGACCGATGCGTCGCGCGCGGTGCTCAAGGGTGATGTGCCCGTGCGATTGCGGGTGTCACTGGCCCAGCCGGCTGAGCGCAAGGCCCGCCGCAGCACCAGCACCAGCACGGCAGCCAAGGCGCCAATTGATCTGGACACCGCCGGCCAGGACCGCTTTGTGGCCTTGAAAGCCTGGCGCTTTGAGGTGGCCAAAGAGCACAATTTGCCCGCGTACGTGATTTTTCATGACGCCACGCTGGCGGCCATTGCCCAGTGCGCTCCGCAATCCCTGGATGACTTGCAAGGCATCAGCGGCATTGGCGCGCGCAAGCTGGAGGCCTACGGGGCAGCGGTGCTGGCTGTGGTGATGAGTTGACCGCCTGAGATGACAGCAGGTGTCCGCAGGCTGAGTTGTTGGGCGGAGTTTTTGGCTCTTGTCCCCGCCACGACTGCGCACGCAGCGGTTTGACTGGCAAGCGTTCACAATGGCTGTGTTCAAGCCCTCAAGGAATCCACCATGACCAAGTCCGCAAAAACCGGTACCGCGCCAACGGCCGCAACACGCACCAAATCAGCAGCACCCCCCTCCGCTGTGCCCATCAAGACCGCAGCGGCCAAAAAAGCGCCGACGAAAAAATCGCCGGCCAAGTCAGCGGCGGCTGTGCCACCGGTGGCGTCGGCAAGCTCGGAGCCATCACTGCGGTTTTACCATTCCGAGGTGTTGCGGACCAGAACCCATCGCGTGCTCGCGGCGCTGGAAGCCACGCCGGACCAACCCAAGCACCGCGAGGCACTCGCCGAACTGGTAAACGACCTCATCGAAGCGGGCATGGACTACTATTTTCTGCGGGCGCTCAAACAAGCAGATGTGGGCTTTGTGGCAGAACAGTCTGCACGACTGGGTATGTCTGGTGCGGTGCGGCTCATCAGCTCGGTCAGCCGCAAGTTCATCGTGCGCATGGCGCCACCGCAAATTTTGGTGGTGGCAGCCCATATTCGCACCTTGACTTGAGCCAGAGCATCGAGCGAATCGACCTTTTCTGTTGGCCATGAGATTCACCAACAAACACATTGGGGTCTGCACGCTTGCGTATATGAACTCACATCTGGTTGCTGTGGCAGACGGCACAGCCCGCCATTGACGTTCGTCCGGATGAAAATTCGCCACAGCGGGACTTTCCACACGGCACCGGGCAGTTTCCCTGACCGAACAGGGTACGATCACTCGCACGGTGGATGTCGTGTGGCGCCCTCGCCAAAGACAGCACTGACGCGGATTCAAAACGTTTGATGAGGAAGGCAAGGTCGACCATGTCGCAAGTCTCGGCGGAATTCAGGGTTGCAAACGTCAAGAGGCGAGGCATCCTGTCGGCGTTGGCGGCCTCGGTCTGTGTCTCCATGGTGGGCTGCTCGCGCCGCCGACCCTTTCGAATCGCAGGACATCCATGGCCGGGATATGAGCCGCTGTTCTTTGCCGAATCGCAAAAGCTGTTGCCCGAGCAAGTGGTTCTGCAGCACTTTCCGACGATCAAGGCATCCATTGACGCGTTCAGGGAAGGCAAGACCGACGCCGCCATGTTGACGCTTGACGAAGTGCTTCCCCTGCGGGCTCACGGAATGGACTTGCAAGTCATCCTTTTGATGGATGTGTCCAAGGGCGCGGATGCCATCGTGGCTCACAAAGAGTTGAAGACACTGCCCCAGTTACGCGGAAAATCCATCGGCCTGGAACCCAGCACGCTGGGTGAATTGATGCTCTCCATGGTCCTTGAAAAAGCTGGGCTCACCCGTGCGGATATCAGGCCGGTATTTTTGGTCTACGAGGAACAGGAAACTGCGTTCAAAGCGGGCAAAGTGGATGCGTTGATCACTTATGAGCCGATTGTCAGCAGGTTGGTGGCAGCCGGGGCAAACAAGTTGCTGTCCACCCGTGAACTGCCGGATTCCATCTTTGATGTGCTGGCGGTCAGGACTGACGTTGCCAAAGAATACACCGAGGTTTTGCAAGAGACCCTGAAAGGGCATTTTTTGGCATTGGATCAATTGCGCCGCAATCCCTGGGACACCGCCTACCGGATGGTGCCGCATGCAGGGGTTTCCGCAGAAGATCTGATTGAGTCTTTTCGCGGCCTTGAACTACCCGACCTGGTCGCCAATCAGAGACATCTCAGCCTCAAAGATGGTCACCTTGTGGCCGTGGTGAACAAACTTTCAAAAATCATGTTGGCAGCCGGGACCCTCGCCAAACCCGCCGACGCCGTGTCACTGTTTTCCGACGCCTATTTACCGCGGAGCCTGGAGTAAGCATGGGCTGGCGCCTGGCATGGGTGGTCTTGTTGATTTGGTGTGGGCCCGGGTTTGCCAAAGAAGCATTGAACATTGGTGTGTTGGCGTTTCGAGGCGAAGCCGAAACGACTGCCAAATGGAAACCTTTGGAAACTTACCTCAATGTGGCGCTCCCGGAGTATGTATTCACGGTCAAAGCACTGCAGCTGGAGTCGTTGCGGGAGGCCGTGCGCAGCACCCAGGTTGATCTGATCATTACCCAACCCGCCGAATACGTGCGGATGACCCACGAAAACGGGTTTTCGTCACCGCTGGCCACCTTGCTCAACAGCCACAATGGCAAGCCGGTGCGGGTGTTTGGCGGCACCATCGTGACCCGGGCAGACCAAACCCGGATCAACGTGCTGGCAGACCTGAAAAAGAGAACCGTAGCCGTCTCTGAAAAGAGGTCGTTTGCGGGCTACCAACTGCAGGCTTATGCCCTCAAAAATGCGAATGTCCCCATGGGTGATGTCACTGAGGTCGGCATGTCTCAGGAAGATTCAATTCGAGCGGTTTTGAACGGCAAGTCAGAGGTGGCCTTTGTCCGGTCCGGTCTGATTGAGAGCATGGCTGAAGACGGTCAATTGGACCTCACCCAAATCAAGGTGGTCAACCAGCAGCAGTTTCAGGGTTACCCGTTTGCCGTGTCCACAGCGCTTTACCCGGAGTGGCCAGTGGTTGCCCTGCCGCATTTGCGTGAAGGTATCGCTGCCAGGCTGGCGGGTGCCTTGTTGTCCCTGCCTCACCAGGAAGCGGTAGCGCGTCAGATCGGAATTGCCGGGTTTTCGGTGCCATCCGATTACGAACCGGTGAGGGCCGTCATGCGGGCCATGAAGGTGCCTCCCTTCGACGTCGCGTCCCGCATCTCGCTCATGGACGTGTGGCACGAGTACCGCGCGCTGATTCTTGTGGTGCTGGCCTCAATGATTGCCATCGCGGTATTCGCGGCCAGGTCGACCTTGCTAAGCCAGCGCCTGCGCGACTTGAATGAAAACCTTGAGACCCGGATCGTTGATCGCACGTCGGAACTTGCTGCGCGCAATGCAGACCTTGCCAAGACCCTGGAAGAGTTGAATCTGACTCGAGACGAACTCGTTGAGTCGGCAAAGCTGGCGGCGCTGGGCTCCATGGTTGCGGGTATTGCCCATGAACTCAACACCCCTATTGGCAACGGCCTGACGGTGGCCACTACCCTGGAGGGGCGAATCCGGGAATTCAAGAAGGAACTCGCGGCGGGGCTAAGGCGCTCAACGCTCGATGCGTTTGTTGCAGATGCGTCGATGGGCAGCGATATTCTGGTGCGCAGCCTGCACAAGGCAGGCGCATTGGTGGCAAGTTTTAAGCAAGTGGCGGCTGATCAGGCAAGTTCCCAGAGGCGGAAGTTCAAACTGCATGACACCCTGACCGAAGTCATCATGACGCTTAATCCCACCTTGAGGCGAACGGGCTGCGAGGTGAAACTGGTGGAAACACAGGGTGACTGTGAACTCGACAGTTACCCCGGACCTTTGGGCCAGATTGTGACCAATCTGATCAACAACAGCGTTTTTCATGGCTACGAGGACAGTGAGTCAGGTGAAATCCGGATCATCGTCTCCCGCGACGGGCCAGAGCTCGTCAAAATTGAAGTCTGTGATGACGGTGCCGGTATCACACCAGAGAACCTGGCGAGAATCTTCGAGCCATTTTTCACCACGCGCTTGGGAAAAGGCGGCTCCGGCCTGGGACTGAGCATCGTGCGCAACATGGTGGTGGGGGCGCTTGGGGGCAAAATCAGTGTCGCCAGCACATTGGGCAAAGGGGCGATATTCACAGTCACCATACCGTTGATGGCACCTGCAACAGCTTGAGCCACACTCTTCCAGCCACCCTTTTACAACCGAAAAAACAGCATGAAATTCAATCAAAAAATCGTACTCTTCGCAGTTGCACCTGCGTTGCTCTTCATCGTGGGCATGGTCACCAGCATTTCGTCACTGTATTCAACGCGCGCCCAATTTGACCAGTACATCAAAACTGAACAAGTCGTTGAGCGCAGTGTGTCGGAAATGTACGCTCAGGGGCTGCAGATGGGCCAGGCGCTGCGCAACGTGATTCTGGACCCGACGAACCCCAAGGCGATTGAAAACTTCAGGACGGCACAGGCTGCCTACGACCAGGCATTTGCCCAGGCACAGGCCGCTGCCAAGGGGCGCGAATCAGGGAAAGCGCTAGCCATCCTGCCGGCGATCCGCGCCAAACAAGCCAGTGCCCAGGAAAAAGTGCTTGCCCTGGTCGCCGCCAAAGGAGATGCGGTATCCGCGCTGAATGCTGACGAAACGCCTGCCTGGCGGCAGTTGCGCGCGGAGTTGCTCAAGCAGCGCGATGAGGCCGCAAAAGCGTCAGAATTCGAACAAGCCCAAGTCAACGAAAAAACCAACTTTTCCATTGCGCTGTCAGTCGCATTGGCCGTCATCGCGACCTTGGTCGCAGTCGTGCTGAATCTCATCATGCGATCCACGATGCGCAATGAGCTTGGCGGAGACCCCGCTGACGCAAGGGCTGCGCTCTCTGAAATCGCCAAAGGTGACTTGACGGTGCCCATTGCCAACACGACAGGCGAGGCCAGCCTGATGGGTGTCATGCGCCAGATGCAAATGGCATTGGAAGCGCTGGTTCAGGGTGTACGCGCATCGGCGAGCAGCATCGCTACGGCCACCGATGAAATTGCCGCTGGCAGTCAGGACCTGAGCAACCGCACGGAAAGCCAGGCCAGTGCCCTGGAGGAAACGGCGGCGTCTATGGAGGAACTCAGCTCCACGGTCACTCAAAATGCAGAAAATGCGCGTACCGCCAACCAACTGGCTTTGCAGGCGTCTGAAGTGGCTGTCAAAGGTGGCTCGGTGGTGGGTCAGGTCGTAGACACCATGAAGGGTATCAATGAATCATCCAAAAAGATCGCGGACATCATTGGTGTCATTGACGGCATTGCGTTCCAGACCAATATCCTTGCGCTCAACGCGGCGGTAGAGGCCGCGCGTGCTGGTGAGCAGGGTCGTGGCTTTGCAGTGGTTGCCAGTGAAGTCAGATCGCTGGCTGGCCGCAGCGCTGAAGCTGCCAAAGAGATCAAGGCTTTGATCGGCGCCAGCGTCGAGGCGGTCGAAAAAGGCTCGTCCCTGGTCGATCTGGCTGGGGTCACGATGGCTGAGGTGGTGGGTTCCATCCGCCGCGTGACCGACATCATGGGGGAGATCAGTGCGTCGAGCAGCGAACAGTCGCTGGGCGTTGCGCAGATCGGAGAAGCGGTCTCCCACATGGAGCAGACCACGCAACAAAATGCAGCGTTGGTTGAACAGATGGCGGCAGCAGCAGCTAGCCTGAATGGTCAGTCGCAAGGTTTGGTACAGGCTGTGGCAGTTTTCAAAACACAACACCCTCAGGCAAGGATCGAGTTCTGACCCTGGTGCGAACGCGTTGAGTCCCTGGCGGGTCACCCGCCAGGCCTCAAATCACCCCAAGCGCTTCAAGTTGTGTGGGCCACTGGTCGAGCCACACCACCAAGGCCTCAAAGTCGAGCGGTCGGGACATGAAATAGCCTTGCCCTTCATCGCAGCCCATGGCGTGCAAAGCGCGCCATGCCCCGGCATCTTCGATCCCTTCAGCCAGAACCTGTAAATCAAGTTTGTGACCGAGTTGGGTGATCATTTCGGCAATTCTTGGTCCGCCAGGCGCCTTCAATTTGGTGACAAACGTTTGGTCGATCTTGATGCGATCCACTGGCAACTGTTCAAGGTAACTCAATGACGAATAGCCGGTGCCAAAGTCATCAATGGCCACCGCGACGCCCAGCGAGCGTAACTGGGACAGCACTTGTTCAACCACATCACGCCCAAGCATGGCCACAGACTCTGTGATTTCCAGTTCGAGTTCTCTGGGCTCCAGTTGGTGTTCTTGAAGCGTCCGCACCACGCGGTCCAAAAAACCGTCAGATTGAAATTGCACGACCGACACATTCACGGCCATGTGGCAGCCACGCAGACCCTGCGCTTTGAGTCGGCGCATGTCTCTGCACGCCGTCTGCAGTATCCAGTCGCCCAGGGCCACAATCAGTCCTGAATGTTCTGCGACTGGAATAAATTGATCTGGCGGTATAAACCGACCGTCAGCCGTTCGCCAGCGAATCAAGGACTCGAAGCCGATCAGCTGGCCTGTCGTCAGGTTGACTTGGGGCTGATAGACCATGAACAACCGGGCATCTGTGAACGCCTTGTGCAGCCCTTCAAGCAACTGCGTCCGGTGGCGTGACACGCTGGCCATGTCATCGGAAAACGTTGAAAAACGACCTCGGTGATGTCGCTTGGCGTATTTCAGTGCAATGCCGGCGTCTTTCAGCCAGTCCAAGCCCGTCTTGGTGCCAGAGCTTTTTGGGGCCAATCCGACGGTGACTGAGACCAGATGCGGTTGCCCGGCCACGACCACGCGATGCTCCAATGCCTGTTTGATCCGCTGGTGGCTGATGCATTGGTCACTGCCCAAAAGTCCGAAAGAATCACTGGACACCCGCGCCAGAAAAACATCACTGCCAAATTCATCCATGAGGCAACGCGCAAATGCCTGCAGCAGCTTGTCGCCGTAGGCGTGGCCCATCAGGTCATTGACCTCAGCAAAGTCATCAATGTCGATCAATGCCAGCAGGAAGCTGGCGTCCGATGTGTGCAACGTATGCGTCAGTTTTTCTACAAAGCTGGTTCGATTGGGTAAGTGCAACAGCGCGTCCACGTAGGCATCGTTACGCAGTCGAGTCATCAAGCCATGGTTGTGCAGCGCAGAGCTTAGGTTGACACCAAACACGCTCAGCAACCGCTGTTCCATCGGTTGCAAAGGGGTTTTTTTGCTGATGTAGGCTGCCATGGCCCAGCCGTCTTTTTGCCCAAAGTAGAGAACGGCTTCATGGCCTTCGAAATGACATTGACCCGACGCCAATGCGCATCGCAACAGACCCGCGATTCGGGCGTCATCCAGTTCGGCCAGCGAGCGGTTGAGCGCCGACGCAAATCGTCCTGCGCCGGCCATCACTGTGAAGTTGGACAACCCGTCGTTTTGATGGGCGCAGACCAGTCCCTCCGCGCCGGTCCTGAGCAGCGCTGCCATTTGGGTGATGACATTTCCAGAAAAAATATGAAGGTCTTCTTCATTGAGAAAACCGCCGCTGCAACTTACGATCAACTCCAACCCGTTTCGCCCCGTTTCGATCACGCAAAGCTGGTCATAAGCCCGCAACGCGGCGATCACCGTGGTGACCAATTTGTGTTGAGTTAACTCTGATTTTGTTTTGTAGTCGTTGATGTCGTATTGGATGATCGTGTCATGTTCAGGCGCGTGGCCCGGTTGGCCGGTTCGCAACACCACGCGCGTTGCGTACAGTTTTGCCTCATTTCGAAGGAAGTCAACCAAGAGCAAGCCAGCATCGTGGGTTTCCATCACCACATCCAGAAGAACCAACGCAAGTTCAGGCTCACCCAGCAGCTTTTGCTGCGCCTCTGTCGATGAATAAGCATGCAAAAACTGCAAGGGTCTGCCGAAGAGCACCAGTCCATTCAAGGCGAAAAGCGTTGCATGGTGCACATCTACATCGTCGTCGATGATCAAGACGCGCCAGGGTGCAGCTGTGGACGCCCCCTCATCATTTGGCAGATCTTGCCCGGCTACCGCAAACTCAAAAAGTTCCTCATTCGCTGGGTTGATGACCGTCATGACCGCGCTTTCGTTTTAATGTATGCCATCACAAGCCTCGTTTTTACCCCAAAACTACATTCCCCTGCGCTCGCATCCAACAAAACAGGCGGGTTGGCAGCCCAGGCTAAAACGTCTCCCAATCGCCATCACTGCTGCCACTGGCCTGGGCTGCAGTTTTGGCCGCAGGCGCAGCCAGCGGTGGTGGGGCGACGGGTTTGGCGGGCGTCGGACGGTTTGGCGCGGTGTTGTGGCCACGCGCTGCTGCCCCTTTGGGTACACCTTCAGCGCGGCGGTCCTGGCCTTTGAAGGACACTGCTTTGGGCGGGTGGGCCCGCACCTTGGCC
>JBBQSS010000109.1:0-9217 GCA_038213665.1 Burkholderiales bacterium | reverse complement strand
GCACCGCGACTATGCCCGCGAGCTAAAAGTAGACCACTACCTGGGCAAGCCCTATCCGGAAGACGAGTTGATTGCCCTGGTTCGGCATTACTGCGAAACCGCTGTTTAGGTATTAAATAGGGCTGTAGCCATTATGGGTATTGCGTAAGCAGCTATTATTTTTATAGTGTTTGGTGGGGCTGGTCGGCTGCGTCCGGTAACATCAGTCTGCCAAACCGCTATTTATATATGAAATAGGGCTCTAGCCCTTATGGATATTGCGCAGGCAGCTATTATTTATATAGTGTGTGGGGGCGTGGCGGCCGGCCGAGCCAGGTGAAATCATTCCCCTGTGCCCGGCACCACACCGGGTTTCTTGACCACTGCGTAGCGCGCCAGGGTTTTGGCGCGGGCCACGTCGTGCTGCACGATGGGCGCCGGGTAATTCACCCCCGGCGTGACCCCGGCAGCCTGCAGTTCAAGGGGCTTGGCGAGCCAGGGTGCGTGAATGCTTTTGTCAGACAGCTTGGCCAGTTGCGGCAGGTAGCGGCGAATGAATTTGCCGCTGGCATCAAACTTTTCGCTCTGGCTGATGGGGTTGAAGATGCGAAAGTAGGGCTGCGCATCGCAGCCGCTTGACGCCACCCATTGCCAGCCGCCGTTGTTGGCTGACAGGTCAAAGTCGTTAAGTTTTTCAGCAAAATAGCGCTCGCCCCAGCGCCAGTCCAGCCCCAAATCTTTCACCAGAAAACTGCCCGCCACCATGCGCAGGCGGTTGTGCATGTAGCCGGTTTGGTTGAGCTGGGCCATGGCGGCATCCACCAGCGGGTAGCCGGTTTGGCCACGGCACCAGGCGGCAAACAGGGCGTCGGCGAGCGGGCCACTTTCCCACGCAATGGCATCGTAGTCAGGCTTGAAGGCGCGCTGCGCCACATGCGGGAAATTGGCCAGAATGGCAAAGTAAAAGTCACGCCACACCAGCTCACTGAGCCACACCGCCGCGCCCGCGCTGCCCGCCGCCTGGCGCTGCAAGGCCATGCGCACCATCTGGCGGATCGACACCGTGCCAAACCGCAGGTGCACGCCGAGGTAGCTTGGGCCTTTCACGGCGGGGAAATCGCGCGTGGCGTGGTAGTCATCCATGCGCTCGAAAAAGGACTCAAACAAGGCTTGGCCACCACTGGCACCGGTTGGCATCTTCAAGCCGGACAGGTTGGTCGCCGCAAACCCGATGTCACTTAAGCTGGGCACAGGGTGCTGGAATTGCGGCGGCCGCTCGCTCAGGCGCTGAGCCAGCGGGGTGCTGTCGTGGGTGTGCAAATCTACTGGTGACACACGCGAGAGCCAGTTGTTCTTGTAAGGGGTGAACACGCCGTAAGGTGTGCCGGATTGGGTCAAAATCTCGCGCCCCTCAAAAATCACCTGATCCTTGCAGGTGAAGAACGCACAGCCCGCCTGGGCCAAGGCCGCCTGCACCCGGGCGTCGCGCGCAATGGCCTGCGGTTCGTAGTCGCGCGCCGCAAACACTGCTTGGGCCTTCAGGGTGGCGGCGAGTTCAACGATCTCGTCACTGGCCACCGCATGGCGCACGATCAGGCCGACGCCCGCTTTGCCGCTGAGCCGACGCAGGGCGGCATCGAGTTCAACCAGCGACTCGCGGATAAATTCCACGCGCCGGTCGGCATGCGGCAAGCTGTTCAAAATGTCCTTGTCAAAGACAAACACACAGTGCACCCACGCACATTGGGTTAACGCCATGTGCAGCGCGGCGTTGTCCTGCGTGCGCAAATCCCGGCGAAACCACATCAGCCCGGTGTCAAAAGTTGTTGCCATGTTCATCGCTAAAATTGGTTCATGTCTAATGATTCTGCCCCCACCAACCTGACGAATCACTTCTTGATCGCCATGCCCGGGCTGCAGGACCCCCTGTTTGAGCGCAGTGTCGTTTATCTGTGCGAGCACAGTCCGCGCGGGGCCCTGGGGCTGGTCATCAACAAACCCTGCGAGATTGACCTGAAAGGCCTGTTTGACAAGGTGGACTTGCCTTTAAGCCGCCCTGATTTGCTCAAGGCGCCGGTGTTTTACGGCGGCCCGGTGCAGACCGAACGCGGTTTTGTGCTGCATGAAGCCACGTTTGCCGACCAGGACAAGCCCGAGCAGCCGGTCTACGCCAGCACCATGATGATTCCTGGCGGGCTTGAGATGACCACCTCGCGCGATGTGCTGGAGGCCATCTCCACCGGCAGCGGGCCACGCAAGGTATTGATTTCATTGGGTTATGCGGCCTGGGGCGAAGGTCAGCTGGAGTCTGAGCTGGGCGACAACAGCTGGCTCACGGTTGAGGCCGATACCCGCCTGATCTTCGAAACCCCGGTGGCCGAGCGTTATGCGCAAGCCCTCAAGCTGCTTGGCCTGGAAGCCTGGATGCTGTCCCCTGATGTGGGTCACGCATGAGCGCCGCGTTGGACAGTTCAAGCGTCAACCCGAGTCCGGTGGTGCCCGCCCACTTGCAAACCTTCATGGCGCTTGACTTCGGCATGAAGCGCACCGGTTTTGCCGTGGGCAATCGCCTCATGCGCACCGCGCAGCCGCAGGGCACCCTCACGGCCGAAGGCAACGCCCGGTTCGAGAAGGTGGCGCAGCAGCTCAAGACCTGGCAGCCTGACGCGCTGGTGGTGGGGGTGCCGTTTCACCCGGACGGCGCTGCCCATGAAAACACCGTGCGCGCGCGCCGTTTTGCCCGCCAGCTGCATGGCCGTTTTAATTTACCGGTGTTTGAGGTGGATGAGCGCTACACCACCACTGAGGCCCGCTCGCAGGGCGCCCGCGATGCCGACGCGGTGGCGGCCTGCATCATTTTGGAACAATTTTTAAGGAGTCTGCCATGAGCACAGGCGTGTCAAGCGGCGCGGGGTCTGCCCCTGTCGCAGGGGCTTTGTTGTTGGATGCCGAGGCGTTGTACGCCGACCTGGTCCTTGGTTTGCGGAGTCTGACCACACCGCAGACCCAGTTGGTTGGTGTGGCTTCAGGTGGCGTCTGGCTGGCCGAGCGCCTGCATAAAGACCTCGGCTTGACCCCGCCAATAGGTGTGATCTCGTCAGCCATGCACCGTGATGACTACGCCCGCCGTGGCATGACCTCGGGCGCGCAAACGCAGATTCCGTTTGACGTGAATGGTGCCCATGTGCTGCTGCTGGATGACGTGCTGTTCACCGGGCGCACCATCCGCGCTGTGCTCAACGAGTTGTTTGACTTTGGCCGCCCGGCCAGTGTGCGGCTGGCGGTGCTGGTGGACCGGGGCGGGCGCGAGTTGCCTGTTGCTGCTGACCTGTGCATGGCGCACATCAGCTTGCCCGCCACGCAGTCGCTGTCGCTGGCGCGCGATGCGTCCGGCACATTCAGTTTCAATGTGAAAGACATCTAGCCATGCTGTACAAGCGCAACCCGCAGCTCAACAAAAACGGTGAGCTGATCCATTTGCTCTCCACCGAGGGCTTGCCCAAGAGCATCCTGACCCAGGTGCTCGATACCGCCGCCAACTTTGTCTCGGTGGGCAACCGCGAAGTCAAAAAAGTGCCCTTGTTGCGCGGCAAGAGTGTCTTCAACCTGTTTTTTGAGAACTCCACGCGCACGCGCACCACCTTTGAGATTGCTGCCAAGCGCCTCAGCGCAGACGTGATCAACCTGGACATTGCCAAGTCGTCGGCCGCCAAGGGCGAGTCCTTGCTTGACACCATTGCCAACCTGAGCGCCATGGCGGCCGACCTGTTTGTGGTGCGCCACAGCGAGTCTGGCGCGCCTTATCTGATTGCCCAGCATGTGGCCCCGCACGTGCATGTGGTCAACGCCGGTGACGGCCGCCACGCCCACCCGACGCAGGGTCTTTTGGACATGTACACCATTCGCCACTACAAGGGCGACTTTGCCAACCTGACGGTGGCCATTGTGGGTGACGTGCTGCACTCACGCGTGGCGCGCTCCGACATTCACGCCCTCACCACCCTGGGCTGTGCCGAGGTGCGTGTCGTTGGCCCCAAAACCCTGGTGCCCTCGGACATGGCGCACATGGGCGTGCGCGTGTGCCATACGCTTGAAGAAGGCATCAAGGGTGCGGACGTGGTCATCATGCTGCGCCTGCAAAACGAGCGCATGAGCGGTGCGCTGCTGCCGTCGAGCCAAGAGTTTTTCAAGAGCTTTGGCCTGACGCCGGCCAAGTTGCAACTGGCCAAGCCTGATGCCATCGTGATGCATCCCGGCCCGATCAACCGCGGGGTCGAGATTGACTCTGCCGTGGTGGACGGCCAGCAAAGCGTGATCTTGCCGCAGGTGACTTTCGGCATTGCCGTGCGTATGGCGGTGATGAGCATCGTGGCCGGCAACGAAGCCTGAACCTTTTGAGAGAATCGCAGATGAATAAACAATCAAGTGTGTTGATTCAGGGTGGCCGGGTCATTGACCCCGCCACAGATTTTGATGAAAAAGCAGATGTAGCTCTTGTAAATGGTGCGGTGGTTGCTATTAAAAATATAGCGTCAGATTTTCAGCCAGAGCGCACCATCAACGCCGAGGGCTGCCTGGTGCTGCCGGGTTTGGTGGATTTGGCAGTACGCCTGCGCGAGCCCGGCAACGAACACGCCCGCATGCTTGAGTCTGAAATGGCTGCCGCCATGGCCGGTGGCGTGACCAGTCTGGTGTGCCAGCCCGACACCGACCCGGTGCTCGACGAACCCGGCTTGGTGGAAATGCTACGCTTTCGGGCCGAAAAGCTGGCGCAGGCGCGTGTCTACCCACTCGGTGCACTCACGCGCGGCCTCAAGGGCGACACCCTGACCGAGATGGTCATGCTGAGCGACGCCGGTTGTGTGGCCTTCAGCCAGGCCGAGGTGATGTTGGGCAACACCCAGGTGTTGCAGCGCGCCTTGCAGTACGCCAGCACCTTTGGTTACGCGGTGTGGCTGCGTCCGCAGGATTATTTTTTGGGTCAGGGCGTGGCGGCCAGCGGCCCGTTGGCGACCCGCATGGGCTTGAGCGGTGTGCCGGTGATGGCGGAAACCATCGCCATGCACACCATTTTTGAGCTGATGCGCAGCACTGGCGCCCGCGTGCACCTGTGCCGCATCAGCAGCGCAGCAGGTGTGGACCTGGTGCGTCAGGCCAAGCTTGACGGTCTCAAGCTGACCTGTGATGTCAGCATCAATTCGCTGCACCTGACCGACACCGACATTGGTTTCTTTGACAGCCGCGCGCGCCTGAACCCGCCGCTGCGTCAGCAGCGCGATCGCGACGCCCTGCGCGCCGGGCTGGCAGACGGCAGCATCGACGCCCTTGTGTCAGACCACACGCCGGTGGACGAAGATGGCAAAACCTTGCCGTTTGCCGAAAGTGAGCCCGGTGCCACCGGGCTGGAGCTGTTGCTGAGCTTGGCCTACAAGTGGCATCAGGACAGCGGCGTGGACTTGGCGCGCGCCATTTCAGTGGTGACCGATGGCCCGGCCAAGGTGCTGGGTGCCGCCATGGGCGCTCGCCAGGGGCGCACTGGCCATTTGCAAGTGGGCGGCCTGGGTGACGTGTGTGTGTTTGACCCGCAGGCGCACTGGACAGTGCAAGCCGACACCCTGGTCAGTCAGGGCAAACACACACCGTTCTCAGGCTACGAGTTGCCAGGGCGCGTGCGCTGCACGATGGTGGGTGGCCGGGTGGCGTACCAGACGGCCTGAGTTTGCCTGACTGGCCCACCCAGGCAGCCCGTGGCGTTCAGTTAAATTCGACCAGCACATCGCCGGTTTGCACACGGTCACCTTGCGCGACCTTGATGGCGGTGATCACGCCTGAGACCGGTGCGGTGATGTTGGTCTCCATCTTCATGGCCTCCAAAACCAGGATCGAGTCACCCGCCTGAATGCTGGCACCGGCGCTGGCAACCACCTTGACCACCACGCCGGAGACCGGGCTGCGGCAGGCTTTGCTTTCGTCAGCCACGGCAGGCGGCGCTGCGCTGGCCGGTTGGCCTGCGGCAGGGGCATAGGCGCTGGCAGCGCTGCCAGCCAGCCGCGCCGAGCCTATTGGGTAGGCCGGAGGCAGGCTGGCATGGTCTGCGTCAGCCACCTCGACCTCTACTTCAAAGGTTCTTTCGTCCAGGGTGATGCGTAGTTTCACGGGTGTTCCATTCAATGTGTGTGGTGCGAGGCGTGGGTGCCCATGCGCCCGACCTGTGCCCAGGCGCTGGAGTGCACCAGGCGCACTTGGCGGATGCGCGCACGCACCCCGAGAAAAGCAGCCACGGCAGCCGAGATGGCCAGCATGTCTTCATCGCTGGGTGCGGCAGGGGCTGCTGCGGCCCGGGCAGCATTGTGTTCCAGAGCGCTCACGCGCAGCATGAGGGCCTTGATTTCCTCGCGCATCTCTGCGACAAGCGCCAGTGGGTCGTTGCTTTGTGCTTGCATGGTGTGCGTCCTAAAGCGGCATCAGACCATGTTTTTTGTGCGGCCTTGGCACGCGTTTGATGCGCAGGTACTCCAGCGCTTGTGCGATGTGCCGACGGGTGTGCTTGGGCTCGATCACCGAGTCCACCAGCCGCTGTTCGGCGGCGACGTAGGGGTTGGAGAAGGTGTCGCGGTAGTTCTTGATCAGCTCTGTGCGGCGTTGGGCCGGATCGGCCGCTTCGGCAATCTCCTTGCGGAACACGATCTCTGCCGCGCCCTCGGCGCCCATCACGGCAATCTCGGCCGTGGGCCAGGCAAAGACACGGTCAGCGTCAAGGTCCTTGCCGCACATGGCGAGGTAGGCACCACCGTAGCTCTTGCGCAGAATGACAGTGATCTTGGGCACGGTTGCCGCAGCGTAGGCAAACAGCAGCTTGGCGCCATGGCGGATGATGCCGCCATATTCCTGTTCCACCCCCGGCATGAAACCGGGCACATCGACCAGCGTGACCAAAGGGATGTTGAAGGCGTTGCAAAAGCGGATGAAGCGCGCCGCCTTGTTGGAGGCATTGATGTCGAGCGCGCCGGCCAGCACTGTCGGCTGGTTGGCAATCACACCAACCGAACTGCCACAAATGCGGGCGAAGCCCACCACGATGTTCATCGCGTAGCCCGCCTGGACCTCAAAGAAGTCGCCGAAATCGACAATCGACTCAATCACGGCGCGCATGTCGTAGCCCTGCTTGGACTCTTCCGGCAGGATGGTTTCCAGCACCGGGTTGGGCTCAACCGAACGGTCACCCTCGGTCTGTGGCGGATCTTCAAGGTTGTTTGACGGCAGAAAACTGAGCAGCTTGTGGCACAGCAAAATGGCGTGTTGGTCATCGTCGGCGATGAAATGGATGACACCTGAATGCACCATGTGGGCATCGGCGCCGCCGAGCTCTTCCGCGCTGACATCTTCCCCGGTCACCTGCTTGATGACTTGTGGCCCCGTGATGAACATCTGGGCCTGACGCGTCTGGATGATGAAGTCGGTCAGCGCCGGGCTGTAGGCGGCCCCGCCGGCACAAGGGCCACAGATCAGGGATATCTGCGGCACGGCGCCTGAGAGCAGCACATTGGCATGAAAGACCTTGCCATAACCCGACAGAGATGCGATGCCTTCCTGCACCCTTGCGCCGCCCGAGTCATTGATGAATACAAAGGGCGAGCCGGTGCGCAAGGACTCTTTCATGATGTCGGCGACCTTGATCGAATGCATTTCACCAGCCGAGCCGCCCGCCACCGTGAAGTCCTGGCTGGCCAGGTGCACCAGTCGCCCGTTGACCGACGCCGCACCAGTCAGCACGCCGTCTGCGGCCAAGGTTTTGCCCTGCATGCCGAACGCGGCGGAGTGGTGATTGACAAACAGCCCCACCTCGTCAAAGCTGCCCTCATCAACCAAAGCCGTGACCCGTTCGCGTGCCGTCAGGCGGCCGCTCTGGTGCTGCTTGTCCTGTTTGTCGGCGCCGCCACCCAGGTAAGCCTGCGCTTGCCGACGACGGAGTTCTTCAATTTTTGTCTGCATGGCAGTCATGGTGTTCCCTGTTTATTTTTCGATGGGGGTCACGGACACCCGATGTGTGCGGCCGTTGAGCTTGACGTCGTACGTGACCGGCGTTTGCACCGATGTGTTCGCCGAACCCGATTCAACCGGGTTTCCAGCCACCTTTGGCGTGCGCCCGAGATTGAGCGGCCCTTGCGCACGCTTCTCAAAAAATCCGGGCGCGACCTGCGGAAACATGGCGTAGGTCAGCACATCTTCTTCGCTGCCGTTGCAGCCAGGCAGTGCGCTGGCAGCGCTTGCCAGACTTTCCCACTCGGGCTGCAGCAGGTCGGCGGGGCGAACCTCGATTGCCGGTTTATGGGCTTGCGCAGCGGCCAGCGCCAGCACTTCAGGGTCACGTTCGCCCGGTGTCTTGCCGTAATAGCCCAGCATCAGGTCAGCGAACTCGCTTGACATCACCTTGTAGCGCCCCATCAAGACATTGAAGACCGCTTGCGTGCCGACAATTTGGCTCGACGGTGTGACCAGCGGTGGAAAACCGGCATCTTCACGCACGCGCGGCACCTCGATGAACACCTCGTCAATGCGATCCCCGGCATTTTGCTGTTTCAACTGGCTTTCCATGTTGGAAATCATGCCGCCCGGGATCTGGCTGTCAAAGATGTCGGTCTCGACCCCATGGATGTTGGACATGAAGGCCTGATAACGCGGGCGCACCGCGGCGAAATGGGTCTTGATGCGGTGCAGGCAGTCCTTGTCCAGCAGCGCCTGGTAGCCAGTACCGTCAAGCATGGCCACCAGGCTTTCTGTCGGGTTGTGGCCGGGCCCCAGGCTCAGTGAGCTGATGGCGGTGTCCACGCAGTCGGCCCCGGCTTCGATGGCTTTCATCAGCGACACCAGCGTGACACCGGTGGTGGCGTGGGTATGAACGTGAATGCGCACGCTCTCGCCACAACGTGTCTTGATGCCTTTGACAATGTCAAAAGCGGCCTGCGGCTTGAGCAGTGCCGCCATGTCTTTGAGGCAGATCGAGTCGCAGCCCAACTCTACCAGGCGCTCGGCCATCTCGACCCCTGTCTCAGTGGGGTGCAGGGGGCGGACCGTGTAGCAACTGGTGCCTAGCGCGTGCGTGCCGTTGCGGCGCACGGCTTGCACCGAATGGCGGATGTTGCGGATGTCGTTGAGCGCATCAAAGATGCGAAAGACATCCATGCCGTTGTCGGACGCCTTGTCCACAAAGCGGTCCACCACGCTGTCTTCGTAATGG
>JBBQSS010000108.1:0-9254 GCA_038213665.1 Burkholderiales bacterium | reverse complement strand
CAGCAGCCCAGTGGCATCGCTGGCATCCTCCGGGTAGTGCGTGACGCCCACGCTGGCGGCCACCTGCACGTGTTGACTGCCCACCTCAATCGGTTGACTCACTTCGAGCAGCAAGCGCTCCAGCAGCTGTGTCGCCTCACCCGGGTGGGCCAGTTCACCCAGCAACAGCACAAATTCGTCGCCGCCGATGCGTGCCACGGTGTCGGAACCGCGCAGGATTTGGCTCATGCGCCGGGCCACCACACGCAGCACCTCGTCACCCACGGGGTGGCCAAAGCTGTCATTGACCGGCTTGAACGCATCCAGGTCGAGGTAACACACGGCCAGCTGGGTGTTGTTGCGCTTGCTGCGTTCCATGGCCTGGGCCAGCCGGTCGTCGAGCAAGCGGCGGTTGGGCAGGCCGGTGAGGGGGTCGTGGTTGGCGGCCAATTCCAGCGCATGGTGACGCTCGATCAGCTGCGAGATCGACGACAGCATGCCCACATAGTTCAGCTTGTCCGAGGTCTCGTCGGTGACCGTGGAGAGTGTCAGCCAGACCAGCTCCAGCTCGCCGCCGGGTTTGCGGCTGCTGAGTTCACCGGCCCAATGGCCAGCCCGGGCCGCCGCCGTCCAGACCTTCTGCCCTGGCTCAGAACTGAACAGGCTGGGTTTGACGGCGCGCACTTGCTCGCCCAGCAGGGCCTCGCGCGGGCGACGCACGTCCAGGCAAAAGGCCGGGTTGACGTCGGTGATCAGCCCCTGCGCGTCGGTGATGAAAATGCCATCGGCCGAACTCTCGATGATGTTGCTGGCCAGGCGCAGTTTGACTTCGGTGCGGCGGCGTTGGTTGACCTCGCGCAGCAGCGCCAGGGTGCGGCTTGACAGGCTGTCATACATGCTGAGTACGGCTTCAATCAGCACCCGCGCCGCGCCTTTCATTTGGGCCGAGGCGGTCTCTTTGGCCGCTGGCAAACTCTGACCGCGCTGCAGGCCATGCACGATGTTGGCCAGGTAGGTGTCGTCTTCAAGAATATGAAACGCCAGCCAGTGCGTCAGAAACGTCACCAGCTCGTCAATGGCTTCTTCGTTGTGCAAGGCGTCGACCTCGCCGCGCACGCTCACCACTTTGGTCATGAAGGCGGCGTGCGAATGCTGGTGCGCCAGCGCCAGAGCATCGTCGCCGAGGAATTTTTGCCAGATGCCTTCTTCGGTCTGGAAGTGGTACACGGTGTAGTCGGCCAGTTCGTCAAACACGGCTTACAGGGTGGCTTCGTCCGAGCCAAACGCCATGTGGCTGGCGAGCTTGTTGAGCAAGTCCACCAGCTTGTGGTGCTGGCTGTCAATGGCCTCAATGCCGGTGGCAAAGTTGTCGTTCCAGGGGAATATCTCAGCGTGCGCGATCAGGGAGTTGGCAGATGTCATGGGCATGGGAAGGTGCGGTTGTCGCCAGGTAATTAGAGAGGGTACAGGGGCGCAATGGGACTTGATGCTACTGCACTTGGGCGCTTTGTGCATCATCGTCAGTGTCGCCAGGCCCACGCCACGGCCAGCAGCGCCACCCCCGAGCGGTCGAGCTTCAGGCGCGGAAAACCGCCCAGGAACATGCCTGCATCGACCACGACAAAGATGGCAACGGTGCCGCAGTCAGTCAGGTGGTGCAGGGGCATGGGCTGTCTTCGTGGTTTATATGCTATACATACAATAGCTGCTTTCGCTTATTCAATAAGGGCTACAGCTTGAAAATGCATATATTTTTGGTGGTGATGTCAGGGTTCTGGCGGGGCCGTCCAGGCGGCATCGGGTTGCCAGCGCCGGGCCCATTCGGGCAGGTCTGCGGCGGGCATGGGGCGGGCAATGCCATAGCCCTGCGCCAGTTCGCAGCCGAGTTTGAGCAAGGCCGTGCCATGGGCCACGGTTTCCACGCCCTCGGCGATCACCTCGCGTTTAAAGGCGCGGGCCAGGCCAATCACCCCTTGCAAAATCGCCATGTCGTCGGGGTCTTCCAGCATGTCGCGCACAAAGCTCTGGTCGATCTTGAGCTGGGTCACGGGCAGGCGTTTCAGGTAGGTCAGCGACGAGTAGCCGGTGCCGAAGTCATCCAGCGCAAACATCACCCCCATCTTGCGGCAGGCTTCAATCACTTGCGTGGCCAACGCAATGTCGTCCAGGGCGCTGGTTTCCAACACTTCAAGCGCCAGGCAACTTGGTGTGGTGCCCGGGTGGGCGGCCAGAATGCCTTGCAGGCGCGCCACGAAGTCGGGTTGTTGCAACTGGCGCGCACTCACGTTCACGCTCACCGGAATGTCCAGCCCCTGCGCGTGCCACGTCAGCATTTGCTTGAGCGCGGTGTGCATCACCCATTCGCCCACTTCGACCGCCAGCGGGTCGTTTTCAATCACCGGCAAGAACATGGCCGGGGCCAGCAGGCCTTGCTCGGGATGCTGCCAGCGGATCAGCGCTTCAGCGCCCGTGATCTGACCGGTGCGCATGTTGACCTTGGGCTGGTAATACAGCACCAGCTCGCCGTGCACCAGGGCGTGGCGCACATGCGAGCGGCTTTCATGGTGGCCGCGCACATTGCGGTCAAGTTCGGCATCAAACACATGAAAACGGTTTTTCCCAGCCAGCTTGGCCTGGTACATGGCCTGGTCGGCCTGACGTTGCAGCTGTTCGGCGTCAATGTCGCCGGGTTGCGGGTAAAAGGTGACCCCCAGGCTGGCCGAGACCTGCAGGGTGTTGTCACCCAGCATCAGCGGCTCGCGGGCGGCTTTGAGGAGGCGCGTCATGAGGGGCGTGCATGCGCCTGCCTCGGGCAAGTCAACCAGCACCGCCACAAATTCATCACCACCGACGCGCGCCAGGGTGTCGCCATCGCGCAGGGCAGCCCGCATGCGGGCCGTCACTGCGGTCAGCAGCTGGTCACCGGTATCGTGGCCATGGTTGTCGTTGATGCTTTTGAAGCCGTCCAGGTCCAGAAAGACCACGGCCAGCCAATGGCCGTGCCGCTGCACCTGGCGCATGGCCTGGCGCAGCCGGTCTGCCAGCAGCACCCGGTTGGGCAGTTTGGTGAGTTCGTCAAAGTGCGCCAGTTGCTCAAGTTGCAGTTCGTGTGCCTTGACTGTGGTGATGTCCGAGAACAAGGACACAAAGTGCGCGATCTCACCCCGGGCATCACGCACCGCGCTGATGGTTTGCATCTCGGCAAAGACCTCGCCGTCTTTGCGCCGGTTCCAGATTTCACCGTACCAATGCCCGTGCTGCTTGATGTTGTGCCACATCTCGGCGTAGTAGCTTGGGCTTTGCCGGCCGGAACTCAGCAGCCGCGGGTTCTGGCCGATGGCCTCGGTGCGGCTGTAGCCGGTGATGCGGGTGAACGCCGCGTTGATGTCGACGATGGTGCCCTCCACGTCGGTGATCATGATGCCTTCACGCGCATGGCTGAAGACGCTGGCGGCAAGCTGCTGCTCTTGCTCTGCCCGCTTGTGCTCGGTGATGTCGTGCACGGCCAGGATGAAGTAGCGCGGCGCGCCCACGGCATCGCGCACCAGATGCACTGCCAGGTTGACCCAGACCGGATGACCGGCTTTGTGGAGGTAGCGCAATTCCTGGTGGTAGTTGTCGCCCAGCCCGTCGAGCAGGCCCTGAACCTTGGCCAGGTTGGCCGGTAAATCTTCCGGATGCGTGATGGCCTTGAACGTGAAATCAGCAGCCAGCACCTCATCGCGGGTGAGCCCCAGCAACTCGCAAAATTTTTGGTTGATTTGCAGCACCTCACCGCTTGGCGTGCGCTGGGCAATGCCCACGGCGGCGTTGTCAAACACCGCACGAAACAGCGCTTCACTGTCGGCCACGGCCTGGTTTTTGGCCAGCATGTCGGCGTGGTAGCTTACAAACAGCCGGCGCGACCAGCGCGAAAACGCGTAGGAGGCCGCCAAACCAAGCGCCAGCGCCAGCAGCAGCGGCAACAGCAGGTCACGTTGGTGGCGGGTGCTGCTGGCTTGTTGCCCCAATTCGTGGCGCACAGCGTCTTGCATTTCGTCATCCCGCATGCTCGCCACCAGCACCCAGCCCCAGGGCTCCACTTGCCGCACCAGGGCGGTTTTGTTCACGGTGATGCCAGCAGCCTGGTCCGGCCAGGTGTAGTGCACAAAGCCGCCTCCAGCCAGCGCGGTGGCCATCACTTGCGCCAGCGGCGCACTTTGCGCGGCTGGCATGTGTTGATAATGCTGGCCTTCGAGCTGAGGGTCTGACGGCGACAGCACCGAGTGGCCGGCGCGGTCAAGCAGGCCGATGTAGCCGCTGCGCCCGAATTTGAGGGCGCGCAGGCGGGCAATCACCTCCTGCTTTTGCCCTTGCTCCCATTTGTAGGTGTAGTCGCCGGTGCCAATCAACCAGTCATAGGGCGCAAAGTGGCGCACGTAGGCCAGTTTGTTGGCCATCACCTTGGGGTTGTCCGGCGTGAACCAGCGGTAGCTGGAAAACCCCTGGCCCTCGGGCCGCTTTGCGGCTTCAATCAGGCCGCGCATGAGGAAGTGGCCGTTGTCGTCGCGGTTGTTCAGGTGGTTTTTGCCTTCCAGCTGCGGCGCAGTTGGCAGCAAGATGAACTGGCCTTGCATGTCGTCAATGAAGTAATAGCCACGGTTGTCATAAAAACGGGCTTGGCGCAAGGCCTCGACGATCAGGCGCTTGACGTCCGTGTCGCTTCGCTTGGGTGATTCCAGCGCATGAATGGCCTGGGCCACCTGCATGGCGGCATCCACTTTCTCGCGCAGGCTGTTTTTGAGCAGGTCTTCGGTGCGTTTGCGGGTGAATTCCAGAAAGTTGGCGGCGGAATCAAGTTCGGCGGTGAGCCGGGTCTGTTGCTGCACCTGCACGGCCTGCGCCACGCGCGACAGCGAGGCTTGGTGCTCTTGATCGCTGCGCCAGGAAAAAAAGCCGCCCAATGCAAAGGTGAGCAGCATGACAATGGCCAGCGTGCCAGCCAGGTGCAGCCGTGGCAGCGTGTGCTCGTTGATCTCAAAACGCATGAAGGTGTGGGTGGTGCTTTTCGGTGCGCTGTGGCGAGGTGCAGGGCGAGGTGAAGGTTTGACGCCACCCATTTGAACACGCTGCAGGCCTGGCGGATGCTAGGGGAAACCATGCTGTTTGGGACGGCTGCGGAGCGGGCCGGACTACCTGCTGGAATTTGCCCACGGCTACACCGATTCGGCACACCCGGTGGCGTGTGCGGTGGGCCTGACGGCGCTGGACATTCTGGTGCGCGAAGACATGGTTGCATCGACGCGATACGATTGCTCTTAAAAATATAGCTGCTTGCGCAATGAAAATAAGGGCTAGAGGCCATTTTATACATAACAAAAAGCACCCCCGTGGCAAGCACACGCCCCACACGTCAAGACCTGCCCAGCGTGGCCCACCTGATCGACGGCCAGTTGGTCAGCGGCGGCACGCGCACGGCCGACGTCTTCAACCCCGCCACCGGCCAGGCCGAAAAACGCGTGCTTCTGGCAGACACGATGTGATCGCGGAGGTTGTGAAAACGCAGGCCCATGACTTGATGGTGATGGGTGCCTACAGCCACTCGCGACTGCGCCAGTTTTTTTTGGGCAGCAAGACCTCAGAGTTACTCAAAAGCGCCGGGTTTGCCACGCTGCTGCTGCGCTGAGGCGGTTGGTGCCAGCTCTGGCTGCAACCCGCTGAGGCCAGCGGCCTAAAACGCTTAAAAAATCAGCCGTCAAGATTGATCTGCGTGATCAAGGCCTGCAGCACCTCTGCGGCCTGCGCGTTGTCGACCTGGCAGGTGCCGGCCGCATTGTGGCCACCGCCGCCGTACTGCAGCATCAGCTCACCCACATGGGTCTTGCTGCTGCGGTCCAGGATGGACTTGCCGGTGGCAAACACGGTGTTTTGCTTTTGCACGCCCCACAACACGTGGATGGAGATGTTGCACTGCGGGTACAGCGCGTAAATCATGAAGCGGTTGGCGGCAAAGATGGTGTCCTCACCGCGCAGGTCCAGCACCACCAGGTTGCTGTGCACCGTGGCGCAACGCTCAATTTGTTCACGCGCTTTGCTTGCATGGTCAACGTACAGCTCCACCCGTTCCACCACATCGGGCAGCTTCAGAATGTCGTCAATGCCGTGGCTGCGGCAGTAGTCGATCAGGTCCATCATCAACTGGTAGTTGCTGACGCGGAATTCCCGGAAACGCCCCAACCCGGTGCGCGAATCCATCAGGTAGTTCAACAGCACCCAGTCTGCGGGGTGCAAAATTTCATCATGGCTGAACTGCGCCGAGTCGGCCTTGTCGACCGCCTGCATCATCTCGTCGCTGACGCTGGGGAAGGCCTTGGCTCCGCCATAGTAGTCATACACCACCCGGGCCGCCGAGGGCGCATGGGCCGAGATGATGTGGTTGGGCCGCTCGCCGGTGATGCGGATGGTTTCTGACTCGTGGTGGTCAAACGCCAAATGCGCTGCGGCCACATAGGGCAGGTTGGTGGTGATGTCGCGCGCGGTGATGTCGATCTTACCGTCCTGCATGTCCTTGGGGTGGACAAACCTGATGTCGTCAATCAGGTCCAGCTCTTTGAGCAACACGGCACAGACCAGACCGTCGAAGTCACTGCGGGTCACCAGGCGGAATTTGCTTTGGCTCATGAAAATCCTTTGTTTGATCGTTGAAATGGAAAAGACCAGTTTGGCCTTGCATGGGTGTGATTGTGGCGAATTTTGGCCGCTATGTTCACGCCGGTTGTACCGCCTGCGGCAAGTTGGTGCGTGCATCAGCGCATGGGTGAAATTGCACGCAGAATAGGCGGCTTATGACCAGCCCTGTCCCCGACATTCCTTTCTGCCATACGACCAGCAAGACGCCCAGCATGCGGCCCCGCATCATCCTGGCCACGCTCAACGCCCGCTACATTCACGCCTCGCTGGGCTTGCGTTACCTGCTGGCCAATCTGGATCGCCACGGTGGTGCGGGCCTGCGTGCCCAGACCGTGTTGCGCGAGTACACCATCAACCGAGCGCCGTCCGAGGTGGTGGCCGACCTGCTGCGCACTCTGGGGCCGGCGCCCGCTATGGCCCAGCCTCCGGCCATGACGCCGCTGTTTCCCGGCGCAGCGGCACAGGCGCTGCCCGGTGTGCCCGCCACGCACCCCGCCAAGTGTCAGATCATCGGTTTTGGCGTGTACATCTGGAACGTGACACAAACTTTTGAGGTGCTGCGCTTGCTCAAAGCCGCCCGGCCTGATGTCAAACTGGTGCTGGGCGGGCCCGAAGTCAGCCATGAAACCGGCCAACAAGCCATCACCGCATGGGCCGATCATGTCATTACCGGCTGGGGTGACGTGAGTTTTGCCAAGCTGTGCCGCGCGTTGATTGACGGCCCGCAACCTTTGATGAAGATCATCCCCGGCGAACAACCGCCGCTGGATGACATGGCCCTGCCTTATGCCGAGTACAGCGATGCCGACCTGGCGCACCGCCTGCTGTATGTGGAGGCCTCGCGCGGCTGCCCGTTCAAGTGCGAGTTTTGTCTGAGCTCGCTCGACAAAACCGCGTGGGCGTTTGCGCTGGACCGGTTGCTGAGCGCACTGGATGGTTTGTACCAGCGCGGGGCGCGCAATTTCAAGTTTGTCGACCGCACCTTCAATCTGAAAATTGACAACTCCGCGCGCATCCTGCAGTTTTTTCTGAACCGCTTGCCCGCGCCCGGTGCCCCCGCCAACGAGCAACTTTTCTTGCATTTTGAAGTCATCCCCGACCATCTTCCGGATCGTCTGAAGGCACTGCTGGCGCAGTTTCCACCCGGCGTGTTGCAGCTGGAAGTGGGCGTGCAGAGCTTTAACGCTGCCGTGCAGCACACCATCTCGCGCCGTCAGGACAATGCCGCCACCGAGACCAACCTGCGCTGGCTGCTGGCCCACACCCACGCGCACCTGCATGCCGATTTGATCTTTGGCCTGCCGGGCGAGACGCTGCAAAGTTTTGCCGACGGCTTTGATCGCCTGCTGGCCATTGGCCCGCATGAAATTCAACTGGGTATCTTGAAGCGCCTGCGCGGCACCCCCATCACCCGCCATACTGCGGCGCATGGCATGGTTTACGCATCCGAGCCACCCTACACCGTGCAGCACACCGGCGTGGTCGATGCGATCAAGCTGCGGCACTTCAGCCGTTTTGCCCGCTACTGGGATCTGCTGGCCAACTCCGGGCGTTTTGCGCAAACGCTGGCGCTGCTGCTGCACGCGCCAACTTCCTCACAATTTTGGCGTTTTTGGACTTTCTCTGACTGGCTGTGGCAGCGTCAGGGCGCCACCCACAAGCTGACCCCCGAGGCGCTGGTAGATGCCTTGTTTGACTACCTGAGTCAACCCGGCCTGCTGCCCGCCGAGCGGGTGCGCCAGGCCTTGCTGGCCGACTACATCGCCAGCGGTGCACGCGCCAACCCCCGGGCCTTGCACGGTTGGCTGCCCCGGCAAGCCCCGGCAGAGGCCAAAGCCAGACGCACCCTGGCCACCCGGCAGGAGCGCCACCAGTCTGCGTAGAAATTGCGGATATCAAGGGGCTGCTTGACCATGCGCTGGCGACGTTTGTGCGCAGTGCGTTGTGTGTTCTGAAAAAATCGCCAGCGTTGACGTTGACGTTGACAGTGTCATGCAACCGGCGGCGCGGTTCGCTGTGGCCGCTTGTTGCGCGCCAGCCCACCAGCCCACCAGATCAACAAGGGCATAGCCCGCAATTTATAAGAAAAATAGGGCTCTAGCCCTTATTTGGTAAGCGCGAGCAGCTATGTTTTAAATAGCAAAAAATCCAGCGCAATGAGGGGTCAACGCCTCGGTTGACTTCACTCTTATTTTGCGGGTGAGTTGATGAACACGAACCGCCCCAAAAAGGTCGGGTGCAACGCATGCTTCTGGGGTGTCAACAAAGCGGCCGTTTGTTGAACGCCTGTGGCTGTCAACTACTGGCAGGCAGCAGTCCTTCCATGTCGATATAAGATTTGATCTACTGTGTGGTCTGCTTGCGCAAATAGCGACCCCATTTAAGACCTCCATTGTTGACGGCGACTACGATTGCGAACCTGTTTAATCGACAGGCTGCTAGACCACCAACCCGAGGCAAAACTTGTTAGGTGATTTCCAAGAATAAATATGCCCAGATGACGCAGGATTTTTGTTCAGCTGCAAGGCGTAAAAATGGGCGTATAGCGAGCTATACAACCGTTTTTGCAACGCAGCAGATGGACAAAAAGACAAGTCAGATGGGTA
>JBBQSS010000107.1:0-9331 GCA_038213665.1 Burkholderiales bacterium | reverse complement strand
GGGGTGGTGTGCTTTTTACTGGCGTTGTTAGGTTTTTTGACCGAAACGCTGCTGGCCACCCGAGTGCTCAAATTCCGCAGGGCCAAAAGCCCTTGACGCTCAAAACAGTGGCGCTTGTCCACCTCGCTGGATTTTTAAGTTTTTATAAGCTAAATAAGCCTCTAGCCCATGTAATATATGCGCGAACAGCTATTATTTATATAGCAATTTAACATGAAACCCTCCGGGTATCACGCCAACTCCCGCGTTGGCAGCCCCGCTGCCACATCCCGAAATGCCGCCAGCGCCGCCTCCAGGTGGTCGATGATTTCCTGCTGCAACACGTCGGGCGGCGGCAAGTCTTCCAGATTGTCCAGGCTGTCGTCCTTTAGCCAGAAGATATCCAGACTGGCCTTGTCGCGGGCCATCAGGTCGGCGTAGGAGTAGCACTTAAAACGCTCAGTTTGAGTACGCTGGTGACGGTTTTCCGGGTGGTAGCAGGCAATGAAATCCTGCAAATCGTCCAGTTTGAGCGTGCGGGTTTTCAGGGTGAAATGCTTGTTGGTGCGCAAGTCATAAAACCAAACACCCTTGGTATGCACCTTGCCGTCTTTGGGCTTGGCATTAAAAAACACCACATTCGCCTTCACGCCCTGCGCGTAAAAAATGCCGGTGGGCAAGCGCAGCACGGTATGCACGTCGCAGGTTTCCAGCAGCTTGCGGCGGATTTTCTCGCCCGCCCCACCCTCAAACAACACGTTGTCCGGCAGCACCACCGCCGCCTGCCCGTTGTCCTTGAGGATGGTGACAATGTGCTGCAAAAAGTTGAGCTGTTTATTCGACGTGGTTTCCCAAAAGTCCTGCCGCTCGTAGGTCAGCGCATCGCGGTCTTCCTCGCCCTCGGCGTTGGTAATGGTCATGCTGCTTTTCTTGCCAAACGGCGGGTTCGCCAGCACGTAATCAAAACGTTGGCCGGAGTCGGCAATCAGCGCATCGGCGCGGTCCACCGTGGGCTCGCCGGTCAAGTCGCCAATGTTGTGCAAAAACAGGTTCATCAGGCACATGCGCCGCGTGCCCGCCACGATCTCGTTACCGTGAAAAGTCTGGTTGCGTAAAAACTCCGCCGCCTTGCGGTTCAGGTTTTGCCCCAGCAGCCATTGCTGCGCACCCAAAAAGAAACCACCGGTGCCGCAGGCCGGATCGGCAATGGTTTTGAGCGGCTCCGGGCGCACACACTCCACCATCGCCTGAATCAGCGCGCGCGGCGTGAAATACTGGCCAGCACCGCTTTTGGTGTCTTCCGCATTCTTTTGCAGCAGCCCTTCGTACAGGTCGCCCTTGGTATCGGCGTCCATGCCGACCCAGCTTTCGGCGTCGATCAGCTGCACCAGCCGTGAGAGCTTGGCCGGGTCCTGAATCTTGTTTTGTGCCTTGAAAAAGATGGCGCCCAGCATGCCCGGTTCAGTCCCCAGCCGATGCAGCGTCGCCAAATACTGCGCTTCCAGCGGTTCACCCACCTTGGTTTTCAGGTGGGGCCAGTCGTAGCCCTTGGGAATGTGCGTGTCCCGCAAATACGGCTCTTGCGCGTATTCGTGCGCCATTTTCAGGAACAGCAAGTAGGTGAGTTGTTCCAGATAATCGCCATAGCCCACCCCGTCGTCGCGCAAGGTGTGGCAGAAATTCCAGACTTTCTGGATGAGGGAGGAGGTGTTCATGGTGCGGGGTTTCAAATTCGGTTTGGACATATCAGACGCTTGAGCAGCATCTTTTGCGATCAGCCGCGCATGGGCCAACGCCAGCGCATCGTTTGTTCATTCGCTGGACTCCGGATTCGTTTCAGGAGCCAGCCCGCTCAACTCGGCCTCGATCGCTTCAATGCTGGGCAGTGCGCTTTGCAGGGCTTCGGGCAGGGCGCGGGTCAGCTCGTAGCTGGCAATGCCGATGGGCTTGTCGATACCGCGCAGCGCGTACTCGGCCAGCACATTGTCTTTGCCCTGGCACAGCATCAGGCCGATGGTCGGCGCATCGCTGGCGTGGCGCAAAGTGTCATCCACCACGTTGCAGTAAAAATTGAGTTTGCCAGCGTATTCGGGTTTGAAATCGCCGCGCTTGAGTTCAATCACCACGTAGCTGCGCAGTTTCAGGTGATAAAACAGCAGGTCCATGTAGAAGTCGCTTTCGCCCACGGCCAGGTGATATTGCCGCCCGACGAAGGCAAAACCCTGCCCGAGTTCCAGCAAGAACTTTTCCAGATGCGCCACCAGCCCCGTTTCCAGCTCGCGCTCGTGGAACGTGGCTTCCAGCGTCAGGAGGTCGAAGATGTAGGGGTCTCTCAAAGCCTGCTGCGCCAAGTCAGACTGCGGTGCTGGCAGGCGTGCCGTAAAGTTGCTGACCGTCTGGCCTTGGCGGGCGTGGGCTGCGCTTTCAATCTGCAGAGCCAGAATATTTCGACTCCAGCCACACGCCAGCGTTTGCGTCATGTACCAGCGGCGCACGCAAAGGTCTTTGACACGCTCCAGCAAAAGAATGTGATGGCCCCAAGGCAGCGCCAACAAGGTCGCGCCTACCTGGGCTGCACTTGGTGCCACAGCCTGTGGCACTTTTATTCCTGCGCCTGTTTGTGCCACAAGCTGTGGCACAAATTCCGGCTCTGACGCATAGGCGCGGTAAAACGCCAGCATGCGCTTCAAATTACGCTCCGAGAATCCCTTCACCTCCGCCAGCTCATTGCCAATATCGCGCGCCAGCCTTGGAATCACGCCTGCGCCCCAGCCCGCCTCGGCCTGGCGGGCATCCAGCAATTGCCCGATTTGCCAATACAGCCGGGTCATCTCGCCATTGACCGCCAGCACGGCCTGCGTCTGGGCGGACTGGATGCGGGTTTTGATCTCGGTCAGAAGACCGGCGTAGTGGGCCAGCTTGCTCATGCGGATTCCTTCGCGGCGCGGGGTTTTCGGGCCTTGGGGCTTTTGTCACGTTCAACCCGTTCGGCGCGGATGCGCGCCAGCAGCACGCTGGCCGGTTCGTCGGTCGGGTCTTGCGCCTCCAGCGGCTCGCCCACCTTGGTTTTCAGGTGGGGCCAGTCGTAGCCCTTGGGAATGTGCGTGTCGCGCAAATACGGCTCTTGCGCGTATTCATGCGCCATTTTCAGGAACAGCAGGTAGGTCAGCTGCTCCAGATAGTCGCCGTAGCCCACCCCGTCGTCGCGCAGGGTGTGGCAAAAGTTCCAGACTTTCTGGATGAGGGAGGAGGTGTTCATGTGTGCTGCGTCATTCGTATTTATGGATTTTCACCGGGGTCATCAAGTACCCATCAAGCAAACGGGATGCGCTCATGGCGTTGATTTATATGCGTTTTCTATGTTGCGGCGAGTAAAAACTGCCAATCCATCAAGTACCCATCAAGCAAATCAGGACCAACCCGGCACATATTTGCGCAGCTTTGATGCCGCCGATTCATCCGCCAAACGGATCACGCGCGTGCCCATCGCCTCTTTAAGCAATCGGGATGCCGTCGCGCTGTTCTTGAGTTCGATCCCAAAACGCTCGCGGATCGAGGTATTGGTCATGAATTCGCGTTGTACATAACGAAGGCAAGCATGGAGGTAAACAGCCCGAATCCGGTCTTCCTTGTCCATTTTTGTCAATGGACGGGGCGCAAACAGCGTGCTGCGTGTTGAATCACCAACAATCTCAAATGCGGGTGCGGGCAACTGGTAGAACTCGGTCAGAGACACCACTTTATCAACGCCGCTACCGCGCTCTTCACAAATTCCGACCCGTCGCATCAGCGATGCCAAGGCCTCATTGCGGGACCGCGGCGGATGGTCCAACATCCGCTGGGGGTCAACCAAGGGCGCACCGGGGTTTGTGATCTCCATGCGGTCCGAGAAAATTTCTACCATGGGGCCACTGCCCGTGATTGAAAAATCCTGATGAATCAACGCATTGGCAACCAACTCGCGAATCGCCAGCTCAGGATAGACCGTGACCGTCTTGCGTAGTGCCTGACCTATAACCTCGTTGCCGGGCAGCAACCCATTAATGAAACCAATCAAGCCTTCAAAACCAGCGGCATAGCCTCGATTGCCCTCGGTCTCTTTCAGCGTCTCCACCCGGCCAGTACCTTTGTAGGCAATGACGCGGACCGCCTTGCGCTGCAACCGGCCAAAATCTGACAAGCGCTTGGCAAACAAAATCGCGCCAAGATTACGAATCATCCAAGTGCCACCCTCCTGTCGCTCAATCAAATGGTCTGAGACAAGCGCTTGCAAAATGCCATCGCGCCCGTTCGGCAAGGGCCTGGCAAACAGGTCGAAATAAGCCGGGTAGTCCAGCAAACTGATGACATCGTCCCCATTCACCCGCTCCATCGCAGGCAGCAGCTCAAACGGTGTCGCATCCAGAATGCGCCAAAGCGCCCGCTCTTTTTCCTGAAATTCCTTGAGCTTTTTTTTGTATGAACCGATTCGGATGTACGCCACACCCACAAACTGAACAGGGTGGCGAAATGCCCTGTCGATCTCCAGCACAACCACCTTTTTGTCATCGACAGTGACCGCGTGAAAGCGAAAGTCGATCTTCGGTGAGAGTTGACGCAGCAGCCAACTCTCAAGCTCCTCGTTGCCTAGTCGCTTGGTGCTTGGTTGGAACGTCGTTCCAAGAATTTCGTGGTTGGCGTCATCCACACCCCAGATCAGATAAGCACGCGCCTTGCCCTCCATGGCAGCAGAATTTGCCAATGCCGAAAGGTATTCACCAATCTCCTGAGGATCACCATTGTTGTTTTTGAACTCCAGCCAGCCCGTCTCCGCAGGCAAAGCCACCAGTTCACGCACCACACTGCGCCAATAATCTTCATCACGAATCATGTTGTTGCCTCAACGCACGCTGCCGACACGATCTGCAAAATCCTTAAAAAACGCATGCTGCTGCGACTCATGCCGTCACCTTCTTCTTGCCCCGGCCCCGAGTCGCCCCGGCCTCCCGCACCGTCCGTTCAGCCCGGATGCGCGCCAGCAACGCGCTGGCGGGTTCGTCGGTGGGGTCTTGCGGCACGAGTTGGCCGGAGAAGGCGGCTTTGAGGATGTTTTTGCGCTGGGCGGCGGATTGTTTGAGGCTGATTTGAATCGCCTTAGCTTGCTCGGCAACTCTGTTGATCGCTTCGTCGGCAACTGCAATCAATGCGACCTGTTCGGCTTCCGGCGGCAACGGAATTGGCAAGCTGCGGCAAACTTCCAGCGTGAGATTGGTTTGCCCCGCGGTCGTCTTTGATCTGGCTTTGAGCCAACGTTGCGCAGGTGGCGCAAGCAGCGTGAGAGCAAGAAACCCGGACGCCACGCCATCCACGGCACGGAAAATTGCTATAGCCTGATTGATATTCCATTCAGGAAAAGTCTCAGGCACCACTGAAACCTGTCCAAGCGGCGGGCCGACGATATTCATCAACACATCACCAGGGTAAACCACTGAGCGCGCAAGAAAGCCACGATGCGTTTCTTCTGATACAAAAACTTTGTCAGCCATGTCCAACGAGCCCTGATCGGTCAGGTTCGTTACTCGCAAAAATGGAATCACCTTATCGCCGCCGCCATCAAGGCCCTTCGATGGGGTCGTTCCTTTGGTGATGAAATCGCAAAGCTGTTCAGCGCTCGCCCAAACCCACCCCACCGGCAACTCAGGCAGCCCGGCCATCTCCGGCGCAACGGGCGCGGGGTATTTGGTTTGCCAGTCTTTGGGCGGTGGTTTGCCCTGAGCCTGAAACTTGGCGAGTTGGCGGGCTTCCCAGCGGCTGCGGCGCTCGGTCAGGATGCGGGCCAGCAGCGCGGCGCCGGATTCAGTTGTCGCTTTTTTCCCCGTTCGCCCAGCGTGTTGCGTCGCACGCCAATCGGCAGTCAGCGCGCCTTCGACCGCCGCTTTCAGCAGCGACTGGCGGTATTGCCCCAGCTTTTTCTGCGCCGCCTTGAGTTCCGCCACGCCCGCGTCGAGGTCAGACAGCAGTTCTTCGAGCTTGGCGACGATGCGGGTTTGTTCGGCGTGTGGAGCAAAAGGAAAAGGGATTAATGCGGCTTTAGCGCCTGAAATTTCAAGAAACGTTGTGCCGCTTGCAAGACTCTCTGCAAGCGGTTTAGCACTGGTAAGCCAGTAATACAAATAATCGGACTCAACGCCAGTTGCGGGAATAAAACTCTTGAAACCTTGGTTCGTTGTCACCGCTTCCGCAGCAATAGCGGTGTAACCGATAGGCGCTCGCGAGCTAAACAGGACAGCGCCTTTTGGTAGCCAACGGGCACCAGAATCAACTAAACCCTTTGCAGAAATTGAGCGCGCTCCTTTTGCAATCGTCTTACCAACGTGATGAGACATATCAGCAGGCGTGATCCAAGGAATATCACCGCCAAAATTACTCGCGTCGTTGGTAGCCGGTGTCCCGCCGCCGATCACATCAGTAACGGCACCAATATTTACCCATTGCCATGAGTTTGGTAATGCCTGAGCGTGCTTTTGAAATTCGTTCACGCAATGACCCCCACGCTCATCTCACCAACCAAAAAATTCATAACAAATCGGCCTCCAGCGCACGCTCCTCCTGCGCAAGAAGCTATTAATTCAAGAGCATTTCCCTGCTCCGTAGTCTGTGTCATTGTTCGATCCAGTTGAGTGTCGGCCCGCTCGGGGGCCAGGTGTTGGCAGCCAATTCGCCTCATGTTGCCAACAGGTCAATGTCAGAGGTGGCCATGCCTGACTGGCTGCATGAATGAACGAAATCTTTACCAGACTGGCGGGATGTTCGAAATTGGGGTCTGAGCCGGCGCCCTGCGGGCTTGAATCCGACCCCAAATTCGCTCTGCTGCCATTGACCAACGTTCTTGCAGAAATTTATGAAAAATCGGGCTATAGCCCACGTATTACCTGCGCAAGCAGATATAAATACAGTAGCACATTGGAGCCTCATCAACACCCACAACGGGAGCCGGCCAGTGGCAATCAGCAAGGTTTTAACGGTCATCGGCAGGGTGGTTTCTTTAGGATTGGCGGGCGTTGCCCGAGCACATATCCAGAGTTATCTGGATTTGGATAAATTATGAAAACTCAGATTATTTTCAATAATTCAGTGGACTTCATATCTTTTTTATAAGCCAAATTGGCCTAAAGCCCTTATGGAACGTGCGCGAGCAGCTATAAATTTAATAGTTCCTTGCCGGCCTTCGGACTGGTGAGACATCACGCCAGCAACACCGCTTGCAGCAGGGCGGGCTGCAGCGAAGCACGCAGTATCGCAACCAGTTCAGGTAGCGGCATGGCCGTCAGTTGGTTCTTTCTCAAAAATGCCCGCCAGAGCGTCTGGCGTGATGCGTCGTTAGCGAATTCATCACTCAAACCGATGGGCAGTTGAATCGGTACAGCCATGGCGCGACGGCTGAAGGTGGCGGCAATGGCCCCGGCCAGGATGTCAGGTGCCAGCGTCTCACGTTCCAAGATCACGGACAAATCAAGGTAATCTTTGAGACGGCTGTTGGTCATGCCCAGCAACGCGATAGCGTGGAGCTTTTCAGCAATGACCGTGTACACCGGGTAGGTTTGCAGGGTGGGCGCCGCAAAGTCGGCAAGCAGCACCGGGTACACGGCCAGTACCGGCCCGGGTGTAACTGCATCGCCAAAGCCGATGTCCACCTGCGTTTTGCAACGCGCACCGGCCAGCTCACCGGTGATCAGCACCCGAGCACCGGCGTAGCCCGCCTCTTTGCGAATTTCTTGCACGCTGACGCTGTTTGGATCGAAGGTGATGCCGTCTGCTACTGCAACCGATGCGATGTCAAAGAAGGTCTGTTTGATGGACTCCAGGTCGCTTGGGCCAAAACCCAGCAAGTCTGCATCTCGCGTGGACCTGTGCGGCATGTCGTACCAGAGCGCAAACAGCATGGCGCCTTTGAGCAAGAAGCGATCCGCATAGGCCGACTGGCTGAGGCGGTACAGCAAGCGCTCCAGCGCGTAGCGGACCAACACGCCATTGAAGTCCGATCCTTCGGCTTTGGCCAGATTCAGCAAGCGCGCCCGGACTGACGCCGCAGGGTTGCCACTCATTGAATGGCCTCCAGGTAAGGCCGCATCACATTGGCGACGCGGCAGATTTTGGCGAAATGCCAGAGGTCGTCGGCGGTGGCTTTCTTTTGTGAGAGTGCATCTTTCAAGGCCTCCAGCGCCACGTCCAGACCAATCTTGTTACGGTGCTTGAAGCAGTCCGCCACCGTCTTGGCGACGCCATACACCCGAAGCGGTACCTGGTCTCGCTCAAAAACTTCAATGCCTTCGGAATAGGCGGCACCGGTGAACTGAACCATCTTGAGGGGCGGATAGTCAATTTTGGGCGCATGGCTGCCCCGTGGCATGGCGATCCAGAGTTGGCGCGAGAGCTGGGTGGTCAGCTCGTGAAACTGCAGCGCCGTGAGCAGGCAGAACACGGCTTGCGGAACCTGGGTCGCAATGGCGGTCAGGCTCTCGTGCTCTGAGGCTTGGGTGCCTGGCAGACGGTAAAGGCCGCGCCCCACTTTTTCGAGTTGCCCGCTGGCGGCGAGTCGGGTCAACGCCGCCCGTGCAGCGCCTGCTCCCGGCAGGTCACAAGGGCGCAGCATGCCACTCTGTGATGCCAGAGTGAGGATGCGTTGGGCGTGGGTATCTTGGCGCATAGTCGGCAAATTATGATTTATTTATTCGTCGAATATAAACAAGTGGCGAATTAATGCTTCATCACGCCACCAGCGCTTCGTTCATCTCGCCCATCAGCTCGTCGAGCTGGTTGCCAAACACGCGCCATGCTTTTTGCAGGCCGCCTTGGGCGGCGAGTTCGGCGTAATCAAAGTCGGCTCGGGTGATGCAGCAGCTGGCGGCAATAAAGTCTTTCATCAGGCGCAGCCACCCGGTTTGCTCGGGCGTGAAGGCGGTGGCACGCTGGGCGTTGTGGCGCCATATCCAGTCGGCAAAGCGCTGGTTGACCTGATCGGCAAAGGGGCTGAGTTCGAGGGTTTCAGCGCCCTCGCCTTGCAGGCCGATGGCGAAACGCACCAGCGCCACCAGGTCGGTGAGCTGGCGTTTGGCGTCGGCCGCTTTGACTTGGGATGACTTGACGCGGGCGTAGGCGCTCCACAGTTTTTCGGTGGTGAGCATCAGCGGCGGGCGGCTCAGGCGCTCGTGCAGATCTTCGATCATGTCGCCTCTATGGGAATAGCTGCGTTGTAGCGAACCAGCTTGGCTTGTTTTTCAGTTTGCTGCAGTTCGTTGAGCGATACGTCCTCCGCCGAGTCGTCGATCGGCTCGCCCGAGAGCACGGAGTACATGCGCTGGATGGTGGAGAT
>JBBQSS010000106.1:0-9417 GCA_038213665.1 Burkholderiales bacterium | reverse complement strand
GGCATGCAGGAAATCATTGCCAGCCAGGGCACCTACGAGATGATTGTGGAGCGCGGCGCGCAAGACATGCAGAGCGAATACGAACGTTTTCCGCGCCTGTTTGATGCGTTTGACTCGATCCCCGGCCTGACCTGGCCGACCCTGGTGTTCAAGGACGAGATGACGCTGTGGATGGGCAAGCTCGAAGTCAAGATCATGCATGTGGGCCCCGGCCACACCAAGGGCGACACCATTGTGTGGGTGCCGTCCGAGAAAGTGCTGTTCTCTGGCGACCTGATGGAAGCCGATGCCGCGTGTTACACCGGCGACGCCCAGCTGGAAGAATGGCCCGCCACGCTCGATGCGCTGGCCGCACTCAACCCCGAAAAAATTGTGCCGGGCCGTGGCCCGGCGCTTGACACGCCAGAGCGCGTGGCCTCCGGCCTGGCTTACACGCGGGACTTTGTGTCAACCTTGCTGAGTTCAGCCAAAGAGGCGGTGGCACTTGGCATGAACCTGAACCAGGCCATGGCGCATTGCCGCAAAGCCATGGACCCCAAGTTTGGCCAGGTCTTTATTTACGAACACTGCCTGCCGTTTGACGTGACCCGCGCCGTGGACGAGGCCAGCGGCATCAAACACCCGCGCATCTGGACGGCCGAGCGCGACAAGGAAATGTGGCACGGCCTGCAAGCCGCAGAGTGACAAAGGTGGCTGTCACTGCGGACTTGTCCGCAATCCATGAACCTGGAATTGATGGATGCCGGGTCAGGCCAGGTAGGACAAGTAAGAGAAACAAATAACGAGAGAGACAAACCATGTTGAGTACTTATCAATATCCAAAATATGACTACGTCCGCCCGCCTGAGCAATCTGGCGCCGACAAAAAACGCTACCCGGTGGTGGTGGTGGGTGCTGGCCCGGTAGGCCTGGCTGCCGCCATTGAACTGGCGCAGTCTGGCGTGCCGGTGGTGGTACTCGACGACGACGACACCGTGTCGGTGGGCTCGCGCGGTGTCTGTTACGCCAAACGTGCGCTCGAAGTGCTTGACCGCCTGGGTGTCGGGCAGGCGTGTGTGGACAAGGGCGTGAGCTGGAACGTGGGCCGCACATTTTTCCGCGAGCAGGAGGTGTACAACTTCAACCTGTCGCCGCAGCCTGACCACAAGCGCCCCGGCATGATCAACCTTCAGCAGTATTACTTGGAAGAGTTTGAAATAAAACGCGCCCGGGAGTTGCCCAACTTGGACCTGCGCTTTAAAAACAAGGTGGTATCGGTGACACCGCAGGGCGACGGCGCCACGCTGCAAGTTGAAACGCCCGACGGTATTTATTCCATGGAAACCGACTGGCTGGTGGTGGCCGACGGTGCGCGCAGTGGCATTCGCCGCATGATGAATCTGGACATTGAAGGCAAGATTTTCAAAGACCGGTTTTTGATTGCCGACGTGGTCATGAAAGCTGACTTTCCGCACGAGCGCTGGTTCTGGTTTGACCCGCCGTTTCACCCCGGGCAGTCGGTGCTGCTGCACCGCCAGGCTGACAACGTGTACCGCATCGACTTTCAGCTCGGTTGGGATGCCGACCCGGAAGAAGAAAAGAAGCCTGAGAAGGTGATTCCTCGCATCAAGGCCATGCTTGGGGATGACCGCGAGTTTGAACTGGAATGGGTCAGCGTCTACACCTTTCAGTGCCGCCGCATGAACGCCTTCACCCACGGCCATGTGCTGTTTGTGGGTGACGCCGCACACCAGGTGTCGCCGTTTGGCGCACGGGGTGCCAACTCCGGCATTCAGGACACCGACAACCTGTGCTGGAAGCTCAAGCTGGTGGTGGAAGGCAAGGCCCCCGCTAGCCTGCTTGACACCTATTCGGAAGAACGTGTGTTTGCTGCAGATGAAAACCTGCTCAATTCCACCCGCTCCACCGACTTCATCACGCCCAAAAGCAAAACTTCGCTGACGTTTCGCAACGCGGTGCTGAGCCTGGCGCGCGAGCATGCGTTTGCCCGTGCACTGGTCAACTCAGGTCGTTTGTCGGTGCCGAGTTACCTGACCGGGTCACGCCTGAACACACCCGATGACGGCAGCTTTGCCGGCGACATGGTGCCCGGTGCGCCGATGATTGATGCACCGATGCGCAAGGCTGGTCAAGACGTCTGGCTGCTGGACCAGGTGGGCCAGCGCTTCTGTCTGATGGTCTGCGCGAACGATCCGGCCAGCCTGAGCGCGGACACCCTGGCGCAATTCAAGGCTTTGGCCAGTTCGCCGACTGGTTCGGATGCTGGCGCCGGAGCCCCGATTGCGCTTGACGTGCTGCTGGTGTCGCCAGCCCAAACGGCAGCGGCAGGGTTGACGCTGCTGCAAGACCACAGCGGCCGTTTTGCCGAGCGCTTTGATGCGCGGGACGGCACGGTCTACCTGATCCGCCCGGACCAGCATGTGGTCGCGCGCTGGCGTGCTTTTGATGTGGCTCAAGTGCAAGCCGCCCTGGCCCGCGCCACCTGCAACCTTCACTAAGGAACCCGCCATGCCCCTGAACCTGCAACCCAACTTCAATGAGTCCGGCAAGCGCTACTTTCGCGCCTTCACGCCCGGCGATGATTTTTACGAAGCGCTGATTGACACCCATCGCGATTTAAGCGATGAGCAAAGCGCCATGGTCAACGCCAAGCTGGTGCTGCTGCTGGCCAACCACGTGGGCGACATCGCTGTATTGCGTGAAGCCATGGTGTTGGCCCGCGGCGAGGTTTAAGGTGATTTCCAAGAATAAATATGCCCAGATGACGCAGGATTTTTGTTCAGTTGCAAGGCGTAAAAATGGGCGTATAGCGAGCTATACAACCGTTTTTGCAACGCAGCAGATGGACAAAAAGACAAGTCAGATGGGTATATTTTTCGCAGGAAATCACCTAACGTGAGCATGCCTGTGCTGGTGGTGCTTACCCGCAGCGTACGTTGGGTATCCAACTACGCGAATGTCCCCCGAAGCGGACTGCGTCCGCTTCTCCTCCTTGATTTCGCTACGTTGGACACCCAACGCACGCAGCTAGACGGCGTGGTGGATTCAGGATCAGGTTTGCAATGACAACCCTATGACAGCAGCATAGATTCATAAAAGTTAAGGAGACTCACCATGCAAATTCAGAAAATTCACCATGTGGCCTACCGCTGCAAAGATGCCAAACAAACCGTGGAGTGGTATGGCAAGTACCTCAACATGAATTTCATTCTGGCGATTGCCGAGAACGAAGTGCCTTCCACCAAAGAGCCCGACCCCTACATGCACGTCTTTCTGGACGCGGGCGGCGGCAATGTGCTGGCGTTTTTTGAGCTGCCAACCAAACCCGAAATGGGCCGTGACCTGAACACCCCGGCCTGGACGCAGCATCTGGCGATGCAAGTGGCCACGGTCGACGAGTTGCTGGAAACCAAGGCCAAGCTCGAAGCCGATGGCATTGAAGTGGTGGGCCCCACCGACCACACCATCTTCAAATCGATCTACTTCTTTGATCCCAGCGGCCACCGGCTGGAACTGGCCGCCAACACCGGCACACCCAAGATGGCCAAGATGCTTGACGACGCCAAGTGGGACATGCTCAACGAATGGGCCGTGACCAAAAAAGCGCCGCCGCACGCGCGCTGGATGCACGACGGCTCTTACGCCGGGGAATAAGCCATGAAACTTGCCACCCTCAAGCAAGGCGGGCGCGACGGCACGCTGGTTGTGGTCAACCGCGCGTTAACCCACTGCCGCGCCGTGCCGGCCATTGCCCGCACCTTGCAAGCGGCACTGGACGACTGGAAGGTCTGTGAGCCACAGTTGCGCCAGGTGTATGAAGCCTTGAACAGCGGTGCCTTCAGCACCCCGGATGTGTTTGACCAGGCGCTGTGCCATTCACCGCTGCCGCGCGCCTACCAATGGGCTGATGGCTCGGCTTATGTCAACCATGTGGAGCTGGTGCGCCGCGCCCGTGGTGCCGAGTTGCCCGCTGAATTCTGGACCGACCCGTTGATGTACCAGGGTGGCTCGGATGCGTTTGTTGGCCCGCGCGACCCGGTGCGTGCCCTCTCAGTGGACTGGGGTATTGACCTGGAGGCTGAAGTGGCGGTGGTCACCGGCGACGTGAAGATGGGCGCCAGCGTGGCAGACGCCGCCAAATCGGTGCGCCTGCTGATGCTGGTCAACGACGTGTCACTGCGCAACCTGATCCCGGCCGAGTTGGCCAAGGGTTTTGGCTTCTTCCAGTCCAAACCCGCCTCTGCCTTCAGCCCGGTGGCGGTCACGCCTGATGAGCTGGGTGCCGACTGGGCAGACAGCCGGGTGCAACTGCCTTTGACCATTCACCTGAACGGTGCCTTGTTTGGCCAGCCCGATGCGGGGCAGGACATGGTGTTCAACTTTGCGCAGCTGATTGCCCATGCCGCCAAAACACGTGAGATGTGCGCGGGTTCCATCATTGGTTCCGGTACGGTGTCGAACAAACAAGGTGGCTTGCAGGGCTCATCCATTGCCAACGGCGGGGTCGGTTATGCCTGCATTGCCGAGGTGCGCATGTACGAAACCATTGAGACCGGCAAGCCGCAAACGCCATATATGCAGTTTGGTGACCGGGTGCGCATTGAGATGAACGACCGGTTGGGGGCGTCGATTTTTGGGGTGATTGAGCAGACAGTTGAGCGGTATGGAGGTGTGAATGTGAATGTGGTGGCTTCCTGAGGCCACATTGACTCAGTTGCATCCTTTGAATTTCCAACTTGTGGGCGCCAGCCATGAATGAATTTTTAGCTTTTGTAATCCCCCCCTCACCCCCCACCCCTCTCCACCCCCGCCGGGGCGGAAAGGGGGGCCAACAGCCATATTTGGGCGTGTCTTTTTACGGACGACGTACCCGCCCTTGGGCCGGTGGCCGAGCGAAGGGGTGTGACGCAATTTTTTATAAGAAATTGCCCTTCAGCGCCGAGGATTCAAGCGGGAAGCGCTCACATTTTTTAATCAATACCGATGGCTGCAACCCACCCCAACACATTGGCCTAAAGGCCCAAAGAGCCGAAGAGCCAAAGGCCCAAAGGCGCCCGACAGGCAGTTCGCCACTAAAAACACGCGGCCAAATAGGGCTGTTAGCTCCCCTTTCCGCCCCGACGGGGGTGGAAAGGGGTTGGGGGATAGGGGGGGGATTGAAGCGTCAAAACGCCCAACATCACCCAAATAAACCACCCATGAACCCGCTAATTAATTGGAGTCTGACCCCAATTAGTTGCAAATTAATTGGAATCTGACCCCAATTAATTGATCCCCATTAATTTATGCCTTTTAAGCCTCTAGCCCTTATCTAATAAGCGCAAGCAGCTATTGTTTTTATTAATTCAACCTTCACAGGACAGTTCCATGACACACCCACTCTTCGAGAAACACCGCGCCAAACTCGACGCCGCCCTCAACGCCATTCACACCCGTGGTTACTGGGCCGCGTACAACGAGATGCCCAGCCCCAAGACCTATGGCGAAACCGCGCCGGATGACGGCAAGAAAGCCTTTGAAGCGCACCTTGGCCAGAAGTTTGAGTTGAACCAGCCCGGCGCCACCGGCTGGCAAGGCGGCGAAAACTCGCCCTTTGGCATTGACCTGAATGTGCAGTACCCGGTATGCGATATCGAGGCGCTGATTACCGCTGGTCAGGCCGCCATGACCGGTTGGCAAGCCGCCGGGGTTGAAGGCCGCACCGGGCTGTGTATCGAGATGCTGGACCGCCTGAACGCGCAGAGTTTCGAGATTGCACACGCGGTGATGATGACCACCGGCCAGGGCTGGATGATGGCGTTTCAGGCCGGTTCACCCCACGCGCAAGACCGTGGCCTGGAAGCCGTGACCTACGCCTACCGCGAGCAAAGTTTTGTGCCGCCTGAAGCCATCTGGGAAAAGCCACAAGGCAAAAACCCGCCGCTGGTGATGAAGAAACATTTTCAAATTGTCGGCCGGGGTGTGGCCGTGGTGGTGGGTTGTGGCACCTTCCCGACCTGGAACACCTACCCGGGCCTGTTTGCCGCGCTGGCCACCGGCAACGCGGTGATTGTCAAACCGCACAACAACGCCATTTTGCCCGCCGCCATCACCGTGCGCACCCTGCGCGCCGCATTAACCGAGCACGGCCTCGACCCCAATCTGGTCAGCCTGTGTGTGCCCGACAAGCGCGAAACCACGCAAGCGTTGGTGACGCACGCGGCCGTGAAATCGGTCGACTTCACCGGTGGCAACGTGTTTGGCCAGTGGCTGATTGACCATTGCCGCCAGGCCCAGGTGTATGCCGAACTGGCCGGGGTCAACAACATCGTGATCGACTCGACCGATGCCTACAAACCCATGCTGCGCAACCTGGCGTTCACGCTGTCGCTGTATTCCGGCCAGATGTGCACCACCTCGCAGGCGCTGTTTGTGCCGGCCGGCGGCATTGACACCGAAGACGGCCACAAGACCTATGACGAGGTGTGTGCCGACCTGGCCCGCGCCATTGACGGTTTCCTGAGCAAACCCGAAGTGGCTTTTGCCGTGCTGGGTGCGGTGCAATCTGCCGACACCCTGGCGCGCATTGCGCTGGCCGAAGGCGGCTCACTGGGCAAGGTCGTGCTGGCTTCAAAGAAGCTCGACAACCCTGAGTTCCCCAAGGCGCAAGTGCGCACCCCGGTGCTGCTGGCCTGTGATGCGGCCGATGAAGCCGCTTACATGGAAGAGCGTTTTGGCCCGATCACCTTTGTTGTGAAAGTGGCCGACACTGCGGCCGCCATTGCCCTGTCGGAGCGGGTCATTGCCACCCACGGCGCCCTGACGGCCGGAATTTACTCGACCCGCCCGGAAGTGATTGAGGCCATGACGGCGGCCACTTGGCGTTCCAAAGTGGCGCTGTCGATCAACCTGACCGGTGGCGTGTTTGTCAACCAGTCGACCGCGTTCTCGGACTACCACGGCACCGGCGGCAACCCGTCGGCCAACGCCTCGTATTCCGATTCGGCCTTTGTCGCCAACCGCTTCCGCGTGGTGCAGCGCCGCGTCCACGTTTAAGGCTTTGCCATGACCTACCAGTACATTCTCTTTGAAGCCCAGGACGGCATTGCCCGCCTGACGCTCAACCGCCCCGACAAGCTCAACAGCTTTACCGGCACCATGCACGCCGAGTTGCGCGCCGCGCTTGACACGGTGCAACACGACAAGACCATTCGCGTGCTGGTGATCACGGGTGCCGGGCGTGCATTTTGCGCGGGACAAGACCTGGCCGACCCCGACATGGCCATGGGCCCGATGCAGCCCGACATTGGCCACGTGGTGGAGCAACACTACAAGCCGCTGATTCTGGCGCTGCAAAACCTGCGTGTGCCCACGCTGGCCATGGTCAACGGCATTGCGGCCGGGGCCGGGGCCAGTTTGGCGCTGGCGTGTGACCTGGTGATCGCGGCCAAATCTGCCTCGTTTTTGCAGGCGTTCAGCAAAATCGGCCTGATTCCCGACACCGGTGGCACCTGGTTTTTGCCGCAGCGTGTCGGCATGGCGCGCGCCATGGGCCTGGCGATGCTGGCCGACAAATTGCCGGCTGAAAAAGCCGAGGCCTGGGGACTGATCTGGCAGGCCGTGGATGACGCCGAGCTGGCGTCCACCGTGGGCCAACTGGCGGCGCAATTGGCCCAAATGCCCACCCGTGCGCTGGTCGCCACCCGGCTGGCCATGCACGCCGCGCCCAACCACACGCTGGAACAACAGCTGGGTTTTGAAGCCGGCTTCATGCGTGAGCTGGGCTGGCGCGACGACTTCAAGGAAGGTGTGGCGGCTTTCCAGCAAAAGCGCGCCCCCAAATTCACCGGCACCTGATCACCATGACACAAGCACTCTCGACACAAACCGTGGTCGCCGTCATTGGCGCGGGCGCCATGGGGGCGGGCATTGCCCAGGTGGCCGCCGCTGCGGGCCACCCCGTGAGGCTGTTTGACAACCGCCCGCAGGCCGCCGCTCAAGCCATCACGGGCATTCGCGCCCAGTTTGAAAAAATGGCGGCCAAAGGCAAGCTGACCCTTGAGGCGGCCAAGGCGGCGGGCGAGCGTTTGCAGGCGGCCGACCAGCTGGCTGACCTGGCTGATGCGGGCCTGGTGGTGGAAGCCATTGTGGAAAACCTCGCCGTCAAGCAAAGCCTTTTCAAAGACCTGGAAGCGGTGGTGGGGGAGGGCTGCATTCTGGCCAGCAACACCTCATCGATATCGATCACCGCGATTGGCGCAGCGCTCAAGCACCCGCAGCGTCTGGCCGGGCTGCACTTCTTCAACCCGGCGCCGTTGATGGCGCTGGTCGAGGTGGTGTCAGGTCTGGCCACCGAGCTGGAGGTGGCCCACACCTTGTTTGCCACGGCGGCGGCTTGGGGCAAAACCCCGGTGCTTGCCAAGTCCACGCCCGGTTTCATCGTCAACCGTGTGGCACGCCCGTATTACGCCGAAGCCTTGCGCGTGCGCCATGAAGGCGGTGCCGATTGCGCCACGCTGGATGCCTGCTGCCGCGAGGCCGGTGGTTTTCGCATGGGACCGTTTGAGCTGATGGACATGATTGGCCACGACGTGAACTTTGCCGTGACCCAATCGGTCTGGCGGGCCTTTTTCAACGACCCGCGCTTTTTGCCCTCGTTGCTCCAGCAAGACCTGGTCGATGCCGGTTTTCTGGGCAAGAAATCGGGCCGTGGTTTTTACGACTACAGCGCCAGCGCCGTCAAACCGTTGCCCGCCACCGTGCCAGCGCAGCCGCAACCCCATGACATCGTGGTCTATGGCGACACCGCAGCGGCACAGGCTTTGGCCGCGCGCCTGAAAGCCAGAAGCTTAAGTTTTGTCCAAGTCGGGGCCCAGGGCGACACCGTGGCCAGCGCCGGTGATGCCACCCTGCGCGTGACCGATGGCCGCACCGCCACCCGCTGCGCCTTTGACACACAAACGCCCAACACCGTGCTGATCGATCTGGCGCTGGACTATGCCCAAGCCACCCGTCTGGCCATCAGTGTGGCCGCCCAATGCAACAGCGCAGCCGCCCACAGTGCCATCGGCCTGCTGCAGGCGGCGGGTTTTGCCGTGTCGCAGTTGCAAGACATCCCCGGCCTGATCGTGATGCGCAGCGTGGCGATGCTGGCCAACGAAGCGTTTGATGCCGTCAACCAGGGCGTGTGTGACGCAGCAGCCGTCGACACCGCCATGCGCCTGGGCGTCAATTACCCCTGCGGCCCGCTGGCCTGGGCCAAGGCCATTGGCATGGAGAAGGTCAGCACCGTGCTGATGCACCTGGCGCAAACCTATGGTGAAGACCGCTACCGCACCTCGCCCCTGATTCAACACCACGTTTATGCAGCAAAGGCAGCTTTATGACTGAACACCTGACCGACCCGCAAGCCCTGGCCGACGCCGTGACGCAAGCCAT
>JBBQSS010000105.1:0-9503 GCA_038213665.1 Burkholderiales bacterium | reverse complement strand
TATGGCCGTGAGGTTGCGGGCAAAGTCCTCGGCGCCAGCGGCCCGCCGAAGCCTTTCAAGCCGTTGAAGCTTAGTCGCCCCTGATCCTCAGGCCAGCAATTCAGTCACAGTTGCGTGCCTATCAGCGATGCGATCCACTCGGAAAACCTCTCGCGCACGGGGCGTTCCAGCCACTCGGCGTAGGTCACCTGATGCGACAAGGCCAAATCCGCTTCGAAGGTTTTTGTCTGCGCGCTTGCGAAGGCCTTGTCAACGACGTTCAACGTCGCCTCATCGTTGAGGCGAAAGGAACGGTTGTCAAAGTTGGTGGAACCCACCGAGGTGAGCAGACCATCGCTGATCATCACCTTGCAGTGGTACATCGTGGGGCTGTATTCCGCGATGATCGCGCCAGCGCTGAGCAAGGGACCCCAATTGGCCCTGGACGCGCTGCGCACGGCATCACTGTCGATGTGCTCGCCCGGAACAATGATGCGCAGCTTGACACCGCGCTTTTGTGCATCAACCAGCGCGCGCATCGTCAGGTCGTCCGGCACGAAATAGGCCGCTGACAGGTCGATCGACCTTGACGCCGCCGCGATGGCAAGCAAATACATCAGTTGCATCGACTCACTGCCCCCGCTGGGCGAACTGCTGAACATCTGCGCAGCCTCTGGCCCCACCATCTCCAGCACGGGAAAGTAGTCCGGCCCATGCAACACGTCACCCGTCACCTTGATCCAGTTGTCAATGAACACCGACTGCATCTGAGCCACCACGGGGCCCTCGACTTGAAAATGCGTATCGCGCCAATGCGCTGGGTCTTGAGCGCGGCCGGTCCACTGCGGCGCAATGCCCACACCGCCCGTGAACCCGATACGACCGTCAACCAGCAGCAACTTGCGGTGGGTGCGGTTGTTCATGCGCCCCAGGTGGGACCAGTGCGGCGGATGAAACTTGCGTACCTGGACGCCGGCATCACGCATGGCAGCGAGCATGCTGTCATCCATCTTGGCGCTCCCGACCCAATCGAGCAGCACATGGACCTTCACGCCATGACGCGCCCGCGCCATCAGGGCATCGGCAAACGCCTGGCCGATGTCGCCTGACCAGTAGATGTAGGTCTCGAACGTGACGGACACCTTGGCACTGCGAATGGCCGCGAGCATCGGCGGGAAGATTTGATCGCCGTTCTGCAGGGCACTGACCTTGTTCCCGGTCAGAAACGGCGGACCCAGCAGCACACCGAGTTCGTTCGTGAAGCGCGGGTCGCCTAGCGCATAAATCCGATGAATGCGACGCTCTATTTTTGCCTCTCCGCCAATGAAATTCGACACCAGCAGCCCGGCAATGAGAGCGACGCTGGACACGCCAACCACAACCAAAATTCGCCGCGACAACTCTCGCATGGTGTTCGCAATCGATCAATGGAAGTGGAAAGGTCGGGGCTGCGTGTCGTCAGAACAACTAAACCTTCATCGGCAGCGGGGTGGGCAATGGTGCCGGTGGTGTCGCTGGAAACGGCACCTCAGAGGGCGGCGGCATGGGTGATGGCGGCATGGGTGATGGCGGCATGGGCATGGGTGGCATCGGTTCTGGCGACGGCGACGGTGATGGCATGTCAATGTTCATGGTGGTTTGTTTCATCCGGTTAAAGTTTCTCACCTCAAGCCAACTGGCTTTTGCGGTGCGAGGGCAGGTTACGGCGTAGCAACTGCAAGGTCTGTACGCCGCCGCACAAAGACAGCATCAACTCAAAGGTCGAAAGACAAACGACCGCGAATACTGTGGGTCAGCGACTGCCGCACTGGGGCGGCCAGGCTCCGGCATGTCGCGGCCACGGCGCTCAACGAAGCGCTGCATCGATCCCACCGCGCGGTCATAGCGCTGGCGTCTGACCGGGTCAGACAGCACAAAATAGGCGTGGTTGATGACCGCTTGTCGTGCGCTGGCGCCCGCATTGCCCGAATTTTTATCGGGGTGGTTGGCCTGGGTCAGGCACCGGTAGGCAGCCTTGACCACCAGGTCACTGGCATGCGGACTGACTTCCAATATGTCGTACAGGGTGATTTCTTCTGGCTTCATGGCGGCTCCTGTCCGGGAGATCAAGGCAGGCGTGTGGGACCCCCCATCATTCCACGTGGGCGCGGCCGATGCTTGCGAGTTATCAAAGCTTGCGACGGGCCTGACACCTATATTTTCCACGTCAGGCACGGCCCGTACCGAACGCAATCTAAGTTAGCCAGCGCACAGACCTTTGGCTTGGGCTTGCGTAACGTCAGTACATGTCAGACATCGCATTCGGCCACTTGGCTGATGCATAAGAACGGGGCAACCGCCTTTAACTTTTGCTTACTGACATTCACAAAGGATATTTATGACCCCATCTTTCAATTTCAAAGCTTCTCTCATTGTTGCCGCCCTGCTGTCTTTCTCAGTGGCCCAGGCTGCCACCCTCCCCAAGGCCGATTACAAGGCTGAAAAAACCCGCATCAGTGCCGAGTACAAAGTTGACAAGGCAGCGTGTGCCCCAATGAAGGACAACGCCAAGGATGTCTGCGTCGAAGAAGCCAAGGCCAAGGAAAAAGTTGCCCGCGCCGAGCTGGAATACAGCTACACCGGCAAAGCAGCTGACCAGACCAAGGTACTTGAAGCCAAGGCCAAATCGGCATATGCCGTTGCCAAAGAAAAGTGCGACGACTTGGCCGGCAACCCCAAGGACGTGTGTGTCAAAGAAGCCAAGGCGGTAGAAGTCAAGGCCATGGCGGATGCCAAGATGGGCAAACAAATCGGTGAAGCCAAAGGTGAGGCAACTGATGACAAGATGGATGCCAACTACAAGGTAGCCATCGAGAAATGTGACGCCCTGACCGGTGATGCCAAGACCAACTGCGTGTCTACCGCCAAAGCCAAGTTCGGCAAAAACTAAGCCCGTCACAGCCACCAGCAGGAACGCCATCATGCCAAGCATCATCACTGCCGACCAAACCGAGCTTTATGTCAAGGATTGGGGAGCAGGCCAGCCCGTGATTCTGATTCACGGCTGGCCGCTGTCCTCAGACAGTTGGGATGATCAGGCGATGGCGCTGGCCGATGCGGGCTACCGGGCCATTGCCTATGACCGCCGCGGCTTTGGCCGTTCAACGCAAACCTGGAGCGGTTTTGACTACGACACCCTGGCTGACGACTTGGCGGCCGTGATCGCTTACACCGGGGCCACAGATTCGGTCCTTGTGGGCTTCTCGATGGGAGGCGGTGAAGTTGCCCGCTACATGTCACGCCACAGCGGCAAGTCAGTCGCCAAAGCGGTGTTGGTTTCGGCCAGTCTGCCCTACCGACTAAAAACCAGTGACAACCCGTTGGGCGCGGAACAAATGGCATTTGACAAGACGGCGCAAGCCATCAAGGACGATCGCCCGAAGTTTCTGGCAGGCTTCTTTGAGAAATTTTTCGGTGTCACCGCTGACGCACAACCCGTCAGCCCGGAACTGCTGGCTTGGGCGCGCAATGTCGCCATGCAAGCCAGCCTAAAGGCCACGCTGGGTTGCGCCAAGTCGTTCACCACCACGGATTTTCGTGGCGAGCTGGCGGCCTTCAAGGTGCCGACCCTGATCATCCACGGCACGCACGACGAGGTGGTGCCCATCGACGCCTCAAGCCGGCTCACGGCCAAAGGCATCGCACAGTCCACCTTGCTCGAATACCCGGACGCGCCGCATGGCCTGTTTGCGACGCACAAGGCGCGCCTGACCACCGACTTGCTGGATTTTCTGCGTCAATGACGCCAACAAGCTGTGTGTGCTGACGCACAGACTGCGACCGGCTTGCTGCGTAAGCTACCGTCGTGGTTGGGGTCCGACCGCCCAAGTGGCGTCAGATCACCAGCAGAAGTTTTGTTTTTTTGCTGCGCCACATTTCTCCACTCTTCAAGGATTCCAAATGAAATACACATTGCCAATTTTCGCCCTCCTCGCCACGCTGAGCCTGGCCGCATGCGACCGCCCAACCACGGTCAATGTGCCAGCCACACCGGTTGCCGTACCCGGCCCTGCCGGTGCGACCGGCGCCACAGGTGCCACGGGTAACACCGGCGGTACAGGTGCCACCGGCGGTACGGGTGCCACCGGCGGTACGGGTGCCACTGGCGACACCGGTGCCACTGGTTACACCGGTGCTACTGGCAACACGGGCAACACCGGCAACACGGGAGCCACTGGCAAGACAGGTGATGGCACCACCATCATCGTGGTGCCGCCAGCTTCTGCACCTGCCAATTAAGCCCACGTTTGAGCCCACATTTGCATTCTGAAAGGAAACTGTCATGAGCTTAGGCACCATACTGCTGATCATTCTGATCCTGATGCTGATCGGCGCCATGCCGAGCTGGCCACACAGCAAAAACTGGGGTTACGGGCCAAGCGGGGGCTTGGCTCTGGTGGTGGTGATCATCTTGGTGTTGCTGTTGATGGGGCGAATCTGACCCATCAAAACGTGCAGCGGGCTTGGCAAACCCATGTTATTCAACCCTGCTTGAATCCATGACAAGACGAGCCCGAAGCACGGTTTTTAGCCGTTCAGTCCAGCGCACGCTTAAAGCGCTGACACGCAGCGCGGTGCGCGCTGGCACCAAAGCGGTCACACAGGCCCTGCTGCCCAGTAAACCTGTCACCCGCAAACCTGTTGTCCGCAAAACTGTTGCCCGCAAGCTTACATCTGCCAAAACCACGGCTGCCCGGCCCAGGGTGGCCGCAGCAGTCAAATTGCGCACCGGCCTCACCATGGGCGTGGCTGGGGCCCAGCGCTACCGGCTTTTTGTGCCGCCTGGCGTGCGCCAGGGCGAACGCCTGCCCTTGATGGTGATGTTGCATGGCTGTACCCAAAGTGCCGAAAACTTTGCCACCAGCACACGCATGAACCAGATCGCTACAAAAGAAGCTTTTGTGGTGCTCTACCCTGAACAAAACCGCCTTGCCAATCTGCAAGGCTGCTGGAACTGGTACCAAACCCGCTCCGGCCAGGCCCAGGCTGAGGCCGATGCCATTCTGGCCACCATCCATCAAGTGTGCGGGCTTCAGGCCATTGATCCGGCACGCATTGCGATGGCTGGCTTGTCAGCGGGGGCCAGCATGGCGGCCCTGCTGGCGGTGCGGCATCCAACCCGTTTTCGCGCCATTGCGATGCACTCTGGCATTGCGCCGGGCATTGCCCATTCGTCAGCCAGTGCGCTCACGGCCATGCGCGGACACGGTGTGGCCGCGCCGCTGTCACCCTTGTCTGCAGGCACGCACTTGCCACCCATGCTGGTCATTCAGGGCAGCGCCGACCACCTGGTGGCGCCCGGTAATGGCACGGTGGCCGTGCGCCTGTGGGCTGCCCGCGAGGGCGCCAAACCAGGTGCGCCGCGCACTGTGCAGCGTGGTGCACGCTTGCCCGCTACCGTGACCGACTACAAGGCCAAAGGTCGGCTGGTGGCCACCTTGTGTGACATCCGGGGGCTTGGTCATGCCTGGAGTGGCGGTGCCGCCGGCCAGTCTTTCAGCGACCCCAAAGGCCCTGACGCATCCCGCATGATCTGGGCTTTTGCGCTCAAGCAATTTGCCAAGGTGCCCGCCTAACTTTTGGCTCTGTGTGCCGGCGCACTGAAAGACAGTGCGTGGTTTTCTAGGATGGTGGTTGGGTCAACACTCGACAAACCCGCAACCAAGGAGCATACAAATGCCAAGTTTTTCATCGCCCTTTTCAGGCCTCGCCAACGACAAAAAGCTCACCCATCAAGAACTCGTCAGAGCCATTCGCTTCATGGTGGCCTCAGAGTACGAGGCCACCCAGATGTACAAACAACTGGCCGAATCCACCGACCACCCACTCGCCATCAAGGTGCTCACGGAAATCGCCAACGAAGAGCTCGTCCACGCCGGCGAGTTCCTGAGATTGCTCCATGAGCTTTCGCCAGATGAAGCCAAGCTCTATCAAAAAGGCGCACAAGAAGTCGAAGAAAAGATACAGCAAAAACCCTGATGCATCCTTGCGACCAGAACCTGCTTGGCAGCAGCCGAAATATTGGGTTTGCGTGCGGTGGCGTACAGAGCAAACCAGGCTCGCCGTCTATTCTGCAAGGGAGCGTCAACCCCTTGGCGTGGCATTTCACCAGCAACACATTTAAAGGAATAGTCACATGAACTACGAAACCACAAACACCAGCGGCATGCAATCGGTCGACATCGTCAGCGGTCCCGGCCCTGCATTTATGTCGGCCACCTCGCTGATTGGTGATGACGTCTACAACCTGCAAGACGAAGATTTGGGCGATGTCAAAGAATTCATGCTCGACATGCGCACGGGCAAGGTCGCTTACGCGGTATTGTCTTTTGGCGGCTTCCTCGGCATGGGCGAAAAGCTCTTCGCTGTGCCATGGTCTGCCCTCACGCTTGATTCCGAAAACAAACGCATGATCCTGAACGTGACCAAGGAGCGCCTTGAAAGCGCCCCAGGGTTTGACAAAGACGCCTGGCCAGACATGGCTGACCCGACGTGGGCAGAGGGCATCCACAGCTACTACGGCACCACACCCAGCCCTTATTGATCAAGCCAAGCCGCAGCGATTTTTCCTCAAAGCGGCGGTCCGGGCCACCCCAGCCAAGGGCGGTGCCCGGCTGACGGCCGACGCGACAATCAACGCTTAGGTGATTTCCTGCGAAAAATATACCCATCTGACTTGTCTTTTTGTCCATCTGCTGCGTTGCAAAAACGGTTGTATAGCTCGCTGTACGCCCATTTTTACGCCTTGCAGCTGAACAAAAATCCTACGTCATCTGGGCATATTTATTCTTGGAAATCACCTTAAGCTTCGGCCTGCCCAATGTGCACAATTTCCTTGGCAATGTCTTCGGGTGACAGCACAAAGTCAATATAACCGGTGTCGATGGCGCTCTCAGGCATATCGGGCTGAATGGCGGTGTCGAGCCTTTGGGCGATCGTGATGCCGCCCACCTCCTTGATGCCAGCCAGAGCGGCTGCACCGTCGCCGTCGTAACCCGAGACAATCACGGCAATCAGCTTGCCGTCCCAGTACTCGGTGAGCGACTTCAAAAAAACCGTGATCACATCGGGCCAACCGCGTGGTTTGGAGATTGGCTTGAGGTGGAACACTTCGCCATCCACATGCAGATCACGGTTGGCCGGAATGATGAACACCTGGTTGGGCTCAATCACCAGGTTTTCGGTGATCAGTGTCACCGGCATGCTGGTAAAACGCGGCAACACCTCATGCAGCTGCGTTGGCATGATCGTGATGTGGTTGACGATCACAATCGCCACGCCCATGTCGGCCGGCAGGTTTTTCAGCAGTCTGATGTAGGCATCTAGCCCACCGGCCGAGCCACCCACGCAAACAATAGGGAAATTTTTCATGATTTACCCAGTGGCGAGACTTCGCTCAGAGTCAACTCAAACCAAAACTCACTGCCCAGCCCCATGCTGCTGCTGACGCCCATGCGCCCCCCCATGGCGGCCACCAGCCGCTGCGTCACCACCAGCCCGATGCCGGTGCCCTTGGTGCTGCCGGTTTCTTGGCCCAAACGGTTGAAGGGCTGAAACAACTGGGCCAGCTTGTTGGCAGGCAAACCCTCACCGGTGTCGCGCACACTCACGCGAAGGCGCCCAAGCGCTGGGGTGCTGCAAGCCACATGCACCATGCCACCTTGTTTGTTGTACTTGATGGCGTTGGACAACAGGTTGATAACCACCTGCTTGAGCCGCACGGCGTCCGCATGCACACGGTAAGGCACGTCCGTTTTGGAAATACTGATCGCCACCCCACGCTCTGCAGCCAGCGGTTCAATCAGGTGCAAGCAATCTGCCATCAGATCGGCCAGCGGTACGTCTTCCATGACCAAAGCCGCATGGCCGGCTTCAATCGACGCCAGGTCCAGCAGGTCATTGATCAGCGTCAGCAAATACCAGCCACCTTTGAGAATTTGCGTCAGGCTGGCCTGCTGGTTAGCCGTAGGCGCTGGCACAGACGACTCCATGAGTTGGGCAAAGCCCAGAATCGCGTTCAGCGGCGAGCGCAGTTCATGGCTCATGCTTGATAAAAATTCTGACTTAGCCTGGTTTGCCTGGTCCGCCTGCAAACGCGCAAACTCCAGTTCACGGTTGCGATCTTCCAGGGTCAGACACAACTGCCTGCGCTCGGTGATGTCACTTAGCACCACGCGCAACACCGGTGCATCAGTGTCCCCGGTGGCGGCACTCACATCAAGCTTGACCCACTGCGCCACCCCGCCGTTGTGTTTTAACTGCAGCTCGCAGCGCTGGGCCAACCCACTTTCCAGCAGCTGCCTGCGGCACTGGTAGTAGCTGTCTTGTTGCGCCTTGACAATAAACCGGGTCAGCGGCCGTTTGACCAGCTCGCTGCGGGTTACCCCAAGCAAATTGGCAGCGCGCAGGTTGGCCTCCAGAATCAGCCCATTGGCGTCTACCGTGAGGTAACCCACAGGGGCCATGTCATACAGGTCGAAATAGCGCGCGTGCGACGCCTCAAGCGCTGCTTGTGCCCGGCGCAACTCCTCGTTTTGCAACTGCAACTCAATCTGGTGCACCTGCAGGTCGTGCATCAGTTGCGCGGTGGTGGCATTCTCATGAGTCATGGCAAATTTTCTCGCTATAAATTATGTAGCTGCTTGCGCTTTAATTACATGGGCTAGAGGCCTAAAAGCCTTTAATAATTGACATCGCTGGCGCGCTCGGTGGTGGCAATGGCGTAGACCTGGCCAGCATCGTCGAGCAGCGCGGTGGCGGTCAGGTCGACGTTCAGCACACGGCCGTCTTTGCACAGCCGCTGGGTCTGGTGGGTGGGCAGGGTTAGCGCTTCACTGAGCTGCTGCACCTGTGCCAGGGCCTTGTCCTGCAACGCCGGGGGAATGCGCACGCGCACATTCAACGTCAAGGCCTCAGCCTCGGTCCATCCGTACAAGCGCTCGGCGCCCGGATTCCAGGCGATGGTCTGGCCGGCCAGCGTCTGCACCGTGATGGCATCATTCGCATCCCGCACCACCACCGCCAGACGCAACAGCGCATTGGCTTTTTGCAGCGCCACACGGGTGCGCTTGGCGTCGGTAACCTCCACAAAGGTGATCACCGCACCTTCGATCACGTTGTCAAGGGTGCGGTAGGGCAAGATGCGCAGGGCGTAGCTCTGGCCGTCGGTGGTCTGCACTTCAGCCTCTTTGGGCACCAGGGTTTCAAGCACCTCTTGCATGTCGGCCAACACGGTGCTGTAACCCACCAGGTTGCTCACAATATGCGCCACCGGGCGGCCCACGTCACTTGGAATCAGGTTGATGATGCGGTTGGCAGAGGGCGTGAAGCGCATGATGCGCAAGCTGTGGTCGACAAAAATGGTGGCAATGCCGGTGCCTGCCAGCAGGTTGTTCATGTCGTTGTTGGCGCGTGACAAATCTGCCACCTTGGTTTGCAGCTCGGTGTTGACGGTGCTGAGCTCCTCGTTGATCGACTGCATTTCT
>JBBQSS010000104.1:0-9505 GCA_038213665.1 Burkholderiales bacterium | reverse complement strand
ATCACGTCGGCCCCGCCTTTGACCATGGCGTGCATGAGCTCGGGCGTGATGTCGGCAAACGGGAAACCGGCCGTGACAAATGGAATCAGGGCCTTGCGCCCCTGGGCTTGCAATTGGGCAAAAGTCGCGGCGATGCGGCTCATGTAGATGCTCCTGTATCAATAGCTGTCTGCGCTTGTTTTAAAAGGCTGACAGGCTGAATTGATCCATCACCCTTGACGGATTGACCTTGGCAACTGGGTCGGCAAAAGAAATCAGCGTGGCTCAAATCGGCCACTGTGCCAATGTCTTTGTCGCCCCGGCCTGACAGGTTGACCAGAATCGACTGGTCAGCACGCATGGTTTTGGCCAGCTTCATGGCGTAGGCAATGGCGTGGCTGGATTCGAGCGCCGGAATGATGCCCTCGGTGCGGCACAGGTAGTGAAAGGCGTCCAGTGCCTCTGCGTCAGTGATGCCAACGTATTGCGCGCGGCCAATGTCGTTCAAAAACGCGTGCTCTGGGCCGACACCGGGGTAATCCAGCCCGGCGCTGATGCTGTGCGTTTCGGTGACCTGGCCGTTGTCGTCTTGCAGCACGTAGGTGCGGTTGCCGTGCAACACGCCGGGGCTGCCGCGCTGAATGCTGGCCGAGTGTTGACCGCTGTCCAGGCCCACGCCTGCCGCTTCCACCCCAATCAGTTGGGTGGCGTCATGCGAAATGTAGGGGTAAAAAATACCCATGGCGTTGCTGCCGCCACCCACGCAGGCCACCACCACGTCAGGTTGGTCCGTGATGCAGCCGGCGGCTTTAAGCATCTCTGGCATTTGCACCAGGCATTCCTTGCCAATGACACTCTGAAAATCGCGCACCATCATCGGGTAGGGGTGTGGCCCGGCCACGGTGCCGATGATGTAGAAGGTGTTGTCCACGTTGGCCACCCAGTCGCGCATGGCTTCGTTCAGGGCGTCTTTGAGGGTGCGGCTGCCGCTGGTGACCGGCACCACGGTGGCGCCGAGCAGCTTCATGCGGTAGACATTGGGGCTTTGGCGCTTGACGTCTTCGCTGCCCATGTACACCACACATTCCAGGCCGTAGCGGGCGCAAATGGTGGCGGTGGCCACACCGTGCTGACCAGCGCCGGTTTCGGCAATCACGCGCGGTTTGCCCATGCGTTTGGCCAGCATGGCTTGGCCGATGGTGTTGTTGATCTTGTGCGCGCCGGTGTGGTTGAGGTCTTCGCGTTTGAGGAAGATTTGCGCGCCGCCTTGCTCACGGCTCATGCGGGCGGCGTGGTAGACAGGGGAAGGGCGGCCGACAAAGTGGGCCAGTTCGTAGTTGAATTCAGTGACGAATTCAGGGTCGAACTGGTACTTGGCGTACGCCGCTTTGAGTTCATTGAGGGCGTGGGTGAGCGTCTCAGAGGCAAAACTGCCACCGTAAATGCCAAAGTGACCACGTGGGTCGGGTTGTTGGTAGTCAAACATGTTGATATAAATTTAATAGCTGCTTACGCATATAGTAAAAGGGCTAGAGGCTTAATTGTCTTAAAAAATGGTGGCAAACCCTGGTTTGCCCTGGGGCGGTGCCCAGAGGGCAGGGCTCCTACAACGATCAAAGCTTCAAAGCCTGGGTTCCATGGGTCGGGGCAGTTGGGCTGGCAACACGTTGGCGTTCATGAGTTGGTCCGCCTGGCGCACCGCCGCCACAAACGCGTTGATTTTTTCGGGGTCTTTGACGCCTTTGCGGCCCGGCACTTCCACCCCGGAACTGATGTCGACGCTGAGCGATTTACAGCGTGGGCGCACCTGCAAAATGCCGTCGATGACGTTGGCAGTGGTCAGCCCACCACTCAAGACGAGGTGAGCGTTGACGTTTGGAGGAAGCAGTGACCATTTGAATGCGTGCCCACCACCACCGTACCCGTCAACTTGCGCGTCGAGCAGCAGGGCCTGAGCCTGTGAATAATCTTGGGCAAATTTTAAAAGATCAAAGCCAGCGCCGGCGTCACCTAGGGGAATCCGCGCGGCACGCAAATACGGGCGTCTGCCCTGCTCGCTGGCCAGCCAGCACTGCGCAGGTGTTTCATCACCATGAAATTGAGCTATAGCCCCCGTCACGCTTGCGCAAGCAGCTATTATTTTAGTAGCATCATCATTGACGAACAACAGCACTGGCGTGACAAAGGGGGGCAGTCGGTGGGCCAGTTCGGCGGCGCGTTGCACCGACACATGGCGCGGGCTTTTTGCATAGAGCACAAAACCGATGGCGTCCACACCAGCGGCCACGGCGGCGTCCACATCGGATTCACGGGTCAGGCCGCAGATTTTGATGCGGGTACGGGTCTGCGTGTGGGTGCGGTGCAGGCCGTGTTGGCCTGAAGTTGGGGTCAGCGCCCGGGTGTCTTGGGTCATGGCATGCCATCAAAAAGGGGTGTTTGTTCTGGCAAGCCCCAGCTGGGGTCATAGCGCGGACCCAAAAAATACAGGCCATCCGGTGAAAACGTCGGGGCGGCTGCATCACGGTTGCGCGCGGCCAGCACCTCGGTGACCCATTCGGGCGGGCGACGCTGGTCGCCCACCAGCAGCAGGCACCCCATCAGGTTGCGGATCATGTGGTGCAAAAACGAGTTGGCTTCAAATTCAAAGCGCCAGTAAGCGCCACGCCGACTGATGTCGATGCGCAGCAGCTGCTTGACCGGTGACAAGGCCTGGCAGGCGCTGGCGCGAAACGAGCTGAAGTCGTGCTCACCCACCAGCAGCGCGGCGGCTTGCTGCATCCGTTCCAGGTTCAAAGGGCGGTGGACCCAGCCCACACGGCCCTGGTCAATGCTGGGGCGCACGGGCGATGCCAGCAAACTGTAGGCGTAGCGGCGTGACAGGGCGCTGGCGCGGCAATGGAACTCAGGCGGCACTTGTTTGGCCCATTGCACGGCTATGTCGCGCGGCAGCAGGGCGTTGGGCCCGCGCACCCAGGAGGCTTCGGGCCGGTTAAGGGGGGTGTCAAAGTGCACCACCTGCATCAGGCCATGCACGCCGGCATCGGTACGGCCAGCGCAAAGGGTTGAGACGCGGTGAGCAGCAAACTCGCCCAGCGCTTTTTCAAGCTGGTCTTGCACGGTTTGCCGGGACAGCTGGCTCTGCCAGCCCTGGTAGTGACCGCCGTGGTAGCTGACGCCCAGCGCCAGTCTTACGCGGTCTTGCCGGTCAGCGGCCATCCGTTTGCGGCGTCAAAGGAGCTTGAGCGCTTGTTGCGCCTTGGCTTTTATCTCGCCCGTGGCCTCGGAGATCACTTCTTCAATCAGCGCGCGCGCACCGTCATCGTCGCCAATGGCCTTGAATTCTTCCGCCAGTGCCAGCTTGGTCTCGAGTGGGTTATCGCCGACTTGGGCAAAGCCGCCAGCCTGCGCGTCGATGTCGTCGTCGAGGTCAAAGTTCAGCTCGCTGGTGTTGGTGCTGGTGCTGGTGTTGGCGTTGGCGTTGGCGTCAGGCCCGGTCAAAGGGGTGGGCTTGCTGGTGTCGAAATCAAGTGACAAGGAGCCCAGGTCAAACTCCATCATGCCGGACTCGGCAGCGGTTGGCTTGTCGACATTCGGGGCGATGGCGATCACCTGGGTTTTGTCAAAGTCGTCGCCGCCAGGGGCCGTGTCGAGTTCCGGCATGCTGAAGTCAAGTGGGATGCGCGCCGATTCGGGCTCTTGCGGCTCAGGGGGCTCAACGGGCACTACGGGTTCTGGCAGGTCCCAGGCCAGCTCATTTGACTGGGCCAAATCTTGCGACCCGGCCGCGGCTGCGGGCACTTCGGGCAAAGCGGTTTCAATTTGCGGCAAATCAGGCTCGTCCTGCGAAAAGTCAAGGTCCAGATCCAGGTCTGTCGTGCCAGTGCTTGCCAGTGCGGCTTCACCGCTTGGCTTGTCAGCGTCGGTTGTCACATCGGGCAACAGGGTGTCAAGGCCGGCCGGGCGCGTGTTGGGGCCGCGCTCGGCATAGGGCTGACCACCTGGCAAATACAGCGCATTGTCAGGGTCCAGGGCCAGACCTTTCTCGCAAATTTGCTGCCAGTCCTGGCCCATGCCATCGGTCAAATTGAAGGCCAGCGTGGCAATGGCTTCAAACGCCTTGGCATCCCGGCGCTTGGCGTAAATCTCAAGCAGCTTTTGGTGAATGGCCAGGCGCTCAGGGCGTGTGCGCAAGGCGTCCTTCAAGATTTCTTCGGCTTGAAGGTCGCGGCCATAGGCCAGGTAAACGTCTGCTTCGGCCACCGGGTCGACGTCATCAACGGCTTCAAGCTGGCTCGGTGAATACATCATCGATGAGCCCGTGGCCGCGTTGTCATGGGTGTCCACATTTTGGCCACCACTGTTGCCAAAAAATGACTCGGCTTGCAGGCGGCTGTCGCCGAAAGAACTGTCTTGCAACAAGGCTTTCTTGCGCTGTCTGGCACGGTAGAAACCAAAACCCGCAAGCAGCGCAATCAGTCCCAACGCCCCAGCTGGCACCAGCGGGTCTTCCAGGAGACCGTCAACAAAGCCGGTTTCTTGCACTGGCAAGGGCAGGGCAGGTGCGGCCTGTGACGCTGGCTTGGCCGGTGCGGCGACAGATGCCGGGGCGGAAGCTGGTGCCGCCGCGCTGGCTGCAGCGGCCGCTGAGGCTGTCGCATCTGCGGCGACCGCCGCCGCGGAAACTGCGGGAACGTCGGCCGAGGCAGCTGCCAATTCTGGTGGCGGCAGTGGTGCTGGCAAGCTGGGTTGTGCGGACTTGGCCGCAGAGCTGGCTGCACCGGCCGCCGATGCGCTTGCAAGCTTGTTCAAGTCTTGCAGGTTTTTCTCCAGTTCTGCCGCCCGGTTGGCAGTTTCCTGCGCGTTGCGGGCCTGCGCCAGCTTATCTTCAGCGGCTTTTCCGGTGACCGCACCTTTGGACAGGGTCAGTTTGTCCGGCGTTGCTGCGCCTGGTTTTTTGTCTTCTACGCTGGCTTCGAGCTTGCCGCTGACACCACGGCTGGCGGTTGCCACCTGCGTGGTGGGGGCCATGCTGGCGAGTTTGCGCCGGAACGCGTTGAAATCCTGGCTTTGCGCCACGATGATCTGGCTGGCTTGCGCGGGTGAGGTGGCTGTGGCGTCGATATCCGTGGGCAGTGTGACAAGTGCGCCTGCCTTGACGCGGTTCACGTTGTTGCCAATAAAGGCATCCGGGTTGGCGCGCAACATGGCCACCAGCATTTGATCCAGCGAGACATTGGCCGGCTTATTGGCCGCGGCGATGCGCCCTGCGGTGTCACCCGCCCTGACCCTGAGTTGCGGCTTTTTCGCCTCGCTTTGGCGGGCCTGCGGTGGGGCTGCCGGCGCGGGCCTGACGGCGGTGGACGGGCTGGGTGGCCTTGTTTCTGTAGCAGCGGGTGGTCGAGGTGGCCTGATTTCGGCGGCGGCGGGTGCAGCAGGCGTGACCAGGCGTGGGGGCGTTGGCGCGGGCTGAGGCTGAGGCGTTTGTGCCGGGGTGATGTCGTTTCTGGCCGCGCTGCGCGAACCTGGCGGGTCAAACAGCATGGTGTAGTCGCGCACGATGCGTCCTGTGCTCCAGCTGGCCTCAAGAATCATGTCAACAAAGGGCTCGTTGATGGCGCGGTCACTGCTGAGCCTGATGTAGGCGCGGCCGTTGGCGCGCCGCTGCAAGCTGGCTTGCAAGCTGGTCATGGCGGCGTTGTAGTCCAGCCCCGCCGTCTTGAAGGCGTCCGGCGGCGCGACTCTGGCTTTAAGTGTGGCGGCTTCGTCCGCGTTGATATCCAGAATCTCGATTTCAGCCCTGAGCGGTTCGCCCAGCGCAGACTGAACATTCACGCGCCCCAAAGACAGGGCATTTGCCGGGGTTCCCCACAAACCAATGAGCGCAGCTGCCGCCACGGCGGTGAGTTGCCATCTGTGAGGTTTTGCAATCAATTTGTCAACTCCTGTGTTGCAGCCAACGGTCATTGGTCTGCCTTGGGCGCGATTGGCCGGTATCTTGAAACAATTAAAGGCACCATAGCAGCAAGGTCTGGGCTTGACAAGTTGAGACGACGGGTGAACTTCAAGTCGGAGTCTCAGAAGTGTTCAGTGCAGATTCTATGTGGTAGCGCGACAACGGCCTGCCACCCTTTCGTAAAGGGTGGCAGGCCGTCATAGCGTGCACCGGCAGCCTACTAGGCCTGCAGCAAGATTCGCAGCATGCGCCGCAGCGGCTCGGCAGCGCCCCACAGAAGCTGGTCACCAATGGTGAACGCCCCCACATACTCAGGGCCCATGGCCAGCTTGCGGATGCGACCCACCGGAATGCTCATGGTGCCGGTGACCGCCACCGGGGTCAGGTCCTTGACGGTGGCTTCGCGCGTGTTTGGCACTACTTTGACCCAGGGGTTATCGGCGGCGATCATGGCTTCAAGGTCGGCCACTGGCACGTCTTTTTTCAGTTTGAAGGTGAGCGCCTGGCTGTGGCAGCGCATCGCCCCCACACGCACGCAGAAGCCGTCCACGGGAATCGCAGCGGTGTCAAAGCCGTCACCCATGCCGAGGATTTTGTTGGTCTCAGCCATGCCTTTCCACTCTTCCTTGCTCATGCCCCAACCAGGCTGGTCCTGGTTCTTTCCTATGCCCAAGTCTTTGTCGATCCAGGGAATCAAGGAGCCGCCCAGGGGCACACCGAAGTTGGCAGTTTCAGCGGCGGTTAAGGCGCGTTGCTTGGCGATCACTTTGCGGTCGATTTCCAGAATCGCGCTCTTGGGGTCGTCCAGCAGGGCTTTGACTTCTGCGTTCAGGGTGCCGTACTGGGTGAGCAATTCGCGCATGTGCTGGGCCCCACCACCGCTGGCGGCCTGGTAGGTTTGCGTGCTCATCCATTCAACCAGACCGGCCTTGTAGAGGGCACCGACCCCCATCAGCATGCAACTCACGGTGCAATTGCCACCCACCCAATTTTTCCCGCCCTTGGCCAGTGCGCTTTGAATCACAGGCATGTTGACCGGGTCAAGAATGATGACGGCATCTTTTTCCATGCGCAGCGTGGAGGCTGCGTCAATCCAGTGACCCGCCCAGCCGGCAGCGCGCAGCTTCGGGAACACCTCGGTGGTGTAGTCGCCACCTTGTGCGCTGATGATGATGTCGCAGCGCTTGAGCGCCTCCATGTTGAAGGCGTCTTGCAGGGTGGTTTCGTTTTTGGCCAAGGCGGGGGCTGGGCCGCCGGCATTTGAGGTGGAGAAAAAGAGGGGCTCAATCAGGTCGAAATCGCCTTCCGCCTGCATCCGGTCGATCAGGACCGAACCCACCATGCCACGCCAGCCCACCAAACCCACCAAATTTCCTGCTTTCATCCCGTTTCCTTTTCAAATGATTGAATCAATTTATCTACCGGTGACATGACCCACGGCGCAGCGGCCGTTACTTGAGCGCCTTGACCACGGCATCACCCATCTCGTTGGTGCTGACGCGTGTGGTACCGGCACTGAAGATATCGGCGGTGCGCAGGCCCTGCGCCAAGACCGCTTTGACTGCCGTCTCGATGCGGTCAGCGGCTTGTGCCTGGTTCAGGCTGAAGCGCAACATCATGGCCGCACTCAAAATAGTGGCCAAGGGGTTGGCGATGGCCTTGCCGGCAATGTCAGGCGCACTGCCGTGGCTAGGCTCGAACAAACCCTGGCTGCTGGCGTTCATCGAGGCTGAAGGCAGCATGCCGATCGAGCCGGTGAGCATGGAGGCTTCATCGCTCAGGATGTCGCCAAACATGTTGCCGGTGACGACGACATCAAATTTTTTCGGTGCCCGCACCAGTTGCATCGCGGCGTTGTCCACGTACATGTGGTCCAGTGCAATGTCAGGGTACTGCAGGCCGATTTCGGAGACGATGTCTTTCCAGAACTGGAAGGTTTCCAGCACATTGGCCTTGTCGACACTGGTGACGCGCCCCTCAGAGCCTGCCGCCTTGCGCTTGCGTGCCGCCTGGAATGCCACATGGGCAATGCGCTCGATCTCAGGGCGGCTGTAGCGCATGGTGTCGAAGGCTTCTTCGGCACCCGGAAAGTGACCGTCCACGGCGATGCGGCGACCGCGCGGCTGGCCAAAATAGATGTCGCCAGTCAACTCACGGATGATCAGGATGTCCAGACCTGCAATCAGTTCAGGTTTCAGGCTGGACGCGCCCACCAACTGTTCGTAACAAATCGCCGGGCGAAAATTGGCAAACAGCCCAAGGTGTTTGCGCAGCCCCAGAATGGCCTGTTCGGGGCGCAGCGGGCGGTCAAGCGTGTCGTATTTCCAGTCGCCAACGGCGCCAAACAACACGGCATCGGCTTCTTTGGCGAGTTTGGCAGTGGCTTCGGGCAGGGGGTGCCCGTGTGCCTCGTAGGCGGCGCCACCGACCAGCGCAGATTCCATCTCAAAGCTCAGGTCCAGGGCGCGGAGCACCTTGACGGCTTCGGCAACGATTTCGGTACCAATCCCGTCGCCGGGTAAAACTGCAATTTTCATGGGGAACTTCTTCAAAGTGTTGGCGACAGAACGGGCTTACTGCGTGTGCTCGCGCTCTGGCTCGCAAAATAAAATATATAGCAGCTTACGCAAGCATGGTATAGGCTAGCCACGGTTTTTGTGTCAAACGCTCGGCCTCAAAAGCCTTGATCTTGTCGGCGTGACGCAAGGTCAGTCCAATGTCGTCCAGGCCATTGAGCAAACAGTATTTGCGAAAAGCCTGCACGTCAAACGGCAACTCATCACCGGTGGGTTTGATGACGACCTGGCGCTCCAGGTCAATCGTCAGCGCGTAGCCAGGGAAGGCGGCAAGCTCGTCAAACAACTGCGCCACCTGCGTGTCAGTCAGCACAATCGGCAGCAAGCCGTTTTTAAAGCTGTTGTTGAAGAAAATGTCTGCATAGCTGGGCGCAATGATGGCGCGAAAACCAAATTGGTCGAGTGCCCAGGGTGCGTGCTCACGGGACGATCCGCAACCAAAATTCTTGCGGGCCAGCAAAATGGAGGCCCCTTGAAAACGCGGCTGATTCAACACAAAGTCAGGGTTTGGCTTGCGGCTGCCGGGCTCCTGGCCAGGGTAGCCCGCGTCAAGGTAACGCCATTCGTCGAACAGATTTTGGCCAAATCCGGTCTTGCGAATGGACTTTAAAAACTGCTTGGGAATGATGGCATCGGTGTCGACGTTTTCCCGATCCATCGGGGCGACCAAGCCCTTGAGTAAGGTAAATTTTTGCATGGTGAGAACCTAATTTTTCTTGACAGCACCTTCAATCGACGAGCCTGCTTTTTGCAGGTCCTGGCCCACGCCTTTGACCGTGCTGCAGCCTGTCAGAGTGACCAAGCCCAGCACCACAAGCCATGTGCCGACTAATTTCATGAATTGCTCCTTGATTGAGGCTTAGGTGATTTCCTGCGAAAAATATACCCATCTGACTTGTCTTTTTGTCCATCTGCTGCGTTGCAAAAACGGTTGTATAGCTCGCTATACGCCCATTTTTACGCCTTGCAGCTGAACAAAAATCCTGCGTCATCTGGG
>JBBQSS010000103.1:0-9509 GCA_038213665.1 Burkholderiales bacterium | reverse complement strand
CCAGGTCACCAACGTGCTGCGATGTTTGTACCTGGAGGCGTGCGGCTACCAGGTGACGGTGACCGAGCTGGTAGGTTGGGAGCACAGCATGAAAAACGAACTCATCCTGGCCCGCTACACCGGGCAGAAAAAACGCGCCGCTGCCCAACGCCTGCGCGAGTTGCTGGCGCAGTTTGGGCTCAACGAGCTGCTTCATACGCGCTTTACGTGCCTGCCTGACAATGCCGCCGATGCGGCGCCTGTGGTGTGTGATGTGGTGTCTGACGCGGGCTTGGCGGCATGATGGCGCTAGCAGCCTGTCGGACTTTCGGAGGCATCAGCTGCAATTCGACCGAAGCGGTCCATTTTTTACCGTCTTTTTGCCCCATAGCTCGGCTATGAGGCTGCTAATCCGGCAAAAACTGGTCTCGCTGGGGTCGAATTTCGCTTCGATGCCGAAAGTCCGACAAGCTGCTAGGGAATTTTTGCTTTGGCAGGGTATCTGAGACAGGTGCCGGTTTTCAACAAGACGTGCGTCAATCTGTCAAGCGTCCTTGGCTGGATCGTCATACAAGGCGTACCGCCAGCGACGATGTGCTTGGCAGGGGTCAGTTTTTTCAATTTATTCAAGGAGTTTTGTGATGCGACAACTTTTATCTGCAGGTGTGTCAGTGCTGTTGGCCCTGGCACTGGGGGCCTGTGCGACGAGCAGCCCTGATGTGATTCAGCGCGGTGACGTGCAGCGTCTGTCCCAAGTTGAAGACGGTGTGGTGTTGTCCACCCGCTCGGTGGTGGTTGAAGGCAGCCAGAGCGGCATCGGTGCCACCGTGGGCGGTGTCACCGGCGCCGTTGCGGGTGCCACACGTGGCGGGTCAAGCGCCGAGAGCAATGCAATTGGTCTGCTGGTGGGTGTGGCCGGGGCGGTGGCTGGCAATGCCATTGAGCGCATGGGCACGCGCGAAGCCGCCACCGAGCTGCTGATCCAGCTCAAGGGCGGCGCACGCCGTGCCGTGGTGCAAGCCAAGGGGGGCCAGGTGCTGGTGCCGGGTGACAGGGTGATTTTGATCACCACCAGCGGCAAGGTTCGCGTGGTCAAGGCGCCCAATTAATGGGGGGTCAGATGCCAATTAATTCCACGCCATGGCCCGCTTACCTCGTCTGACCCTGCCGGGTTACCCGCACCATGTCATTCAGCGTGGCAACAACCGGCAAGCCATTTTTACCAGCGTGGCAGATGACCGTGCGCTGCTGGATTTGCTCGAAGAAAACGCCAAAAAGTTTGACGTGGCGGTGCACGCCTATGTGCTGATGAGCAACCACTTTCACCTGTTGGCCACCCCGCAAACGGGAGATGGCTTGCCCAAAATGATGCAGGCCGTGGGGCGCAGTTATGTGCGTTATTTCAATGACACGCAAACACGCAGCGGCACCTTGTGGGAAGGGCGCTACAAGTCCACACTGATTCAAACGGATCGCTATTTGTTGGCCTGCATGGCCTACATTGACCTCAACCCGGTGCGCGCGGGCTTGGTGGCGCAGCCGCAAGATTACCCCTGGTCGAGCCACCTGCACTACCTGGGTGTGCGCGCAGACCGCCTGATCACGCCGCACGCCTTGTATTGGGAGCTGGGCAACACCCCGTTTGCGCGCGAAGCGGCCTATGCCAATCTGGTGCACAGTGGCATCAACCCGGTGCAAGAAGCCGCCTTGACACAAGCCACTTTGCAAGGTTGGGCCTTGGGCGAGCCGGATTTTGTTGCTGATTTGCAAAAAAGAACCGAGCGCCGTGTCAGCAAAGCGGGTGCAGGGCGTCCACTTTCTGTTAGTAAATTAAGTACTAAATAGGGCTCTAGCCCTTATAAATAAAGCGCATGCAGCTATTATTTTTGATATGTCCCCAATTGTTAATAAAATTGTGTTTTAGAAAATTAATTGGAATCTGACCCCAATTATTTTTCTGGCATGGATGCTGCAATGCAGTAAAGTCTGACCATTCGATATTTATTTAGGAGCGCGCGCATGACGACGGCAGCCGAGATCAAGCATCTCCAGGACAACGGTTTGTATTCTCCAGCCCAGGAGCACGATGCGTGCGGGGTGGGTTTTGTGGCGCACATCAAGGGCGTCAAGTCACATGACATCGTGAAAAATGCCCTCAAGATTCTCGAGAACCTGGACCACCGGGGCGCGGTGGGCGCTGACAAGCTGATGGGCGACGGTGCCGGTATCTTGATTCAGGTGCCTGATGCGCTTTACCGTGAAGAAATGGCCGACAACGGCATCGCCCCTGACGGTAGCCGGGGCGTCACGCTCCCGCCGCCCGGTGAGTATGGGGTGGGCATGGTCTTTTTGCCCAAAGAACATGCAAGCCGCCAGGCCTGCGAACAAGAGCTTGAGCGTGCCGTCAAGGCCGAGGGCCAGGTGTTGCTGGGCTGGCGCGATGTGCCAGTCAACCGCGACATGCCCATGTCGCCCAATGTGCGCAAAAAAGAGCCGGTGTTGAAGCAGATTTTCATTGGCCGTGGCAACGACGTGATCGTGCAGGACGCCTTGGAGCGCAAGCTTTATGTGATCCGCAAAACCGCCATGGCCCATATTCATGCCTTGAAGCTCAAGCACAGCAAAGAGTATTACGTGCCCAGCATGTCCAGCCGCACGGTCATTTACAAAGGCTTGTTGCTGGCTGACCAGGTGGGCACCTATTTTTCTGACTTGACCGACCCGCGCTGCGTTTCTGCGCTGGGCCTGGTGCACCAGCGTTTCTCCACCAACACCTTCCCCGAGTGGCCGTTGGCGCACCCGTACCGCTATGTGGCGCACAACGGTGAAATCAACACCGTCAAGGGCAACTACAACTGGATGAAGGCGCGCGAAGGCGTGATGAGCTCGCCGGTGCTGGGGGCCGACTTGCAAAAGCTCTACCCCATCAGTTTTCCCAACCAGTCCGACACCGCCACCTTTGACAACTGCCTTGAGTTGCTCACTATGGCCGGCTACCCGATCAGCCAGGCGGTGATGATGATGATTCCCGAGCCGTGGGAACAGCACACCATGATGGACGAGCGCCGCCGTGCCTTCTACGAATACCACGCCGCCATGCTCGAACCTTGGGACGGTCCGGCCAGCATTGTGTTCACCGATGGCCGCCAGATTGGTGCCACGCTGGACCGCAATGGCCTGCGCCCGTCGCGTTACTGCATCACCGACGACGATCTGGTGGTGATGGCCTCCGAGTCCGGCGTGCTGCCTTTCCCGGAAAACAAGATCGTGCGCAAATGGCGCCTGCAGCCCGGCAAGATGTTCATGATCGACCTGGAACAGGGCCGCATGGTGGACGACGAAGAGCTCAAGTCGAGCCTGGCCAACAGCAAGCCTTACAAGCAGTGGATCGAGAACCTGCGCATTCGCTTGGCCGACGTGCGCGGTGATGGCGAGCCCGCCAGCGCCGCAGAGTCCGAAGGCAGCTTGCTGGACCGCCAGCAGGCGTTCGGCTTTACTCAGGAAGACCTGAAGTTTCTGATGGCCCCGATGGCCGCCAACGGCGAAGAAGCCTTAGGCTCCATGGGCAACGACAGCCCACTGGCGGTGTTGTCTGACAAAAACAAGCCGCTGTACAACTACTTCAAGCAGTTGTTCGCCCAGGTGACGAATCCGCCCATTGACCCGATTCGCGAAGCCATCGTGATGAGCCTCAACAGCTTCATTGGCCCCAAACCCAACCTGCTCGACATCAACCAGGTCAACCCGCCGCTGCGTCTGGAAGTCAACCAGCCGGTGCTGGACTTTGCCGACATGGCCAAGCTGCGCGACATTGCCAAGCACACACAGGGCAAGTTCCGCAGTTACACGCTGGACATCACTTACCCGCTGGCCTGGGGCCGCGAAGGGGTGGAGGCCAAGCTGGCGTCTTTGTGCGCCGAGGCGGTGGACGCCATCAAGGGTGGCCACAATATTTTGATCATCAGCGACCGCGCCATCAGCGCCACACAGGTGGCCATTCCGGCGCTGCTGGCCTTGTCTGCCGTGCACCAGCATCTGGTGCGCGAAGGGCTGCGCACCACGGCCGGTCTGGTGGTGGAAACCGGCACCGCCCGTGAAGTGCACCACTTTGCGGTGCTGGCGGGTTACGGTGCAGAGGCGGTTCACCCCTACTTGGCCATGGAAACCCTGGCCAGCATTTGCCATGACCTGCCGGGCGACCTGAGCGCCGACACGGCCATCTACAACTACGTCAAGGCGGTCGGCAAGGGCTTGTCCAAAATCATGTCCAAAATGGGCGTGTCCACCTACATGAGTTATTGCGGCGCCCAGCTGTTTGAAGCCATCGGCCTGAGCACCGACGCCATCGAGAAATACTTCACCGGCACCCCCAGCCGGGTCGAAGGCATTGGCGTGTTTGAGATTGCCGAGGAAGCCATTCGCATGCACAAGGCGGCTTACAGCGCCGACCCGGTGCTGGCCAATCGCCTGGATGCCGGTGGCGAATACGCCTGGCGCGCCCGTGGTGAAGAGCACATGTGGACGCCTGACGCGATTGCCAAGCTGCAGCACAGCACCCGCGCCAACAACTGGAACACCTACAAGGAATACGCCCAGATCGTCAACGACCAGAGCAAGCGCCACCTGACCTTGCGTGGCCTGTTTGAATTCAAGATTGACCCGACCAAGGCCATCCCGATCGACCAGGTGGAGAGTGCCAAAGAGATCGTCAAGCGTTTTGCCACTGGCGCCATGTCGTTGGGTTCCATTTCAACCGAAGCCCATGCCACGCTGGCCGTGGCCATGAACCGCATCGGGGGAAAAAGCAACACCGGCGAGGGCGGTGAAGACGCCGCCCGTTACCGCAATGAGCTCAAAGGCATCCCGATCAAGCTCGGCGACACCCTCAAAAGTGTGATTGGCGCCGAAAACGTGGAAGTGGACCTGCCCCTGCTGGCCGGCGACTCCCTGCGCAGCCGCATCAAGCATGTGGCCTCCGGCCGCTTTGGTGTGACAGCGGAATACCTGCACAGCGCCGACCAGATCCAGATCAAGATGGCCCAGGGCGCCAAGCCCGGTGAAGGGGGCCAGTTGCCGGGTGGCAAGGTGTCCGAGTACATCGGCAAGCTGCGCCACTCGGTGCCGGGCGTGGGCCTGATCTCGCCGCCGCCGCACCATGACATCTACTCGATTGAAGACCTGGCCCAGCTGATTCACGATCTGAAAAACGTCGCACCGCATGCCGGCATCAGCGTCAAGCTGGTGGCTGAAATTGGTGTGGGCACGATTGCCGCAGGTGTGGCCAAGTGCAAGGCCGACCATGTGGTGATCGCCGGGCACGACGGCGGCACGGGCGCGTCGCCCTGGTCGTCCATCAAACACTGTGGCAGCCCATGGGAAATCGGTCTGGCTGAAACCCAGCAAACCCTGGTGCTGAACCGCCTGCGCAGCCGCATTCGGGTGCAGGCCGACGGCCAGATGAAAACCGGCCGCGACGTGGCGATTGGTGCCTTGCTGGGTGCCGACGAGTTTGGTTTTGCCACCGCACCGCTGGTGGTGGAAGGCTGCATCATGATGCGCAAGTGCCACCTCAACACCTGCCCGGTCGGTGTCGCCACGCAAGACCCGGCACTGCGCAAGAAGTTCTCCGGCAAGCCCGAACATGTGGTGAACTACTTCTTCTTCATTGCCGAAGAAGTGCGCCAGATCATGGCGCAGCTGGGCATTGCCAAGTTTGACGACCTGATTGGGCGCTCTGACCTGCTCGACATGCGTGCCGGGCTTGAGCACTGGAAAGCCAGTGGTTTGAACTTCAGCCGCCTGTTTGCACAACCCAACGTACCTGCCGATGTGCCGCGTTTTCAGACCGAGGCACAAGACCATGGCCTGGAAAAATCGCTCGACAACGTGCTGATTGCCAAAAGCCGTGCCGCCATTGACAAGGGCGAGCGGGTGCAGTTCATTGAAGTGGCGCGCAACGTCAACCGCTCGGTGGGTGCCATGTTGTCTGGCGCCGTCACCGCCGTGCACCCTGAGGGCTTGCCGGATGACAGCATCCGCATTCAGCTGGAAGGCACCGGCGGGCAGTCCTTTGGTGCGTTCCTGTGCCGCGGCATCACGCTGTACATGATTGGCGATGCCAACGACTACACCGGCAAGGGCTTGAGCGGTGGCCGTGTGGTGGTGCGCCCCAGCATTGATTTCCGTGGCGAGTCCACCAAGAACACCATCGTGGGCAACACTGTGATGTATGGCGCCACCAGCGGTGAGGCGTACTTCAGCGGCGTGGCGGGCGAGCGCTTTGCCGTGCGCCTGTCAGGTGCGACGGCAGTCGTTGAGGGTACGGGCGACCATGGTTGCGAGTACATGACCGGTGGCACCGTGGCGGTACTCGGCGTGACCGGGCGCAATTTTGCGGCTGGCATGAGCGGCGGCATTGCTTACGTGTATGACGAAGACGGCAAGTTTGCCAAGCGTTGCAATACCGCCATGGTGTCACTGGAAAAAGTGTTGAGCACGCTTGAGCAAAAAGAAGCCGTCAACGAGAGCTTGTGGCACCGTGGTTTAAGCGACGAGGCGCAACTCAAGAAACTGCTGGAAGACCATAACCGCTGGACTGGCAGCCGCCGGGCCCGTGAATTGCTCGACAACTGGGACAGCTCGCGTGCCAAGTTTGTCAAGGTTTTCCCCAATGAGTACAAACGTGCTTTGGGTGAGATTAATGCAAGAAAAGGGGCTCTAGCCCAGGCAGAACGTGCGCAAGCAGCTATTAAAAAAGAAGCGTCTTTGGCTAAGTAAGGCGCTGCTTTCACCGGACAAACAGGAAAAAAATCATGGGAAAAGTAACTGGTTTCATGGAATTCGAGCGTGTGGAAGAGGGCTACAAGCCCGTGCCAGAGCGCTTGAAGAATTACAAAGAGTTTGTGATTGGCCTGGACGACAAGGCCGCCACCGTGCAGGCGGCGCGCTGCATGGACTGTGGCACGCCGTTTTGCAACAGCGGTTGCCCGGTCAACAACATCATTCCGGATTTCAACGATCTGGTCTACCACGCGGACTGGAAAGAAGCGATTGACGTGCTGCACAGCACCAACAACTTCCCCGAGTTCACCGGCCGTATTTGCCCGGCCCCGTGCGAAGCCGCCTGCACCCTGAATGTGAATGAGCTGCCAGTGGGCATCAAGAGCATTGAGCACGCCATCATTGACCGCGCCTGGGAACATGGCTGGGTCACGCCGCAGCCGGCCAAGGTCAAGACCGGTAAAAAGGTCGCAGTGGTGGGCTCCGGCCCGGCCGGCATGGCTGCCGCGCAGCAACTGGCACGGGTCGGCCATGACGTCACCTTGTTCGAGAAAAATGACCGCGTGGGTGGTTTGTTGCGTTATGGCATCCCAGATTTCAAGATGGAAAAAACGCACATTGACCGCCGTGTGGCGCAACTTGAGGCCGAGGGCGTCACGATTCGCACCGGGGTGCTGGTGGGTGAAATGCCCAAAGGCTCCAAAGTTACCAACTGGGCCAAAGAAACGGTGTCTGCGGCCGCGTTGCAGGCCGAATTTGATGCGGTGCTGCTGACCGGGGGCTCGGAGCAATCGCGCGACTTGCCTGTGCCGGGCCGTGAGCTCAGTGGCATCCATTTCGCCATGGAGTTTTTGCCCCAGCAAAACAAGGTCAACGCCGGTGACAAGCTCAAGCACCAGTTGCGCGCGGACGGCAAACACGTCATCGTCATTGGCGGCGGTGACACCGGCTCAGACTGCGTGGGCACCAGCAACCGCCACGGCGCGGCCAGCGTCACCCAGTTTGAGGTCATGCCGGCACCCCCAGTCGAAGAAAACCGCCCCATGACCTGGCCTTACTGGCCGATGAAAATGCGCACCAGTTCCAGCCACGAGGAAGGTTGCACCCGCGAGTTCGCCATTTCCACCCAGGAATTTATCGGCGAAAAGGGCAAACTCACCGGCCTCAAAACCGTGCACATCGCGTTCAAAGACGGCAAGATGGTGGAAATTGCCGGCACCGAGAAGACCTACCCGGCTGATCTGGTCTTTCTGGCCATGGGTTTTGTCAACCCGGTGGCGACCGTGCTGGACGCGTTTGGTGTTGAAAAAGACGCGCGTGGCAATGCCAAGGCCAGCACCGACTTCACCGGCGGTTATGCCACCAACGTGGCCAAGGTATTTGCCGCCGGTGACATGCGTCGCGGCCAGAGCCTGGTGGTGTGGGCGATTCGCGAAGGCCGCCAGGCGGCACGTTCGATCGATGAATTTTTGATGGGATTGAGCGACCTGCCGCGCTGAGATTGCGTCATCACTTATGATTGACGGGCCGGGTTAACCCCCGGTCTTTCTATTTATGCCTCCAAATACGTCAAATTCCCTGGTTGAAATACGTCACCTTAGCTTCGGTTATGGCGAGCGCTTGGTGCTGGACGACATTTCATTGTCGGTTCCGCGCGGCAAGGTCACGGCCTTGATGGGCGCGTCCGGCGGCGGTAAAACCACTGTGCTGCGCCTCATTGGTGGGCAGGTGCAGGCGCAACAAGGGCAAATGCTGTTTGACGGCCAGGATGTGACCCCCATGACGCAGGCCGAACTTTATGCGGCACGTCGGCGCATGGGCATGTTGTTTCAGTTTGGCGCCTTGTTTGCGGATTTGAACGTGTTTGAAAACGTGGCGTTTCCGTTGCGTGAGCACACCCAATTGCCCGAGGCGCTGATTCGTGACGTGGTGTTGATGAAGCTCAATGCCGTGGGCTTGCGCGGTGCCCGTGACCTGATGCCCAGTGATTTGAGCGGTGGCATGGTGCGGCGCGTGGCGCTGGCGCGTGCCATTGCGCTCGACCCTGAGCTGGTGATGTACGACGAGCCTTTCGCCGGCCTTGACCCGATCTCTTTGGGCACGTCGGCGCGCTTGATCCGTGAACTTAACGACACCATGGGCCTGACCAGCATTTTTGTCTCGCACGATCTTGAGCAAACCTTTGCCATTGCGGACCAGGTCATCATTTTGGCCAACGGCAAGATCGCCACCCAGGGCACACCCGACGAAGTGCGCCACAGCACCGACCCCTTGGTGCATCAATACGTGCATGCCTTGCCCGATGGTCCGGTGCATTTTCATTACCCCGGCCCGACCGTGGCAGAAGACTTTGGCGCGGGGGGCAAGGCATGAGTTGGTATCACCCCAAAGAACTGGGTTTTGCGGTGCGCCGCGAGCTCGACGCCACGGGCTACGCTGCGCGCCTGTTTTTCCGTCTGTGCGCCACGCTAGGCTATGCGTTCCGGCGCAATGGGTTGGTGCGCGACCAAATCCACTTTTTGGGCAACTATTCGCTCGCCATCATTGGTGTATCGGGGCTGTTTGTGGGGTTTGTGCTGAGCTTGCAGGGTTACTACATTTTGCAGCGCTACGGCTCCACCGAGGCGCTGGGCCTGATGGTGGCGTTGAGCCTGCTGCGCGAACTTGGCCCGGTCGTCACGGCTTTGCTGTTTGCCGGGCGCGCCGGTACTGCGCTTACCGCTGAAATTGGTTTGATGAAAGCGGGTGAG
>JBBQSS010000102.1:0-9704 GCA_038213665.1 Burkholderiales bacterium | reverse complement strand
ACGAAGTATTCGTCAAAGAGAAGATAGTCCGTGTCTTACGTATGTGGACTCACTATGAGTGAACGGGCTAACTTTTCGGCCCACACGGACACACAGCAGCAGGTTGCCGCTACGCGGCAATTGCTGCGTTCCGGTGGCCTTCACGTTAGGCCGCACAAATCTACCTTTGACGGTTCGCGAACACCCTCGAATACTAAAACACCCAAACTATCCGAAGAGTTGAAACCCGCCGCCTACAAGACGAGCGATCGTTCAGACAACTGTGTCCGAATTAAAGCTTCGGAAGAAAAAGAGATTGAAGATGCTTAACCTACGTCCAAACTGCGAGTGTTGCGACCGAGATCTTCCCAACGACAGTCTTGAGGCCCGGATCTGTACCTTTGAGTGCACGTTCTGCGCCGAGTGCGTGGAGAACAAACTCAACAACACATGTCCAAACTGCGGAGGCGAGTTTGTACGCAGGCCAAGGCGCCCAGCGGCTGCGCTTGCAAGGCATCCCCAGTCAACTGAGAGAGTCCTCAAACCCGAGGGTTGCACGAGTGCGGCCTGACCCCTCGCTCAAGCGGAGCGCCAACGTTAACCGTCACCCACCGTCTGTTTGACGCCCACGCGTCTCCGGACGAGTAAACTTACTCAATCGCCTCGTGGAGAACGTTTATGTCTAGTTTGCTTACTGAGTTGTCTGAGCGTGCCCGCCAGCTTCCGCCACAAGAGCGGGCGCAACTTGCGGAAGGTCTCCTTGAGTCGCTGCAGGAATGGTCCTCGCCAGAAGTCGACGCTGCTTGGGATGCCGAGATTCTTAAGCGAATTGGCGAGTACGAGCGCGGCGAGGCCATGCTTTCGCCGGCAGCCGATGTATTTGCTGAAGCTCGTCGCCTCACTCAGTGATAAATGCGCGGTTTCATGGCGAGGCTCGTCTTGAGTTCCTGGATGGTGTTGCCTATTACGAAGCCATCGAAGTTGGCCTCGGAAAACGATTCCGGCAATCCGTTGAGGCCGCTGTGGCGCTGGCGGTATCGTTGCCGTTTGCTGGGTCTCCATACAAGCATGGAACTCACCGCGTGTTTCCCAAGAAGTTCCCCTTCTCGATTGTCTACATGGTTGGGGAAAACGAGATTGTCATATTCGCCGTCGCGCACTTCAAGCGCAAGCCGGGATATTGGAAAAGTCGTAGGCATGACAGTTAACTGGCCATTCCATCGGATGGCTACGCCAACCGCTGAATTTCGACGTTAAACCGGAGCCCGTCTCTGCCAATCGAACGGCTGTTGTCCCTTTTGGGCTGCGTCGGCTAACGCAGCTTTGGAGTCATAGAAGCTACCGCGACGAGCACGCACTTTGAGCCCACTGCTGTCGAAGCGCTGCTGGCCCATCAACGAGTAAGGATCAAATCCCGCCCGATCATGGCAATGAAAATCCACAGGTAGACACTGAGTCTTCCTCAAACATGCCCCGAGTGGGCAAATGTCTTTAGGGACTTTAAAAGTCTAGATAAACTGGCCTCCATTCCCCTAACCCAGACCAGACTGCGCGCCTGCCCTTACTCCAATGCCCCTCAAAGACCTGCCCGCCGATGCCCGCCCCCGCGAGAAGTTGTTGGCGCGCGGCCCCGGCGCGCTCAGCGATGTTGAACTGCTGGCCATCCTGCTGCGAACCGGAATCAAAGGTAAGGGCGTGCTGCAAATGGCCGATGAACTACTGAATATCAAAAATAATAGCACCAAAGGCAGCCTGGACGGTGGCTTCGATGGACTATCAGGCCTTTTGCACGCCACAGCCGACGATTTGAAGCGGGTCAAGGGTTTAGGCCCAGCCAAGCGGGCCGAAATTGTGGCGGTGCTGGAGTTGGCTCGCCGCGCCATGGCCCAGCAGTTGCAGGAACGCACGGTGTTCGCCGACCCCAGCGCCATCAAACACTACCTGAAGCTGCACCTGGCCGCCCGCAGCTACGAAGTCTTTGCGGTGATCTTTCTGGACGCACAAAACCGCCTGCTGTGCATGGAGGAAATGTTCAGGGGCACGCTCACCCAAACCAGCGTTTACCCGCGCGAGGTGGTGCTGCGCGCCCTGCACCACCAAGCCAGCGCGGTGGTGCTGGCACACAACCACCCCAGCGGCACGGTGCAACCGTCACGCGCTGATGAAATGCTGACGCAAACCCTGAAAACCACGCTGGCACTGATTGATGTGCGGGTGCTGGACCACGTCATCGTGGCGCCCGGGGAGGCGCTCTCCATGGCCGAACGGGGGCTGATGTGAAAGCGAAGCCGCCGCCCTCATCCCAACCTTCCCGCACCCCGGCCACGGCTTTGGGCGCGTCTGCTGCCCCGCTCAAAGTCAAGACCCTGACCGACCTGAAAATTGTCAAGCGCGCGCTCGCCGAGCAGACCCGCCAGCGCCTGCTGCAGATGAGCACACAGGCCAAAGCGGTCCAGCAGACGGCCAGCGACAAGGATTTGTTCATCCGGGCGGCTGGCTTGGTCAAGCCCTTGCCGGATAAGCGCAAGCTGCTCCATAAACCAGCGCAAAAAATGCCGCTGGCGATGCAGTACCAAAAGGATGAAATAGCGGTGCTCAAAGAGGCCATCAGCGACGAATTTGATGTCTCTACCCTGCTCGAAACCGATGAACATTTGAGCTTTCGTCGCCCCGGCATTGGCACCGATGTGACGCGCAAGCTGCGCCGGGGCGACTGGAGCATTCAACGCCAGCTGGACCTGCACGGCCTGCGCCGCGACGATGCTCGGGAAGTTTTAAGCATCTTTATTCGCGAAGCGCACAAACACGGCATTCGCTGTGTGCGCGTGGTGCACGGCAAGGGGCTGGGGTCACCCGGCAAGGCGCCGATCCTGAAAAGCCGCGTGCACAGCTGGCTGGTGCAAAAAAACGAGGTGCTGGCTTTTGTGCAGGCCAAACCAGCCGACGGTGGCGCAGGCGCCTTGGTGGTGTTGCTGATGACCTCAAGGGCTTGAAGATGGCCCCCTCTTCAATCTAAACCTTCGGCTTGCGCCTTTATTGAAGATATTTGGGCCGCACTTTACCAGCCACCCAAGCGCCGCATGTCTCGCTTATTCCATTTTTAGATCGATACGACATTAGGCGCGAAGCCGCAGACAGTGCACTCGCACGGCATGGCGTTGTAACAACATGTCGGATTGATATGGAAATGGAAATGGAAATGGAATTAGGCCATGGCAGCGATGTGAAGCTACGCCAAGCCGCACCAGGTTGACACAGATAAATATTTATGACAAATCTGGCTGTAGCCCTTATAAAACAAGCGCAAGCAGCTATTATTAATATAGCAATATTCACTGCGCGGCACGGCGCAGCGTTTGTACCACCGGGCGCTTGAGCACCTCGCGCAGGCCCCACCAGCCGGCTGCCAGGGCCAGCACCGCACCGGCCAGTGAACCCAGCAGGGGCACCCAGAGTGACACCGCCCATGCAAAGTCAAACACAAAACGCGCCAGCGCCCAGCCCACCGCGCTCGCCACAATCGACGCCAAAAAGCCCGCCAGCAAGCCCACACCCGCCAGCTCAATGCGCTGCACCTGGCGCAACAGGCTGGCGCGGGCCCCCACGGCACGCATGATGGCGAATTCTCGGGCACGCTCGTCGCGCGTGGCGGTCACGGCGGCAAACAACACCACCAGGCCAGCCGCCAGGGTGAAGGCAAACAAAAACTCCACCGCGCCAATCACCTGGTCCAGCACGTGCTGGATTTGGGCGATGGTGGCGGTCATGTCAACACTGGTGATGTTGGGAAACTGGCGCACCAGCGCATTGTCAAAGCCCGGCGTGTCGGGCGCCCTAAAGGCGCTCATGTAGGTGGCGGGCACGCCTTCGAGCTTGGCGACCGGGTACATGACAAAGAAGTTGGCCCGCATCGAGCCCCAGTCGACCTTGCGCAGCGAGGTGATTTTGGACTCGGTTTGCATGCCGCCCACGTCAAAGGTCAGGCTGTCGCCCAGGGCCAGTCCGAGTGTTTTGGCAATGCCTTCTTCGACACTGATGGCGCCCGCCTCATCGGCCTGCCAGCGCCCGCCCACCACGATGTTCTGGCTGGGCTGGGTGGCGCTGTGCGACAGGTTGAATTCACGGTCCACCAGGCGGCGGGCGCGCTCGTCCAGATAGTCATCAGGGTTTACCTCGTGCCCATTGACCGCCACCAGACGGCCACGGATCATGGGGAACCAGTCAAACTTGGCAACACCGGCAGCCTGCAACGCTTTTGAAAACGCCTCACCCTGCGCCGGCATGACGTTGATGACAAAGCGGTTGGGCGCATCAGGCGGCGTGGCGGCGCGCCAGCTGCTGATCAGGTCGGTGCGCAGCAGCACCAGCAACACCAGCGCCAGCAAACCCACCGCCAGGCTGCTCACCTGCACCACGGCAAACGCCGGGCGGGCGGCAATTTGGCGCGTGGCGAGCACCAGCGCTGTAGGTGCCGTGGCATCGTTGACACTGACCCGCAGCAGCTTGACCGCCAGCCAGCTCAAGCCCGCAAACAGCAGCGTGGCTGCGGCAAAACCACCGACAGCAATCAAACCCAGCTTCACATCGCTGCTGGCCGCCATCAGCAAGGCGGCAAAGCCGAGCATGCCGACAGCCAGCACGGTGAGCGAGGCCGGCTTCAAACCGCCAACGTCGCGCCGGATCACGCGCAGCGGTGGCACCTGCGCCAGTTGCAGCACCGGCGGCAGGCCAAAGGACAGCAACAGCGTCAACCCCATGCCCATGCCAAACAGCACCGGCCACAGGCTGGCCGCAGGCAAGGCCGCGTCGACCAAACCCGCCAACAACGCGACGAAGCCGTAGTGCACCGCAAAGCCCAACGCCACGCCCAAGGCACTGGCCAGCAGGCCAATCAAGGTGAATTCAAAGGTGTAGGCGGCCGCAATGGTGCGCTGGGGCAAACCCAGCACGCGCAGCATGGCGCAGTCGTCGAGGTGGCCAGCGGCAAACCCACGCGCCGCCAGTGCCACCGCCACCGCGCTGAGCAGGGCCGCCAGCAGCGCCACCAGATTCAAAAATTTCTCGGCCCGCGCCAGCGTGGTGCTGAGCTCTGGGCGGCCGCCTTGCAACGCTTCCACACGCAAGCCACGCACGGTGCGCGCCACAATTTCCGCCTGCGCCCAGTCCACAAACGCCTGCACAGATGGCTCGTCACCGGCCACCGCCAGCCGGTAATTCAATCGACTGGCGGGTTGGATCAGGCCCGTGGCTGCCACATCGGCCTGGTTGATCATGACGCGCGGGGCAAAGTTCATGAAACCGGCTCCACGGTCGGGCTCATTGACGATGATTCGACTGATTTTGAACGCGCTGTCGCCCAGCAGCAGGGCGGAACCCACTTGCAGATTAAGCGCATCCAGCAGCGCCGCATCCACCCAGGCCTGACCCGGGCTTGGGATGTCCCGGGTCAGCACACCGGCAGCACCGGGCAAGTCACCGACCAGCAAACGCCCCCGCAAGGGGTAACCCGGTTCGACCACCTTCAGTGACACCAGCTTGGTGGCAGAGCCTGCGGCATCAGGCGCACGCGCCATCGTCGGGAAACTCAGGGTTTGCACCTCAGCCAAGCCCAAAGTTTTGATTTGCAGGAAAAACGCGGGCGGAATCGGGTTGTCACTGGCCACCACGGCATCACCGCCCAGCATTTGGCGCGCATCACGCTGCAGGCCACCTTTGAGCCGGTCGGCAAAAAAGCCCACCGCAGTGAGCGCGGCCACCGCCAGGGTCACCGCCACCATCAGCAAACGCAATTCACCCGCACGCAAGTCACGTGTTAATGACCGCCAGCCCAGTTTCAGGAAAGAAATTTTCATGGGGGAACGATACCGCAGTCAGTCAAAACCAAAACTGCGTCAGGCAATGAAACCCCTTTGCGCCCTGGCTGCCAGCCCAGTGACTGCCTTTGGCGGCCGACGATTTCTGCTACCCCCGTATGAGGAGACCGCCAAAGACTGCCGCTGTGCGGGTAAAAACTCACACGACTCACACGACTCACACGATTCACACGATTCAAATGGCTCCGATTTGCGAGCCAAAAGCAACTGCGTGCTTTTTGACGGCCAATGGCGAGCGCACGCCACGCCCCCGCTCCTCGCTTGAAATCCATGGTTCGTTAGCGCACAGACCCCCGCATTAGCCACGGTTACGCTGCGCAGAAAATGGAACCCAAAGACCCAAATATGAAAATGCATTATTTTCTGGCAGTGCTCATTGCCTGCGCAGCGGGCACATCATCGATGGCCGCTCAACCATTCTCCCCCGACACGCTCAGTGAAACTGAACGCGCCCAACCGGTTGCCCCAAAAACGAAAGGCAGCGTCGTGCTGCGCGCACAAGTTTTGCTGGACCGGGCGCGTTTTTCATCTGGTGAAATCGATGCGATTTACGGCCAGAATCTACGCACTGCCATACACGGTTACCAGAAAGCCAACGACTTGCAGAGCACTGGCATCATTGATGCGCCTACCTGGGCCGTGTTGAATACCGATACCGCACCCATCCTGGTGTCTTACACGATCCTGGACGCGGATGTGGCAGGTCCGTTTCACAAGATACCGACCGAATGGGTGGACAAAGCCAAGATGAAGGCACTCGGCTACACCTCGGCCAAAGAAGCACTCAGTGAAAAGTTTCATGTCAGCCCCAAACTACTCGTGCAACTCAATCCCGGCAAAGATTTTGGCACCGCTGGCGAAGAAATCGTTGTGCCCCATGTTGCTGGCACCAGCAAATTGCCGAAAGCGGCGCAAATCATTGTTGATCAGTCGGACCACACTTTGTCCCTGGCCGATGCCGACGGCAAAATCATCGCCCAGTTTCCGGCCACGACCGGCAGCACACATGATCCGCTCCCGTTCGGTGTCTGGAAGGTCAAAGGTGTTGCCCGCAACCCAGTGTTTCAGTACAACCCGACATTGTTCTGGGACGCCGATCCAAGCGACACCAAGGCCAAGATCGCGGCCGGTCCGAACAATCCGGTTGGCGTCGTCTGGATCGATCTGTCGAAAGAACATTACGGCATCCATGGCACGCCAGAACCATCCACTATTGGCAAGACCCAATCACACGGCTGCATCCGGTTAACCAACTGGGACGCGACAACCCTCGCGCAATCGGTCGCACCCGGGGTCGAAGTTCTATTGCAAAAGTAAAGGGCGATAGCGCCATGAAATGGATCGTCACGTTTTTGAGTGGCGCGCTGGTCGGTGCGGTCGGCATTTTTATCTACTCAGGCATGGGCTCACCCCAACCGGTGGCGGTCGTTGCAAGCCGCGCCACCGTCATGGCACCAGCGCTTCCGCTTCCCTTTGCACCAATTGCCGCAGCCGCCCAGCCAAAACCCAGCGCCATTGAAACGCCTGCGTCCAAACCCGCCACTGCGCCTGCGCCCGCTGCCGTGCCAATAGCTGACGCTGCAGTGCCGCTGGCAGATCAGCTGCTGATCCCGGTCGCGGGCATCACTGCCAACGCGCTCCAAGACACCTTCAATGATGGCCGCAGCCCCGAGCGCCGCCATGAAGCCATCGACCTTCTGGCGCCCAATGGCACACCAGTGTTTGCGGTCGCGGACGGCACCATTGCCAAGCTGTTCAACAGCAAACCAGGTGGCCTGACGATTTACCAATTCGATACAAGCCAAAAGTTGGCGTATTACTACGCGCATCTGGATCGGTACGCCGCCGATGTCAAAGAAGGGATGACGCTCAAACGCGGCGATCTGATCGGTTATGTTGGCACCAGCGGCAACGCCGATCCAAATACCCCGCATTTGCACTTTGCCGTTTTCGTGCTGGGACCAGAGAAGCAGTGGTGGAAAGGTAGCCCGGTCAACCCTTACCCGCTGCTGGGAGGGACCACGCGCCCCTGATTGCGCCCGACTGCCAGTTGCCAACGCGACCGCGACCGGATACGTACACACTGCGAACTCGATGGGACATGCGGCGGCTGCTTTTCGCAGTTCATTCACGGTGGCTGCCCTGCCCCTGCTCACCTGGTTTCGATTTTTTATCCGGCAACAACATTCGCCAGGTCAGACCAAGCGGCATGTCGGTCTTTGAAGGACACCAGTTGCCTGGAAAGTCGCGCCATCTCGACACCTTTGCGCAGATTGGCACCCACTTGCCCAGGGACCTTGTGGGCGTTTGAGATCACGCGGTCAAGATGGCCGTTGATGCGAAGCAATCCGGCAGCGGTTTTGCGGCCCACCTTGTTCACCCCCGCAACGTCGTCCACCCGGCCTGCGTTCCTCAAGACTGCCTCGCACCAGCAGCCCATGACCCCGGTCCAGCATTTGCAGGGTGTTGCGGGGGCGAAAGTAGCCGATGACGCTGTGGCGAAGATGGGGATGCGGGAATTGTGCCGAACACACACGGGATAATTGCGACTTGCGCTTTCACCGCAAAACCAACCCACCACAGATGTCTGCCAAACGAGCCCCAAAAATCAGCAAATGGCCTACGAAAGTTCAATCACCCCAATTTCTCTGAACGACAAAGTTCGCTTTAAAGAAGAGCGGATGGCCGTACTGACGCCTTCGGACAGAAAGCGCCTGGAAGGCAGGGTGGGTGTGGTCCAGAGTTACTGGAATTCCACAAGAAAGCTGACGGTGTATTTCCTTGAGGACAAGGGCAGGCCGGAATTACGCATTCTGAGCGTCGATCCGCGGCAACTTGAGCAAGTTGCCGAAAACCTTCTCGAGAGAAAAATGGCACCCGACATCGCCGATGCGGCAAGTGGCGACACCAAGCTCTCTCAGGAAGATACCGACAACCTGTTTGGTTAGCAAAATGCCAGCCACGGCCAGGACCGCTTTGGACCATACAAAATTGATAGCTACCCGCGCTTTATCTACGGGGGCTAGAGGCTAATTTAGCTTAAAAATTTCAGGCAGAATCGACGACCGATCCCGAGCCGGTTGAAGCGCGTTTTCAAGCAGCGGCGCGGTGACTTGCCGCCACCCATTGCGCACAAATCAGGTTTCCTTGGAAATCTTGATCGATGGAAACTTGGACGAGAAGTCTTTGTTTTTGGCCGCAATCGCCAGGGCCACCTTGCGCGCCACGGTCTTGTAGAGCCCGGCCACGTCGCTGTCGGGGTCGGACACCACGGTGGGCTTGCCGCTGTCAGCTTGCAGGCGGATTTGCATGTCCAAGGGCAACGCACCGAGGTAATCCATGCTGTATTCAGTGGCCATTTTTTTGCCGCCATCGGCGCCAAAAATATGCTCAATGTGGCCGCACTGGCTGCACACATGCACTGCCATATTTTCCACAATGCCCAAAATCGGTACACCGACTTTCTCGAACATCTTGATGCCTTTTTTGGCATCGAGCAGCGCAATGTCTTGCGGTGTGGTGACCACCACGGCGCCGGTCATGGGCACACGCTGGCTCAAGGTGAGCTGAATGTCGCCGGTGCCGGGCGGCATGTCGACAATCAAATAATCCAGGTCTTTCCAGTTGGTCTGGCGCAGCAACTGCTCCAGCGCCTGGGTGGCCATGGGGCCACGCCAGATCATGGCCTCGTCCGGCGCCACCAGAAAACCGATCGACATGACCTGCACGCCGTAGTTTTCCATCGGCTCCATGGTCTGGCCGTCGGCGCTGTCGGGGCGGCCCTCAATGCCCATCATCATCGGAATGCTTGGGCCATAAATGTCGGCATCGAGCAGCCCCACGCTGGCGCCT
>JBBQSS010000101.1:0-9856 GCA_038213665.1 Burkholderiales bacterium | reverse complement strand
AACAGCCGCCACTTTGAGTGCGGCCTGTGCACACCACCGGCACGCGCTGGCAAGGGTGCCAGTGCTGGCGGCATCCAGCTGCATTAATCACTATTGAATAGATAGCTATCTGCGCTTTATCTATAAGGGCTAGAGGTCAGTTTCACCAAAATCGTCAAAGCAGCTATTTTTGGGACGATATGATAGGCATCGGTTCACATGGGGTGAGCTGTTCAATTTCTGGAAGCCAGCGCTTCTTCTGACACCTTAGTCTATGTTCGTCATTGTTGGTTGGTTGATTGTGATGGTGTGCGTCTTTGGCGTGTATATCTTCCACGGTGGCAACATCATGGTGGTCTTGAAGGCATTGCCGTTTGAGTTGATCACCATTGGCGGGGCCACCATGGGCGCGTTTGTGGCCAACAACCAGATGAAGGTGATCAAGTCCAGCATCAAGGGTTTGGGCACCTGCTTCAAGGGCAGCAAATACACCAAAGCCCGCTACATGGACCTGCTGGCCTTGATGTTTGACATTTTGCAAAAAGCCCGCAAAGAGGGCCTGATGGCGATTGAGAAAGATGTGGAAGAACCGCATTCTTCTGAAATTTTCAAAAAACACGGGGATGTGGGCCATGACCACCATGTGGTTGAATTCATCACCGACTACCTTCGCATGATGGTCTCAGGCAATTTGAACGCCCATGAAATTGAGTCCCTGATGGACAGTGAAATTGACACCCACCACGCCGAAGAATACGCGGCTGTGGCCGCCTTGCAGCGCGTGGCGGGCGGCTTGCCGGCCTTTGGCATTGTGGCCGCTGTGTTGGGTGTGGTGAACACCATGGGTTCGGTGGGCCAGCCGCCCGCAGTGCTGGGCGGCATGATTGCCTCGGCGCTGGTGGGGACGTTTTTGGGTATTTTGCTGGCCTACGCCTTTGCCGAGCCACTGGCTGGCCTGCTGGAGCAAAAAGTTGAAGAAGCCGGCAAAGAATTCCAGTGCATCAAGACCACCTTGCTGGCCAGCATGCAAGGCTACAACCCAGCCACCGCCATTGAGTTTGGCCGCAAAGTGCTCTACTCTACCGAACGACCCACGTTTGGCGAGTTGGAAGCCTTCGTGAAGAAAAAATAAGACGAGCGGCACTGCACCATGGCCACCGAAGCCAAAAAACTACAACCCATCATCATCAAGCGGGTCAAAAAGGCCGGCCACGTCGCGCATGGAGGTGCCTGGAAGATTGCCTACGCCGACTTTGTGACCGCCATGATGGCGTTCTTTTTGCTCATGTGGCTGCTGGGCAGCACCTCTGAGGGCGACAAGAAGGGGCTGTCTGATTACTTTTCGTCTCCTTTGAAAGTGGCCATGCAAGGCGGCGCGGGTTCGGGCAACAGTCAGAGCGTGCTCAATGGCGGTGGCAGTGATTTGACACAAAGCGCAGGGCAATCCAAGCGCAGCGACAGTGTGGATGCCAGAGCAAGAAAACAATCCGGCGACCAGAGCAAAGCCGCACGGGCTAGGCAAGATGCCCAAAAACTGGCCGAGCTCAGCGCAAAAATCAGTGCCATTATTTCCAGCAACCCAAAATTAGCGGAGTTCAGCAAACAAATCAAGCTGAGCATGACGCCCGATGGCCTGCAAATTCAAATCGTGGACGACCAGAAGCGCCCCATGTTTGACAGTGGCAGCGCCAGCGTCAAGCCCTACATGCACGATATCTTGCAGGAAATCGGCCGGGCCTTGGTCGACATTGACAACAAGATCAGCATGGACGGCCACACCGATCAGACCCCCTACGGCGCAGGCGCACGCGGCTACAGCAACTGGGAGTTGTCTGCCGACCGGGCCAATGCCTCGCGCCGGGAACTGGTGGCGGCAGGCATGCCGGACGAAAAGATCGCCCGGGTCATGGGTTTGGCGTCGAGCGTTTTGCTTGACGGTGACAATCCACGCAGTCCGGTAAACCGTAGAATCAGCATCACTGTGATGACCCGCGAAGCCGAAGAGCGCTTGCTGGGCGCGCCCCGCCCAGAGATCATCACCGAACCAAGCACCGCACCGGCAGACATCAAGCCGGCCGCATCACCGTAAGATCAAAGGCCTGTAAATGGGGTACCGAGTTATGTCAGATGTCAATTGTTCTTTCAAAAGGTTATTCCATGGCGAATGAGCTCAAGTTTTTGGTAGTGGACGATTTCTCCACCATGCGCCGCATCGTGCGCAATCTGCTCAAGGAAAGCGGCTTCACCGAGGCCGACGAGGCCGAAGATGGCGTGGTCGCATTGCACAAATTGCGCAACAGCAATTTTAATTTTGTGGTGACCGACATCAACATGCCCAACATGAACGGGTTTCAGCTGCTCAAGGAAATCAAGTCGGATGAGAAGCTCAAGCATATTCCCGTGCTGATGGTGACCGCCGAGGCCCGCAAGGAAGACATTGTGCTGGCCGCCCAAAGCGGGGCCGCAGGTTATATCGTCAAACCGTTTACCAAGGCCACGCTGGAAGACAAGGTGAATTTGATCCTGACGAAATTGGGGCTCAAATGACCACGGCAAGCACTTTACCCACACCAGACGTACCACAAGATGTGCACCAGAAGCTGGGCCTTTTGACCCGGCAATTGCATGATGCCTTGAACGGTTTGGGTTTGACGGACAAGGTCAAAACTTGGGCGGGCGAACTCCCCGATGCCAGAAGCCGTTTGACTTACATCGCGCGCCTGACCGGTGAAGCCGCTGAAAAAGTGCTCAACAGTGTGGACCGGGCCAAGGCGCAACATGACCACATAGCCGCTGAAACACGCCGCATTGGCTCGCTGATTGTCAAAGACCCGGTAGCCGCAGTGGCCAAAGGTCATGTGATGAACTTCATCACCGATGTGGAAGAGGCCAGTCAGGAAATCGACAAAAATCTGACCGACATCATGATGGCGCAGGATTTTCATGACCTGACCGGGCAGGTGATTTCCAAAGTGGTCACCTTGGCAACCAACATTGAAACGCAGCTGCTGCAGTTGCTGGTGATGACGGCGCCAACGGATTCGGTGGTGAAAATACCGGCACCGGCACCAACACCTGTGGCTGCGACAGTCAATGCGCCTGTGGCTGCGGCCGCGGCATCCATCGCAATGGTGACCGAGCCTATTTTGCAAGGGCCGGTGGTTGACCCTGAAGGCAACCCCGACGTTGTAACAGGCCAGTCCGAAGTAGACGACCTGCTCGCCAGCCTGGGTTTTTGAGCCCGTTACGAACAAGCGGGTGAAATACCCGCTTTTTGCCCTTTAGTTTCAGGGCGGCATCCTGACAATGGGGAAAGCCAATAGCACCTCCCCATCATGGAATCCAGTAGCCAAGACCGCAACCTACCCGCCTCCGACAGAAAGCTGCAAAAAGCCAAAGACGATGGCCAAGTGGCGCGCTCGCGGGAGTTGTCGCATCTGGCGGTGTTAGGCGGCGGTGCACTTTGCCTGATCGCCCTGGCGCCCATGATGTTTGACTATCTCAAAATTGCACTTGGCACACAGCTGCTGTTTGACTCGCAAACCCTCAAAGACCCGACGATCATGCTGAACCGCATGGCTGCCATGGTGGCCGTAGGCTTGTCGGCCAGTGCGGTGTTCGGGCTCATCATCAGCCTGGTTGCCGTGGGCAGCACCTTGGCGGTTGGTGGCTGGGTCAGCAGCCTCAAGCCCATCACCCCGGATTTCAGCCGCGTGAACCCCTTAAGCGGCTTTGGCCGGATGTTTACCAAAGACAAAGCCACCGAAGTGCTCAAGATGAGCTTTATTGCGTTCACTTTGCTGACCGTGGGGTATTTCTATTTGTCCTCTGGCCTGGACACCCTGGGTTCCCTGGTGCTGCAACCCACAGCTAAATCCATCGGCTATTTGTCAGACTGGCTGACCCGTGGCATGGGCCTGATGCTGCTGGTGGTGCTGCTGGTGGCCATGGTGGATGTGCCGCTGCAAGGCTTCTTGCATAAATCGCGCATGAAGATGTCAACCCAGGAGATGAAGCAAGAACACAAAGAGTCTGACGGTAACCCACAAATGAAGGGGCACATGCGCCAGCGCCAGCGCGACATTGCCCAGGGCAACAGCATTCAAGCGGTACCCAAAGCCGATTTTGTATTGATGAACCCAACCCATTACGCCGTGGCCATTCAGTACAACGAAAGCATGGGCGCACCGCGTGTGGTGTCCAAAGGGGCCGACCTGTTGGCCTTCAAGATTCGCGACCTCGCCAAAGCGCACGACATTCCAGTGCTGCAGTCGCCGATGCTGGCACGTGCCTTGTATGCCAACGCAGAAATTGACCAGGACATTCCGACCAGCCTCTACACCGCTGTGGCGCAGGTGCTGGCTTATATCTACCGGCTCAAAGCCGCCATGCGCGGTGAAGGCCCGATGCCGGGCGAGCCGCCCCTGCCGTTTGTGCCGCCCGAGCTAGACCCCTTATCCAAAGTGGTTGCCACCACTGACACGCCATGAACCCGTCGTTTAGTGCTTTAAAAAACTGGTTGGGTGCCAACTCTGCCGTGATGAAAGGTGCCGCTGCCCCGCTCCTGGTGGTGGCGATTTTGGCGATGATGGTGTTGCCCATGCCGCCATTTCTGCTCGACATTTTTTTCACCTTCAACATCGCCGTGGCGCTGATGGTGATGATGGTGGCCGCCTACATGATCAAACCGCTCGACTTCGCGGCCTTTCCTACCGTGCTGCTGCTCACCACCTTGATGCGACTGTCACTCAACGTGGCCTCTACCCGTGTGGTGCTGCTGGAAGGCCACACCGGCCCGGGCGCCGCAGGTGCGGTGATCGAGGCTTTTGGCCACTTCCTGATCGGGGGCAACTTTACCGTTGGCTTGATCGTGTTTGCCATTTTGGTGGTGATCAACTTTGTGGTGATAACCAAGGGTGCCGAGCGTATTGCCGAGGTGTCGGCAAGGTTTGCACTCGATGCCATGCCCGGCAAACAGATGGCGGTGGATGCCGACTTGAATGCTGGCCTGATCGATGAAAAAGAAGCCAAGCGCCGTCGCCTTGAGGTGTCTGAAGAGGCTGACTTCTTTGGTTCAATGGACGGTGCGTCCAAGTTTGTGCGTGGCGATGCCGTGGCCGGCATTTTGATCTTGCTGATCAATATTTTTGGCGGCTTCATCGTGGGCATGGTGCAGCACGGCCTGAGTGCCGGCCAGGCCGCAGACGCTTATATTTTGTTGGCGGTGGGTGATGCGCTGGTGGCGCAGATTCCGGGTTTGCTGATTTCAGTGGCGTCCGCCATGGTGGTGTCTCGCGTGGGTAAAGAAAGCGACCTGAGCAGCCAGATCGTCACGCAAATGTTCATCTCACCCAAGGTGCTTGGCATCACCGCCACCATCATGGGTATTCTGGGCGTGATTCCGGGCATGCCACACACCGTGTTTCTTGGCATTGCCATGCTGCTGGGCTATGGCGCCTGGACACTGGCGCACCAGCCACCACCCGTCGAGCCGAGCGCCATCGCCCCGGTGCCAGCATCTGACGGCGAGGCCAGTTGGGACGACTTGCAGCCAGTGGACCAACTGGGTCTGGAACTGGGCTACCGGCTGATCACGCTGGTGGACAAAAACCGCCAGGGCGACTTGCTCACCCGCATCAAGGGGGTGCGCCGCAAATTTGCCCAAGAGGTCGGCTTTTTACCACCCCCGGTGCATGTGCGTGACAACCTGGAGCTCAAGCCCAGCGGTTACAACATCACCCTGCGCGGCGTGATCGTGGGCGAGGGGGAAGCGTTCCCCGGCATGTTCCTGGCGATCAACCCTGGCGGCATCACCACCCCCCTGATTGGCACCCCCACAACCGACCCGGCCTTTGGCTTGCCCGCACACTGGATCGACGCCAGCCAAAAGGAAGCCGCACAAATGGCCGGATTTACCGTGGTTGATTCGGAGACTGTCATGGCCACGCATTTGTCACACTTGATGCAAGTGCAGGCAGCCAAGCTACTGAGCCGCACAGAGACCCAACAACTGGTAGAACACGTGAGCAAACTGGCCCCTAAATTGATCGAAGAAGTGGTTCCAAAAATGGTTTCCGTTGCCGTCTTCCAAAAAATCTTGCAGTTGCTGCTGGAAGAGTCGGTGCACATTCGCGACATCCGCACCATCATCGAATCCATTGCCGAGCATGCCACCACCATCTCGGACCCGGCTGAACTCGCCAAACGTGTGCGCATTGCCTTGTCACCGGCCATCGTGCAACAAATTTATGGCTCCATCCATGAACTTAACGTGATTGCCATTGACCCGGCTTTGGAGCGTTTGCTGGTGCAAGCCCTGGGTAACACCTCGGGCCAAGGCCAGGCACTGGACCCGGGCGTGGCTGACATCCTGATGAAAAAAGCGGCCGAAATGGCGCTCAAACAAGAAGAAATAGGTATTCCCGCCTGTTTGCTCGTGCCAGACCAGATCCGCAGCGCTGTTTCCCGTCTGGTGCGACGCGTTGCACCACGTCTGCAGGTGCTCGCGCACAGCGAGATCCCTGAGTCGCACACCATTCGCATTGGACCCATCCTCAAAGGTACAGCATCATGAACATCCAACGCTTTACCGCCCCCACCGCTCGCGAAGCGCTTGCCCAGGCGCGCATGACCTTTGGCGATGGCACCCTGATTTTGTCCAACCGCCCCACCGCTGCCGGGATTGAAGTGGTCGCCACTGGCGAAGACACCCTGGCCACACTGGACCGCAATGAACTGGCCCGCCAAGGCAAGCGCCAGCCTTCTGCACAGCCCCAAACCCCAACGTTCACCCAACCGCAAGTTGACCCTGACAGCCAGGTGGTAGATGACACCACCCAGCTGGCCATGAGCACCCTGTCGTTTCAGGACTATGTGCGCGAACGCATGCTGCGCCGCCGCCATGAAGCCATCAGCGGTCAGCAAAGCCTTGAAGAGCGCCCCTTCCCGGTCCGCACGCCACCCGCCAATGTGCGCCCTGCCCCGATTCAGACCACGTCGCATCAAGCCCCTGCCATGGCCGCAGCACAAGCTGCACCACGGCCAGCACCACGGCCTGCCCCGCAGGCAGCCATGGCCCGCCCGGCAGCCCCCCGGCCAATGCAGAGCCAGAACGCTGCGCCAGCGCCTGCCATGCAGCAAGGCATCGTGGATGAACTCCAGGCCATGAAAGCGCTGATTGAAGACCGTTTCAACACCCTGACCTGGCTTGGCCAGGCACGCCAGAACCCGATCCACTCCAACCTGATGCTCAAACTGATTCGCTCGGGCTACTCACCCGCCCTGTCCAGAACCATTCTGGAGCGCATGCCCGAGGACGTCACCGCACCTGATGCCATTCGCTGGGTGATGGACGTGTTGACCCGCAACCTGCGCACCGATGCCAATGTGCGCGCCATTCATGAAGAAGGTGGCACTTACGCACTGGTGGGCGCCACCGGTGTCGGAAAAACCACCACCGCCGCCAAACTGGCCGGGCTGTGCGCCCGCACGCACGGCGCCAACAGCGTCGGCCTGATCACGCTTGACACCTACCGGGTGGGCGCGCATGAGCAGTTGCGTGCCTACGGGCGCATGTTGGGCGTGGTGGCCCACCTGGCGCATGACCGTGCCGCACTGCAGGACTTGTTGGGTTTGCTGTCCAACAAAAAAATGGTGTTGATTGACACCACGGGCATTGCCCCAAGCGACCCGCGCAAACGTGACATGCTTGATGTGCTGGATTTACCCGGCGTCAACCGCCTGCTGGTGCTCAATGCCGGTAGTCATGGTGACACGCTCGATGACGTGGTGACTTCGTTCAAAACAGGTGGCGTACAACAAGCCATTCTGTCGAAAACTGACGAGGCCGCAAAAGTTGGCCCGGCACTCGATGCCGTCATTCGCCACCAGCTGGTGCTGCGCGGCGTCACCATGGGTCAAAAAGTACCTGAAGACTGGGAACGCGCCGATGCCGCCAAACTCATCGCCATGTCGATGCGCTCACCGGCCAAATCGGCTTTTGACCCGAAACCCACTGACCTGAGCTTCTTCTTTGCCGACAGCGCCCCCATGCAAGCGGGACAGTTCCATGCTTGAAACCTGTGTCAACCAGGCGGCCGGCTTGCAATGCCTGGCGCCACAACTGGCCCCTAAACTCATTGCCGTGACCAGTCACGGCCAGCAGCAGGGTGAGCTGCCATTGCTGTGGAGCCTGTGCACCACTTGGGTCGACATGGGCCTGCCGGTGATGGTGCTTGACGGCCACACCATGGAGTCTGACGACAACCCCGGGCTGCTGCACATGCTGTCAGACCCGATGTGCGATGTCCAGGACGACCATGAGCCGGTGTCCTGGTCGGTGTTGCCCGCAGCCTTGGGTTTTACACAACTGGCAGCGCAAGGCTTTAACTCACACACCGTGGGCGAGTTGTTTCAAAACTACGGCGTGGTGCTGCTTTACGCCGACGCAGCCACCCTGACGGACCTGATCAAGGGCAGTGGGCTGGCACCACTTTTGGTGGTTGCACCGCTCAAAGCCTCCTCTTTGAGCGCCTACCAGGCACTTAAACAGCTGCTGCTGGGCGCGAGTTTGCGCCCAACTGTTGCTAACATCGAACTGATTCCAAATGCCACGTCCGCCATGTCCAGCCCTACCCAAAATCTGCAAGACTGTGCCATGACATTTCTTGGGCTTGACATCAAACCTCTGACGGTCTCAGCCACGGCCAATGCAGATGATTCTCGCGACGAGATCAACCGGCTGGCCTTGCAACTGCTGGAAAGCGCCGTATTTCTTGAACGTCACCCCTTACAGAGGACGCACTGATGTACACCGCCAAGGGCCAGCTCGATCGCAATGCCCTGATCCGCCAATACCAGCCCTTGGTGCGCAAGCTGGCGCACCACATGATGGCCAAATTACCCGCCAACGTACAGGTCGACGACCTGATCCAGGTCGGCTTGATTGGCCTTTCTGAAGCCCTGTCGCGTTTCGAGGCCACCCAAGGTGTGCAGTTCGAGACCTTTGCCACGCAACGCATCCGGGGTGCCATGCTGGATGAACTGCGCGAAAACGATTGGGCATCGCGCAGTACCCGCAAGAGTCAAAAAGAAATTGAGGTGTCTATGCGCCGCTTGGAACACCGCCTGGGTCGCAGCCCGCTGGAAAGCGAGATTGCCGCCGATCTGGGGATGAGCCTGTCCGATTACCAAAGCTTGCTGGGCAAAGTCAGGGGAACCCAGTTGGTTTACCTTGAAGACATGAACCACAGCGAAGACGATGAAGGCAGCTTTCTGGACCGGAATTTGGGCGACAGCGAGTCGGACCCGCTCAACATGTTGAGCGACCACCGCATGCGCCAAGCCTTGGTGGCCGCCATCAAGAACCTGCCTGAACGTGAACAGTTCATCATGAGCATGTATTACGAAGAAGACATGAACCTCAAAGAGATTGCCGCAGTGCTGGATGTGACGGAGTCACGCATCTGCCAGTTGCACAGCCAATCCATTGCCCGGTTGCGCGCCAAAATGCGCACCCACTGACACATCGTCATGGCTGCACCAGCCATCCCGGAGAAAAACAAGAAACCGTGGTGGGGAAAAAATGCAATAAAAAAAGCCCCAAACCGGGGCTTTTTTTATGCCGACATGCCCTTGAGCTCGCCGCTCTGACGGCCTGCACTGCCATAAGGTCTGCGCCCGTACGCGCCGTTGCTGGGCGCATAGGTGTTGTTCTGGGTGGCTGGCACCAAGGCTGCCAGCGCACGGTCAACCATCACACTGTGGCGGATCAAACCCTGACGCACCGAGCCCAAATTGGCTGCAATTTTTTTGATACGCAACTGGGCTGGCGGACTTTGTCTGATGCTGGCTGCCGCTTGCTGCAACACCTTCGAGA
>JBBQSS010000100.1:0-9863 GCA_038213665.1 Burkholderiales bacterium | reverse complement strand
GTTGAAGCCAATAGAGCCCAGCAGCAACATGACAAAGCGCGCATCCCACACGGCATAGAAGGTCAGCGAAGCCAGCGCCAGCCACAGCGCCGCCAGACGGTGGCTGTGCTTTGCCAGCACGAACATGCCTGCAAACGTGATCGGCAGGTACAGAAAAATGAAGCTGTAGGAGTTAAAAAGCATTGTCTGAAGACTTACAAAAGAAGCAAGAGCAGTGCGCACGCCTGCAACATATCGCGCTGGCGGCTCTCGATGCTCTCCAGCAGGCGTTCAGCAGTCTTGCGCCCGGTGGCGACGATTTCGGGGAGTTGTTCGAGCAGGGATTTGGGCATAAGCGGCGCTGTGTGCGGCGCGACAACACCCAAACGGATGCAGCACGCTATTCAACAGACAGTTAAACAAAGTATTGAACTGATAGTACAACAAGAGGTTTAACGATTTCGCCACCGAAATTTAATTTCGGGACATGAACAACAAGCTTGAATTCGCTCAACGGCTGCGTGATGCCATGGTGTCTGCCGGACTGGAGGCCCGCCCCGGCGTGTTGCTGAACCAGTTCAATGCCAACTATTGGGGGCGCTCGGTGAGTTTTCAGGCGGTGTCTCGCTGGCTGCGTGGTGAGGCCATTCCCGAGCAGGACAAACTGCTGGTGCTGGCGGGCATTCTCAAGATCGAACCCGAGGTGCTGCGTTTTGGCGAGGCGGTCCGCAAGTCCGTTCAACAGCATCGCCAGCGCTGGGACGAAGGCATCGGCTACCTGGAACGCGAAACCTTCGATGCCTTCCTGCAGCTCCCCGCGCCCCAGCGCAAGCTGATCCGCGAAGTCATCCTGACCTTTGCCAAGGTGCATTCAGCCGCCGAAGCACCGGCCACGCCGGGTATCTGAACTTTCTGACCGCAGCCTCACAACTCGACAAAAGCGGAGTTGCCCCGTTCTGCGGCAGACTGAGTGGTGCGCAACTGGCGCAAGGTGGCGAGCAAGTTTTGACTCAGAATGGCCAAGTTGCCCAGCTCCTGTGCGATCTGGTCTGCGTGGCACTTGCCCGGGCTGCCCAGCAGCGCACTGGCGCGGTCATGCAGGGCTTGGTGCAAGGTGTGCAGTGGGTCAAATTCAGGCATATTTTGCAGGCGCATTCGGGTACCGGGCTTGTTTAGCCATCTGCCAAAACGGCAGTTTTGGCTGTCGCTGGGCAGTGCCTGTGGTGCTGGTTGCAGGGCATAGGTGTGTATCTGCTTGAGCCATGCATGGTGCTCCACCTCGGCTAGCAGAAACGGGATGCTGCGCGGGCTGACGGGCTGACTGTTGGCCCAGCTTTGTGGCACGCGCCATTGCGCCAGCCAGCCGGGAACCCGGTCGGCGGGCATGGGGCGGCCAATGGCGTAGCCCTGGCCAAACTGGCAACCAAACTCGATCAGGGCATAGCCATGAGCTTCGGTTTCCACGTCTTCGGCCAGTGCGCGGCGCTCAAAGTTGCGCGCCAGTCCGAGCACGGTGTTGATGATGTTGGCGTTTTCGGCATCGTCAAGCATGCCGCACACAAAGCTTTGATCAATCTTCAAGGTGTGGGCGGTCAGCTGCTTGAGGAAGGTCAGCGACGAGTAGCCGGTGCCAAAGTCATCGAGTGCACATTCCATGCCCATGCCTTTCAGCCAAGGCATGGGCATGATTTTTGAGGAGTTCATCCGGAAGTTTGCTGAAGCATCGAACGAGACAGCCGGTGAACACTTCACCCCGCGTGAGGTCATTCAGCTCATCGTGCACTGTCTTTTTGCTGGCGATGATGAAGCAGCGTCCAAGGCTGGTGTCGTCCGTTCGATGTATGACCCCACCGCAGGTACTGGCGGTACTTTGTCGTGGGGCGAGGTGATTGCTCGACTCATCAACAACACAGCTGTCCTGCGACTGTATGGACAGGAGCTCAATGGCTCTCTACTGTTCTTGATGCACTTGATTTCAAAGATGCGCCCAGCGGCTGAGGGTGGTGGCCGCGTTGCCATTGTTCTCAATGGTTCCCCCCTCTTTACAGGGGAGGCCGGCTCAGGCGAGTCAGAAATTCGGCGCTGGATTATTGAGAACGACATGCTGGAGGCAATAATTGCGTTGCCAAACGACCTGTTCTACAACACCGGCATTGCTACGTACTTTTGGATTCTGGACAACGACAAGAAGGCCGACCGCAAGGGTAAGGTTCAGCTCATTGACGCCACCCGTATGTATGCCAAGATGAAGAAGTCTCTTGGTAACAAGCGGGTCTTGATGACAGATGAACAAATTGCTGAAATCGTGGGCGTCTATTCAACGGCGACCGCATCAATGACCACCATTTGACGCTGGCTGAGAAGACGAAAGTAAAAGTCTAATTTTTGAGGAGTTGAGCATGGCAAGACGTAACAAAAAAAGCCCCCCGCTTAAGTTGCAAAACATGAAGGCGGATAAGTCACCTCAAATGGGTGGGCTCGGAGAATCCTGTCTCAATGAAGGCAAGGTTCTTGGTCGGATGACAAAAGCCGGAATGACAATTCGCTATGAAAATGCTGTGTGCAGTTGTGCTGGCGAAAATTCAAATTGTTTCAAGTGCGATGGGACCGGGTATTACCGGCGCGAGGTCGTGGAATCAATGAAGCATGTGGCAACGGTCGCCGTCTCCAATCAACGCGAACAGTCACATATCTCGCCGAAGCCGGAGACTCGGTTTTCCAATGATGCGCGGGGCGGCGAGTACGGAATAAGAGAGAGTGGGCGATTCGCCAGCAATCCCTTGTACGATGACTACGACAATTGACGCAGTCCCAATCAACCGTTCAAACCTTGTACCACCGTGCGCTTGCCTCCATCCTTTGGGAACCGCTTTGCCAACGTAGATGGGATGTCTGTAGGCCAGACGATTCAATTCGCCATGCCGTTCATAGACCCCTGTCCTTCCCGTGTAATAGAGGGCGTAGACACCCGTCCCAACAAAAGGATCTGCGCGGGGGGCAGGGGTAACCTCTGTCCCTACCGCAACATTTTGTCTTGAATTTTTCTCCGCACCGCAGCGCACGCTCGTGTGCGCATAATCGCCGGCATGACTGAGGCTGTTCCCCGCACCATCCAACGCCGCCACTGGCTTACTGCGTGCGCCAGCGCGGCGCTGCTGCCAGCGTCCTCAAGCGCCAGCCTGCGCCCCGAGATCACCCTGCGCTTGTCGCATGTGGTGGCCCAAGAAACCCCCAAAGGCATGGCTGCCGAGCGCTTCAAGGTGTTGGTCGAACAACGCAGTGGCGCGCGCATCGGCGTGCAGGTCTACCCCAACGCGCAGCTGTACGGCGACCATGACGAAATGCAGGCGCTGCAGCTCGGTGCGGTGGACATGGTGGCGCCATCGCTGTCCAAATTTGGCCGCATTGGCCTGCCAGAGTTTGAGCTGTTTGACCTGCCTTTTTTGTTTGACGATCTGGCTGCCGTGCGGCGCATTACGCTGGGGCGGCTGGGCCAAAAACTGCTGGCCGGATTGCAGCACCAAGGGCTGGTCGGCCTGGGCTTTTTTGACAACGGCTTCAAGCAGATGAGCGCCAACAGGCCGCTGCTGGAGCCCAAAGATTTTGTGAACTTGCGCATGCGCGTGCAGGCCTCGCGGGTGATTGCGGCGCAAATGCGCGCCCTTGGCGCACGCCCGGTCACGCTGGCCTTCAGCGAAACCCATCGTGCGCTGGCCGCTGGCGTGGTGGATGGCACGGAAAACCCGGTGTCGAACTTCTGGACCCAGGCCATGCACGAAGTGCAGAGTGACCTAAGTCTGACGCAACACGGCTACCTGGGCTACGCCGTGGTGACCAACCAGCGTTTTTGGCAAAGCCTTGCCTGGCCCGACCGGGCGCTGATCAACTCGGCCTTGACCGAATCACTGGCCTTTGCCAACCAGATTGCCGACACGCAAAACGAGCAGGCGCTGCAAGCCCTGCGTCTGAGCGGCAGCACCCGCATTCACACACCCGATGCGCTGCAGCGCGCACGCCTGCGCCGTGCCGTGCAAACCGTGCAGCAGCAGCTGGTTCGCCGCATTGGCAGCACGTGGATGCGCGATTTGAAGAACGCGCTGGATCAAAGCTGACGTCACTCAGGGTAAACCCTAGCTGTTGAACACCACAGTTGCACGCGCTTGCGTGAGCTTTTACAGTCGCCCCTGTCGTTTGAAACACTTAATCCACTGAGGAGACAGACCATGAAATTGAAACTGCTTGCTGCCGGTATGTTGTTGGCATTTGGACTGGCTGCCCACGCCGCCCCGCTCATTATCAAATACAGCCACGTGGTGGCCGACGTCACGCCCAAGGGTCAGGCGGCCCTGAAGGTCAAGGAACTGGCTGAGAAAAAATTGCCTGGCAAGGTCGAGATTCAAGTCTTCCCCAACAGCCAGTTGTTTGGTGACGGCAAGGAAATGGAAGCCCTGCTGCTGGGCGACGTGCAAATTCTGGCCCCCTCGCTGGCCAAGTTTGGCAAGTACGCCAAGCAAATCCAGATTTTTGACTTGCCCTTCCTGTTCAATGACATCCAGGCCGTGGACCGCTTCCAGGCCAGCCCCGAAGGCCAGAGCCTGCTCAACACGATGACCAAAAAAGGCATCAAGGGTTTTGGCTTTTTGCACAACGGCATGAAGCAACTCTCGGCCAACAAGTCGCTGGCTAACCCGGCTGATGCCAAAGGCTTGAAGTTCCGCATCCAAGCCTCTGACGTGCTCGACGCACAGTTTCACGCTGTGGGTGCAAACCCGCAAAAACTCGCCTTTGCCGAGGTTTACCAAGCCTTGCAAACCGGCGTGGTCGACGGCACCGAGAACCCGTGGTCGAACATCTACAGCAAGAAATTCCATGAAGTGCAAAAGTACATCATGGACAGCAACCACGGCGTGCTCGACTACATGGTGATCGGCAACGCCAAGTGGTGGGACGGCCTGCCGCCTGACGTGCAAAAGGGCTTGTCTGAAGCCATGGCCGAGTCCATCAAGTTTGGCAACAAGGTGGCGTATGACGAAGACATGGCCTTCCGCGAAAAAGTCATCAAGGAAAACAAGGCCAAAGTGCTGCCCATGACCAAGGAGCAAACCGCCGCCTGGCGTACCGCCATGCAACCGGTGTGGAAAAAGTTTGAGGGCGACATCGGCAAGAACCTGATTGACGCCGCGCTCAAGGCCAACAAGTAACACCTGGCACACGTCAATACCAACACCCCGGCCTGGTCCGGGGTTTTTTTGGAGTATTTCATGAAGATTCTTGACCACCTGGAAGAGTGGATCATTGGGCTGATGCTGGCTGCAATGACAGGGTTGACCTTTTTACAGGTCGTGATGCGCTATGCGTTCAACAGCGGTTTTTCCTGGGCGCTGGAGCTCACCACCGTGTTTTTTGCCTTGATGATATTCATGGGCATCTCCTACGGCGTGCGGGTGGGCTCGCACATTGGCGTGGATGCGCTGGTGAAAATGCTGGACCACGGGCCACGTCGGGCGGTGTCGATTCTGGCGGTGGTGTTGAGCCTGGTGTACGTGGGTTTTGTGCTCACCGGCTCGATCACGTATGTCCTGAAAATGAAAGAAGTTGGCATTGAGTTTGAAGACATGCCGATCCAGCGCTGGCAGGTGCTGGCGGTGATGCCGCTGGGCTTTTTGCTGACAGGCTGGCGCTTTTTGCAAATCCTGATTGGCTTGGTCACGGGCAAAACGGAAAGTCTGCAACTGGCTGACGAGGCCGCTGAAGCCATGCGACTCAAATCTGACGAGGCCCACCAATGAACACCGTGGTACTTTTTGTCGTCCTGTTTTTCTGCATGGCCATCGGCATGCCGATTGCCGTGAGCCTGGGCTTGTCCAGCCTGCTGACCATCTTCTTTTTCTCGCAAGACTCGCTGGCGTCGATGTCGATCAAGATTTTCGAGACCAGCGAACACTACACGCTGATGAGCATTCCGTTCTTTGTGCTGGCCGGCGCGCTGATGAGCACCGGCGGTGTGGCCAAACGCATGGTGGTGTTTGCCATTGCCGCAGTCGGCCACTTGCGCGGCGGGCTGGCGATTGCGTCCATTCTGGCGTGCATGCTGTTTGCAGCGGTGTCGGGTTCCAGCCCGGCCACGGTGGTGGCGATTGGCTCGATTGTGATTGCCGGCATGGTCAAAAACGGTTACCCGAAAGAATTTGCTGCAGGGGTCATTTGCAACGCCGGCACGCTGGGCATTTTGATTCCGCCAAGCATCGTGATGGTGGTGTATGCCGCTGTGACCGAGGTGTCAGTGGGCCGCCTGTTCATGGCCGGCGTGATCCCGGGTTTGCTGCTTGGCTTCATGCTGATGGCGGCCGTGTGGTGGCGCGCCGGCAAGCTCAAGGTCAAGCCCCCGCCCAAGGCCCCTTTAGGCGAAATCCTGCGCACCTTCAAAGACTCCATGTGGGGCCTGGCGCTGCTGGTCATCATCATGGGCGGTATTTACGGCGGCATCTTCACGCCCACTGAGGCCGCAGCGGTGTCTGCGGTGTATGCGCTGGTGGTGGCGGTGTTCATCTACAAAGACCTGACGGCCAAGCAATTGCCGCATGTGTTTCTGGAAGCCGGCCGCACCACGGTGATGCTGATGTTCATTGTGGCCAATGCCTTGCTGTTTGCCCACGTGCTGACCACCGAGCGCATTCCGCAAACCATTGCCGAGCAGATTGTCAGCATGGGCATGACCCCGTGGATGTTCTTGCTGGTAGTAAACCTGATTCTGCTGGTGGCGGGCAATTTCATGGAGCCGACCGGCATCATTTTGATTCTGGCGCCCATCTTCTTCCCGATTGCCACCCAGCTTGGCATTGACCCGATTCACCTGGGCATCATCATGGTGGTGAACATGGAGATTGGTATGGTGACACCCCCGGTGGGGCTGAACCTGTTTGTCACCAGCGGGGTCACCGGCATGAGCCTGGTGCAGGTGACCCGCGCGGCGCTGCCGTGGCTGATGGTGCTGATGGTGTTCCTGGTCATGATCACCTACATTCCGCAAATCACGCTGTTCCTGCCTGACCTGATGTTTGGCAAATAAGGCAGACACCGAAAGAGGCTGGATTTTTAGTCAAATCAGCCTCTAGCCCTTATGTATATTGCGTAAAGCGCTATTGAATAAATAGCGCTTTTCTTCTTTCCGTGGCGGGCTAACTGCCATGAATCCTGAGCGCCGCCCCGCATGATGAACGTTGTCATCGATGCCCCGCAGGACGGGCTTGTACCCGCCAGGGTTGACTTGCTTAATCTGTGTGGTGCCGCCACGCCCGGCGCCGCAAACCACTGCCGCCAGGCGTCCGGGCGGGTGCTTTGCTGCAACGGGGCAACTTCGCCATGGCCTTGGGCGACCGGCTGCCCTGCGGCCCGATCAATGACCGTGACCAGCCCGATGCGCCTCACCGCCACCTCGCCTGCAGCATACTTTTATTGAAATGGTTTGAACATTGAAGTCAATCCGATTGAATCTGTTTGCATTGACTGATCTTTAAACTTGCGGCTCTTTCTCAGGGAAACCCTGATGCGCTGTTGTTTGGAGAAAAATATTGACCCTGTCCCTGCCTGACCGTACCGTTGATCCCACACGCTACACCACGGTGGCCATCGCCTTGCACTGGCTGCTGGCGCTGGTGATTGTGGGTATGTTTGCGGTGGGCGTGTACATGACCGATTTGCCGTTTTCGCCGCAACGGCTCAAGCTTTACAACTGGCACAAGTGGGCCGGCATCAGTTTTCTGGCGTTGACCGTGTTGCGCCTTCTGTGGCGCGCAACCCACCGCCCGCCCGCCTTGCCTGCGGCCATCACAAACGCCATGCCAAGCTGGCAAATGCGCGCTTACCACGCCACGCATCACCTGCTGTATGTGCTGTTTTTCGCCGTGCCGCTGGCAGGCTGGGCCTACAGCTCGGCGGCCGGGTTTCCCATTGTGCTGTTCGGCCAAATCCCGCTGCCTGATCTGGTGGGCGCGGACAAGGCGCTGGCCGAGCTGATCAAGCCGCTGCACGAATGGTCCGCCCTGGCCTTGATGGGGCTGGCCGCGCTGCATGTGGCTGCGGCCCTGAAACACCATTGGGTCGACCGTGATGGCTTGTTGCTGCGCATGATGCCTGGCCGACGCTGATTTGACGCGGCTTTTCTCACTAACGCGCATGGTCAAGATGACCACCCCGACGCATGAAAGTTAAACCTGAGTCGCCGCCGTCTTGTAGACACCCAGAGCGCTGGGCTTCTACGGGCGGCAGAATCATCCACTGCTCTTTTACGTGAATCTTGCTGGAACCCTTATGAACACCCACCTGTTTCTCTCTGTTTTGACCACCGCCCTGTTGGCCACCGTGACCCTGCCCGCAGCGGCGCAGCAAAAGCTGCTGCCGGCCCAAAGTGAGCTGAGTTTTGTAGCCAAACAAATGGGGGTGCCGGTCAGCGGCCACTTCAAGAAATTTGACGCCCAAGTCAACTTTGATGCCGCCAAGTTGGCCACCAGCAAGGTCATGTTCACGGTCGACATGGGCAGCGCCACCATGGGCTCGGCCGAGGCCGACAGCGAGTTGCCCAAGGCGCCGTGGTTCAACGCGCCGAAGTTCCCGCAGGCCACCTTCACCTCGTCCGCGTTCAAGCCCTTGGGCGCTGGCAACTACGAGTTGGCCGGCAAGCTCAGCATCAAGGGCCAGGCGCATGACGTGCGGGTGCCCCTGTCCATGACACAAACCGGTGCCATCACGGTGGCCAGCGGCGTGTTGCCGATCAAGCGGCTGGCCTTTGGCATTGGCGACGGCGATTGGGCCGACACCGCCATGGTGGCGGATGAGGTGCAGGTCAAGTTCAAGTTTTCCCTGAGCGGCGTGGGCAAGTTGTAAGTGGCCAAGCGCTGCAAAAGTAGCGGATTCAAATGACCGCCCTTGCGAACCCGATCCGCCCTCCAGGGCGCTGAATTCATGGCTGCTGACCCTCGCTCTGATTTTTTAATCCTTTCCTCAACCCTTCCATTCACCCGGAGTATTCACATGCGTTCATCCCTTTTCCCCATCGCCGCTGCCGTTGCTTTGTTGGCTGGCACCGTGTCGGCCCACGCCGCCAGTTACGCCATTGACCCGACCCACACCTTTGTCACCTTTGAAATTGGTCACTTTGGCACCTCCACCAACCGTGGCCGTTTTGACAAAAAAGAAGGTGCGGTGGAATTTGACCGTGCCGCCAAGACCGGCAAGGTCGAGATCGTGATTGACACCACCTCCATCAACACCGGCACCGCCGCTTTCAACAAGCACCTGCAAAGCGCCGACTTGTTTGACAGCGCCAAGTACCCCACCCTGACGTTTGTCGCCGACAAGTTCACCTTCAGCGGCGACAAGGTCACAGAGGTGGCGGGTAGCCTGACGCTGCTGGGCAAAACCAACCCGGTCACGCTCAAGGCCACCAACTTCAACTGCTACGACAGCCCGATGCTCAAGCGCGAAGTGTGTGGTGGTGATTTTGAGACCACGCTTGACCGCACCCAGTTCGGCATGAACTATGGCATTGACTGGGGCTTCCCGAAAAACGTGCGCCTGCTGGTGCAGGTCGAAGCGGTCAAACAGTAAGCCAGCCTTGGTTGACCATCGTTTTTTTTGCATGAGCGCATCGCTGTGTCATCGGTGCCCGCACGGGCCACGCCCTGGCGCTTTTGCGCAGAAGGCGCGGTTGACTTGATAACTCGCAATCCGAGCTGATCTGCAGCGCGTTAAGGTGATTTCCAAGAATAAATATGCCCAGATGACGCAGGATTTTTGTTCAGCTGCAAGGCGTAAAAATGGGCGTATAGCGAGCTATACAACCGTTTTTGCAACGCAGCAGATGGACAAAAAGACAAGTCAGATGG
>JBBQSS010000099.1:0-9906 GCA_038213665.1 Burkholderiales bacterium | reverse complement strand
CCCATCTGACTTGTCTTTTTGTCCATCTGCTGCGTTGCAAAAACGGTTGTATAGCTCGCTATACGCCCATTTTTACGCCTTGCAGCTGAACAAAAATCCTGCGTCATCTGGGCATATTTATTCTTGGAAATCACCTTAGATCTTGCCAACCAGGTCAAGCGACGGCTTCAGGGTGGCATCGCCTTCTTTCCACTTGGCGGGGCACACTTCACCCGGGTGGCTGTAGGTGTACTGGGCGGCCTTGACCTTGCGCAGCAATTCATGGGCGTCACGGCCAATGCCGTTGTCATGGATTTCGCATAGTTTGATCTGGCCTTCGGGGTTGATCACAAAAGTGCCACGCAGTGCCAAACCTTCTTCTTCAATCATCACGTCAAAGTTGCGGGTGATGGCGCCGGTGGGGTCGCCGATCAGGGTGTATTGCACCTTTTTGATGGCGGGCGACGTGTCGGCCCAGGCCTTGTGCGCAAAGTGGGTGTCGGTGGACACGCCATAAATATTCACGCCGATTTTGGCGAACTCGGCATGGGCATCGGCCAGGTCTTCGAGTTCGGTCGGGCAAACAAAAGTGAAGTCGGCGGGGTAAAACACCACCACGGCCCACTTGCCCATCAGGGACTGCTCGGTGACTTCAAAAAACTTGCCGACTTGGTAGGCTTGGGCTTTGAACGGTTTGACTTGGGTGTTGATCAATGACATAGGTAATTCCTGGTTTGAGGTGGTGAAAAGGGTTGAAACACATGTCGGTGAACGCCAAAACGTTAACCGATGGGGTGAATCATAGGGGTGATCTATGGTTTTTGTGATGCATTGTTTGTAAGCTATCGATAGCCTTTCTTTATCAGCGCTGTCACGATAATGCCGCAGCAGCGCCAAAGTAAACCGCTCGCGCCCCACTCACAGCCTCAACCGATGCAGATGCCATGCTTTTTTTACTCTCGCCCGCCAAATCCCTGGACTACGACACCCTGGCCGGTGATGTGCCGCACACGCAACCGCTGTTTGTGTCGCAGTCAGCCGAGCTGATCGAGCTACTGCGGCAAAAAACCCCGCAGGACATTGCCAGCATGATGGGTCTAAGCGACACCCTGAGCGGCCTGAACGTGGCGCGTTACCAGGCCTGGCGCCCCAAATTCAGCGCCAAAAACGCCAAGCAGGCGGTGCTGGCCTTCAATGGCGATGTGTATGACGGGCTCGATGCCAAAACGCTCAGCGCAGACCAGTTGGCTTGGGCACAAGCGCACCTGTGCATTTTGAGCGGCCTTTACGGCGTGCTGCGCCCGCTCGACTACATGCAGCCGTACCGGCTGGAAATGGGCACGGCGCTGGCCAATGCCCGTGGCAAAAACCTGTATGAATTCTGGGGCACGCAGATTGCCGATTACCTCAACACCCGCCTGGCAGCCGACATCACGCCGGTGGTCATCAACCTGGCCAGCCAGGAATACTTCAAGGCAGTCGACAAAAAAGCCCTCAAAACCCGGGTGGTGGACTGTGTGTTTGAAGACTTCAAAGGTGGCAAGTACAAGATCATCAGCTTTTACGCCAAGCGCGCACGCGGCCTGATGGCGCGCTATGCTGCCACGCACGGGGTGGTGACGCCCAGGCAGCTCGAAGCCTTTGACGAAGACGGTTACGCGTTTGACGCCAGTGCATCAAGGCCAGACCGGCTGGTCTTTCGCCGCGACCGGATTTCTTGAACTTATTTGTAACAAATAGACATCTAGACACCGTCTGATATGCGATGACAGCTATTAAAAGTGTAGCAAACCATGAACCAACCTGAATACTCCCAACTCGGCAAAACATCGGCTTACGTGGATCAGTACGACGCCTCGCTGCTGTTCCCGATTGCCCGTGCCGGCAAACGCGCCGAGATCGGCATTGGCGCGCAATCGCCGTTTTTTGGCGCCGACATGTGGACCGCCTTTGAGCTGAGCTGGCTCAATCTGCGCGGCAAACCCCAGGTAGCGCTGGCGCATTTCACCGTGCCGTGCGAAACGCCCAACCTCCTCGAGAGCAAGTCCTTCAAGCTTTACCTCAACAGTTTCAACAACACGCAGTTTGTCGATGTGGATGCCGTCAAAGCCCGCCTGCGCGCCGACCTGAGCGAAGCGGTGTGGCGCGATACCGCGCTGAACGCTTCGGCCAGCGGTCCGGCCCCGGCCTCTATCGGCGTGCGGATTTTGCTGCCCGAGCTGTTTGACCGCGAACCCATTTACGAATTCGACGGCCTGAGCCTGGACCGCCTGGACGTGGCATGCACCCGCTACACGCCCGCGCCTGATCTGCTCAAGGTGCTGCCTGACGAGTCCCCCGTGACCGAAGTGCTGGTCAGCAACCTGCTCAAAAGCAATTGCCTGGTGACCGGCCAGCCCGACTGGGGCAGCGTGCAAATCAGCTACACCGGGGCGCCGATCGACCAGGAAGGGCTGCTGCAGTACCTGGTGAGTTTTCGCAACCACAACGAGTTTCACGAGCAGTGCGTGGAGCGCATCTTCATGGACGTCTGGACGCGCTGCAAGCCGCACAAGCTCAGCGTGTATGCGCGCTACACCCGTCGTGGCGGGCTCGACATCAACCCGTTTCGCACCAGTTGGCCGCAGGCGCTGCCGGCCAATACCCGGATGGCGCGGCAGTGAAGTGGCTTAAACGCTATTTAATTTATAGCTTCTAACGCACTAACGGTAAGGGCTGGATGCCTTTTATCTTTGAAAAAACGTCACGGTAGCTGAAACACCTGGATCGAGCGCGTCAGCGTCGCGCTGCTGCTACTGAGGTGCTCGGCCGATGCCGCCGACTCTTCCACCAACGCGGCGTTCTGTTGGGTCACTGAATCGAGCTGGACGACGGAATCATTGACATGGGAGATGCCCAGGGATTGCTCTTGGGTTGCACGGGTGATCTGGCGAATCAGCTCGCCTACCACCTGGACCGACGCCACCACCTCGTCAATCGTGCACCCGGCTTGGGCCATCTGCGTATTGCCTTGGGAAATCTCCACTGCGGAGGCCGCGATCAATCCCCGGATTTCCTTGGCCGCCACCGCGCTGCGCTGCGCCAGCGCTCGCACTTCAGAGGCCACCACCGCAAAGCCCCTGCCCTGGTCTCCGGCGCGCGCTGCTTCCACGGCCGCGTTCAAGGCCAGAATGTTGGTCTGGAACGCAATGCCTTCGATGACGCTGATGATGTCTTGCATCTTTTTTGACGAGGCATCGATGTTCTGCATGGCCCGGCTGACCTCTTGGACGGCCAGACCGCCGCGTGCGGCGGTCTGGGTGCTTTCATCGCTTTGCGCGCTCACCCGGGCGGCCGTGTCGGCAGTCTGACGGACGGTGCTGGAGAGTTCTTCCATGCTGGCCGCCGTTTGCTGCAGACTGCTGGCCTGGGATTCGGTGCGCGATGACAGTTCGAGGCTGCCCGAAGATATTTCCGAAGCGGTCTGGGTGAAACCACTGATCTCCTGTTTGACATCGCCAATGATCGCGCGCATGTTGATCTGAATCTGCCACAGGCAGCGCGTGAGCGAACTCATGGGGCGGCCATGGTGGACCTCGATCGACGTGGTGAGGTTGCAGCCGGACAGGTCGCTCGCAAACTGCTCTGCTTCGTCAATGACGCTGGCAATGCGGAGGTGAAACCAGGAGAGAACCACGGCTGCGCCCCCCAGCAGCACAGCGAGTTGTGCCAGTTGGGCCGTCAAGCCCTGCATGCCCAGCAACGACGGCAACATGCCAAGGCCGACCATGCCTGTCATCAGGCCCGTCAGACGTTGTGTCATGGTGAGCCGGTTGAGCTTGCCCAGCCAGTCGCGCCAACCCATGTAGCGCACTTGGCCGCAGCGCAGCGAGAAGGTGGGGTGATTGTTTTCGCGTTGGGCGCGGACCCGCACGTAAAGCGCTTCGGCCTCCTGGATTTGTTCGCGGCTGGGTTTGGTGCGCACCGACATGTAGCCCTGCGGCTTGCCGTTTTTCATGATGGGCGTCACATTGGCCTGCACCCAGTAATAGTCGCCGTTCTTGCGCCGGTTTTTCACGATACCGGACCAGGGGCGCCCATGGCCGATGGTGCTCCACATGTCCTTGTAGGCCTCAGATGGCATGTCGGGGTGGCGGATCAGGTTGTGCGGCTGCCCGAGTAATTCGTCATAGGTGTAGCCACTGACCGCGACGAATCCGTGGTTGCAGTGGGTGATGACGCCTTTGGTGTCGGTGGTGGACACCAGCATGTCCTTGCCAGGAAAATCGAACTCTTGGTTTGAAACCGGTAGATTCATTCTCATCGCTGTGTTCCTGACGATTTGTAACTGATGGTTGCAAATATAGCAGGCAGCTTCTGCTGTTCAATGCGCCGGATCTAACCAGCCATGACACGGCAGGGTCAAAAAAGCTGATCAGTTTTTGCTATTGAATAAATAGCTTCTTGCGCTTTATCTATAAGGGCTAGAGGCTCTTTTTTCATATAAATGACGTGATCTTCCGCTTTCATCAGCGAGGCCACGCGCACGCCCAGCAGGCGCAAGCGCTGGGTCAGGGGCACGCGTTTGAGGCACAGCCCGGCGATCTGGCGAATGGTTTTGGCATCGCCGGTGTGGTGCGCAATGGTCTGATCGCGCGTGACACTTTTGAAGTCGTCATAGCGCAGCTTGATGCCCACCATTTTGCCCACGTAGCCCTTGCGCGCCAGGTCGTCGGCGACTTGCTCGCACAGGCGGGTAAAAATGGCACCGAGCTCGGCTTTGTCGCGCACCGCGTGCAGGTCACGCTCAAACGTGGTTTCGCGGCTGATGGACACCGGCTCACTGCTCAGCACCACCGGGCGCTCGTCGCGTCCGTGCGCGGCGTCACACAGCCAGGCACCGGTTTTTTGGCCAAAGTGGGCCATCAGCCAGTGGACGTCTTTTTGTGCCAGCTCACCAATGGTGTGTATGCCAAAGCTTTGCAGCTTGTCATCGGCCTTGGGGCCAATGCCGTTGATCTTGCGGCACGCCAGCGGCCAGATTTTGCTGTGCAAGTCTTCGTCAAACACCACGGCAATGCCGTTGGGCTTGTTGAACTCGCTGGCCATCTTGGCCAGCAGCTTGTTGGGCGCCACACCCACCGAGCAGGTCAGGCCGGTGGCGTCAAAAATGCGTTTCTGGATCAGCCGCGCCAGCACCCGGCCACCTTCGCGCTGGCCACCGGGCACTGCGGTGAAGTCGATGAAGACTTCGTCCACGCCCCGGTCTTCCATCAAGGGCGCAATCTCCAGAATCAGCGCCTTGACGGTGTGTGAGTAATGCCGGTACTGGGCAAAGTCTACCGGCAGCAAAATCGCTTGCGGGCACAGTTTGGCGGCTTTCATCAGGCCTTGGCCTGAGCCCACGCCAAACTGGCGCGCGGCGTAAGTGGCGGTGGTGATGACGCCGCGCCCGGTGTAGCCTTGCAACAAGGGGAAGTCAGCCACGGGAATTTTGTGCAGCGGCCGGTCATGTTGTGCGCCCGTGAGCGCATCGTCTGCGGCTCTGCGGCCGCCACCAATCACCACCGGTAGCCCCTTGAGCTGTGGGTAGCGCAGCAACTCCACCGACGCATAAAACGCGTCCATGTCCAGGTGGGCAATGCGCCGTGGCAGGTTGGCTTGTTGTGGGGCAGGGGCGGTGATGTGAAGTGGCATAAAGTAGCGGTGTTGCAGGCAACTTAGGGCGCCATGCCAACAATGTGTTGAGCTTTGCAGTTAAGCTTTGCACTACTGAAAATTAGTTACTAGGTAGTCATCATGGATAAGCATTTCTTAAGCGCACTTTTCTCGCCAGCCTCTATTGTGGTGTTTGCCGGCCAGCCCGATGAGCCCGAGACGCAGACGCCTCAGGCCAAAGTATTGCACCAGGCCATCACCGCGCAGTGCTTTAGTGGCACGCTCAGGTTTTTGGACATTCATTCCACTGGCACGCTGGCCGATTTGGCCATGGCGCGGTCTGACCTGGCCATCATTGCCCTGCCCGCAGCAGAGGTGGCTGCGGCACTGATCATTGCCGGACGCATCAAGTGCCACGCGGCCTTGGTGATTTCAAGCGGGATTGATGCGAATCTGGCTGCTGACTTGCACAAGATCGCCACCCGCGACGGCATTTACCTGTTGGGACCAAATTGCCTGGGCTTTCAGCGCCCGCAGTTGCAGTTGAACGCCAGTGTGGCGGGGGAACTGGCCTCACACGGGCCGCTGGCGCTGGTGTCGCAGTCTGGCGCCTTGACCTCGTCGATTCTGGATTGGGCCAAAAAGAACGCGGTGGGTTTTTCTACCGTGGTGTCCCTCGGCCCCAACACAGCGGTCGACATGGCGCAGGTGCTGGACTTTTTGGCCGCAGACGCCCAGACGCACAGCATTGTGGTCTACCTGGAAGGCATCACCAACGCCCGGCGCTTCATGAGCGCCCTGCGTGCAGCGGCCAATGCCAAGCCGGTGGTGGTGCTCAAGGCCGGCCGCAAGGCGGCGGGCAACCGTGCCGCGTTGACACACTCGGGCACCATTGTGGGCAGCGACGACGTATTCGACGCCGCCCTGCGCCGCGCCGGTGCGGTGCGGGTGCGCTCCTTTGTGGCGCTGTTCTCGGCGGCCAAGTGCCTGGCATCGCGCTACAAGCCGGTGGGTAAACGCCTGGCGGTGGTCACCAACGGCGGTGGCCCGGGTGTGCTGGCTGCCGACTGGGTGAGTGAAATCCATTTGGAGCTGGGCCGTCTGACCCCCGAGCAGACGCTGGCGCTCAAACCACAGATGCCGCCGCTGGCCACCTTGACGGATTTGATTGACTTGTCTGAAGAGGCGAGCCCGGAGCACTACCGCGCCGCCATTGAGTCCTTGAGCAAGGCGCCACAGGTGGACGGCATTCTGGCGATCTATTCGCCCAAGATGGGTGCCGACGGCGATGCCGTGGCCAGCGCCATTGCCGATTTTCACCGCCATGTGAGCAAGCCCCTGCTGACCTGCTGGATGGGGGATGCGTCAGTGGGCGATGCACGCAAAATCCTCAACGATGCGGCCATTCCCACGTTTCGCACGCCCGAGGCCGCAGTGGGCGCGTTTGGCAACATTGCCTCGTTCTACCAAAACCAGCAGTTGTTGCAGCAAACGCCGCCGCCCTTATCTGACCTGAAAAAGCCCGACGTGGAGGGTGCCCGCCTGCTGATTGACAGCGTGCTGGCCGAGCGCCGCAAGGTGCTCACCGAGATGGAATCCAAAGCGCTGCTGGCGGCGTTTCATATTCCCGTAACCAAAACCATTCTGGCGCGCAGTGCCAATGAAGCCATCATGATCGCCACCCAACTGGGCTTTCCGGTGGCGCTCAAGATTGACTCGCCTGACATCAGCCACAAGTCCGATGTGCAAGGCGTGGCCCTGAACATCCTGAACGCCACCAGTGTGCGTGACACCTACCTGGACATGATTCAGACGGTGTCCAAACTGATGCCAAACGCCCGCATCAATGGTGTGACGATTCAAAACATGTCGCACCAGAAGCGTGGCCGTGAGGTCTGCGTGGGCCTGGTCACCGACGACCCGTTTGGCCCGGTGATAGCGTTCGGTGCCGGCGGCACCATGATTGAGCTCATCGACGACCGCACCATGGAACTGCCGCCGCTGAACCAGTTTTTGGCGCGACGCCTGATTGAGCGCTCACGCGTGGCCGAAACCCTGGGCGTGTGGCGGGGCGCGCCAGCGGTCAATATGGAAGTGCTGGAGCAAATTCTGTTGCGTGTGTCAGAAATGGTGTGTGAGCTGCCGCAACTGCGCGAGATGGACATCAACCCCATCATCGTGGATGAGTCCGGCGCCTTGGCGGTGGACGCGCGCATTGTGGTGGACAACGCGGCACCCTCGGTGCGCCATTACAACCATCTGGCGATATTGCCGTATCCGTCGCAACACGAACAGCTGTGTATGCTGGCCGGTGGCGGCGAATACACGGTGCGTCCGATGCACCCGGACGATGCCAGCATGTTGCAGGCTTTTGTGCGCGGCCTGTCGCCCGAGAGCCGCTATTTCCGCTTTGTGTCGAGCATGCAAGAGCTGCCAGCCACCATGCTGTCACGCTTTACGCTGATTGATTACGACCGTGAAATGGCGCTGGTGGCAATGGTCACCGAAGAATCCAAAGACGCGCAGGGCCACACCGTAGAGACCTCGCGCATGGTGGGCGTGTCGCGCTACATCACCAACCCGGACCGCGCCAGTTGCGAGTTTTCGCTGGTGGTGGCCGACGAGTTCAAGGGCACGGGCCTGGGCTCAAGGCTGATGCTGTCCATCATGGACTTTGCCCGTGAAAAAGGCCTGGCCGAGATTGAAGGCCTGGTCTTGGCCAACAACCCCAATATGCTCAAACTCATGCGTGGGCTGGGTTTTACCGTCAAGTCGTTCCCGGAAGACCCGGACTTCAAGCTGGTGACGCACCACTTGCAGGTGGTGTGACGCTGGCCTGCCATGTCACACCGGGTATGTTCCCGGCAACAAAATCCCCTTGTCCACTGCATCAATCTGCGTGCGCCCGCAAAACGCCATCGTCAAATCCAGTTCCTTGTGGATGATTTCCAGCGCGCGGGTCACACCGGCTTCGCCCATGGCACCCAGGCCGTACAAAAACGCGCGGCCAATGTAGGTGCCGCGGGCGCCCAGGGCGCGGGCTTTGAGCACGTCTTGCCCGCTGCGAATGCCGCCGTCCATATGCACCTCAATCTGGCTGCCGACCGCCTCCACAATGGCCGGCAGGGCTGAAATGGAAGACGGCGCACCGTCGAGCTGGCGGCCGCCGTGGTTGCTCACAATCAGCGCGTCAGCGCCTGAGTTGACCGCCAGGCGGGCGTCTTCCACGTCCTGAATGCCCTTCAAGATGAGCTTGCCGCCCCAGCGCTTCTTGATCCATGCCACATCGTTCCAGCTCAATGCCGGGTCAAATTGTTTGGCGGTCCACTCGCTTAGGGAGCCCATGCTCTCAATGCCCTTGACGTGGCCGACGATGTTGCCAAAACCGCGCCGCTGGGTGCCCAGCATGCCCAGCCCCCAACGCGGCTTGGTCATCATGTTGAGCATGTTGCGCAGCGTTAATCTGGGCGGCGCAGACAGGCCATTGCGAAGGTCGTTGTGGCGTTGGCCGATGATCTGCAGGTCAAGCGTCAGCATCAGCGCCGAGCAGTTGGCGGCCTTGGCGCGGTCGATCAGGCGCTCGATGTAGTCACGGTCTTTCATCACATACAACTGAAACCAGAACGGATGCCCGCCGGTCTCGGCGGCCACGTCTTCAATCGAGCAAATGCTCATGGTCGACAAGGTGAACGGAATGCCGAATTTTTTGGCCGCGTTGGCCGCCTTGATTTCGCCATCCGCACACAGCATGCCGGTCAGTCCGGTGGGCGCAAGGGCCACCGGCATGGCAACGTTTTGACCAATCATGGTGCTGGCCGTACTGCGGTTTTCGATGTTGATCGCCACACGCTGGCGCAGCAAAATTTTCTGAAAATCGTCGCTGTTGGCGCGGTAGGTGGACTCGGTCCAGCTGCCCGAATCGGCGTACTGGTAAAACATGCGCGGCACGCGTTTTTGCGCCAGAACGCGCAGGTCTTCAATGTGGGTGATCACTGCCATGGCGGCTGAAATAAACCGAGGTTCAATCAGCCGCCGACAGTTCCTTCACCACCGCCGCCACCGAGCCGGCATCCGGCAGGTGCGAGAGGGCGCCCACCAGTTCGTCGCGCACCTGCGCCAAGTGGGTCTCAAAGCGCGCCGCATCAACACCCAGCGTGGTGGCGATGGCTTGCACATGGTCGCGCTCGGCCGGGCTCAACTGGCCGTCGGCGTAGGCCGTCATCAGGCACATCAGCACCACGGTGTCGGCAAAGTCGGCGGGGCTGCCGGCCAGCGCGGTGGCGTCAAACG
>JBBQSS010000098.1:0-10020 GCA_038213665.1 Burkholderiales bacterium | reverse complement strand
TCGGTGCTGTCGCACTATGAGGACGTCAAAACCGACCCTTATTACACCGGCTTCAACCCATGGGATCGCACCACGGTGAGCGGTTATGGCACCCAGGTGGCCGAAATTCTGGAAGCCTCGGTGTGGGACTTCGACAGCCGCAACCTGCCCGTTTTTTCTACCCTGGCGCAACGCGGCGCCGACTCCATGCGCAGCCTGCTCAACACCGTCTACCACTTGATCGGCGCGATGTACGACGGTGCGGACGTGGGCTTTGGGGCGGATTTACAAACCGTGTCAACTGGCACCACGACCCGGCGTGAAGAATACCGCTTTGGCTCGCTCAACGGTTACCAAACCGCCCGCCTCAAGCTGGGCACCGGTCGGCTGGCCACTTACCCATGCCAAGGCAGCAGCAATATTCCGCCGGTATTTGTGCCAGCCAACGAAAGCCCTAACCCCTTTCCTGCCATGACCAGCAGCGGCGACACGGTGGGGCCGCCGATTTACCTCAAAGTCGATGCAGGACAAGTCCTCAGGGTGACCTCTGGCCGTGTGAGTCAGAACGGCGTGAACGTAGCGACCACGCTGCTGACTGCCGGCAATGACCCCCATCAGGAGCTGGATCGGAATGAGGCGTTTGTCATACCCAACAGCGCGCTCATCCCCTATGCCACCTACCAGGTCGATCTTGCCGGCACCATCAACGGCGAAGCGTTCAGCCGCAGCTTTGAGATGAGTACCGGCGAATAAACCAGGTCGAACGCTTGCTCAGCGGTCGCATTACGCTATTTAATCAATAGCTGCCTGCGCTTGTACATCAAGGGCTAGAAGCCTTTTTTTCATACAAAGCACGGCCTTGTCCTTGCTCAGCAAAAGGGCCTGGTGAGCCACCGCCAAATCAATGAACTGCTGGTCATCCGGGTCTTTGCAGATGGCCGTGGCGCGCGGCGCGGTGTCTACCAGCGTGGCCTGGCCGTCAAACTGGGCCAGCACATGGGCTGCGCTCACCTGGTAAAACGCCAGGCGGGGCACGATTTTGGGGTAGCTCAACACGCGCGCCAACTCGTCGCGCATGCCCTTGGTGGCCAGCCACTGTAACTGCCTGGAGGCCAATGCCAATTTAAGCGCGCGCGCAGCCGGGTCGTCAAAAACGAATGCATCCAGCACGATGTTGGTATCAAGAACAACTGGGGGCGGCAACTTGAAGTCAGCGCACATGGTGGCGACACCCGGCGGTGGTCCAGTTCACGGCTTATCCGCCATCTTTCCGGCCACCATGTCAAAGCGAAACAGGCGGCATTCAATCGGGCCGTTCCACATCGGCACCCGCCGGGTTTCCTTCAGGCGCATTTTGCCGGGCAGCTTCAGGTCTGGCGTGAGGATCCAGGCAGTCCAGCCAGGGTAGTTTTTCTTCCAATGGCTGGCCAGCTGATTGAAAAACTCGCCGCCGTTCTCAAGCTGCGGCAATTCGCGGGCGCCAAAGCGACCCTGCTGTGCGCTCACGGCGATGTCGTCTGTGCTGTCATCCTCGTAGCTGGAAGCCAACAGCCGCGCTGGGCTGGCCGTGGCGTTGCTGTCGCGTTGTGGCGCACGCTCAATGCGGCCTGTCCGGGCCACGCCGGCAACCTCAATGCGCTCGCCATAAGGCGGGTTGAGCACCATCACGCCACCGCCGGTAGGACTCACGTCGATCGGTGGCATGCGCTGCAAGGCATCGCCACCACGGAACTCGATCACGTCCGCCACCCCGGCTCGCTCGGCGTTGCGCTGCGCAAAGTCAACCATGCGGTGCGCCACGTCACTCCCAAAAATTATAGGTTTTTGACCTTTAGGCCTTACCACCTCTGCGTCAACAGCTTCTTTTTTTATAGCATCCCAGACCGGCTTCTGAAACGGCACATACTTCTCAAAAGCAAAGCGCCTTCGGCTGCCTGCGGCAATGTTGCAGGCCATTTGCGCCGCCTCAATCACGATGGTGCCGCTGCCGCAACACGGGTCGTAAAGCGGTTTCAGGTCATCCTCTCCTTCAAACCAGCCGGTGGCGGCCAACATGGCAGCGGCCAAGGTTTCTTTCAAAGGCGCGTCGCCTTTGTCCTCGCGCCAGCCACGCTTGAACAGCGGCTCGCCCGAGGTGTCGATGTAGAGCGAGCAGCTGTCAGTGGTCAGGTGGGTATAGATGCGCACATCGGGCCACTGCGTGTTGACATCGGGGCGCACGCCACCGGCCACGCCACGAAAACGGTCACACACCGCGTCCTTGATTTTCAGGGCAGCAAAGTTCAGACTGGTGAGCGGGCAGTGTTGGGCGGTGATTTCCACCTTGATGCTCTCACGCGGGGTGAACCAGCGCTCCCACGGCACCTCGGAGGCAGCGCGGTACAAATCCTGCTCATGGCGGTACTCGGTGTAAGACAGCAGCACCAGCACACGCTGGGCCAAACGGCTGTGCAAGTTGAGCAGCATCGCCTGCGCAAATGAGGTCCGCACCGCGACACCCCCGCGCTGCTTGGTGATGCACCCCGGTGGCAAGCCGGTGATGCGCAGCACCTCGGGGGCCAGGTAGTCCTCAACGCCGGCGGCGCAGGGGAGAAAGAGTTGAAGTTGGTTCAAAGAATTTCCTTGGTTGGCTGGCTCAATTGGACCCCATATTGGCCAGCGTTTTTTTCTGTTTGAGCACCCGTTCCATTGCGTCAGCTTGTGGAACGGGCGGATATTTCCATCTTTGCGACCTGGCCCAATAAGCGGTCAAATCACCTTGCAGCGCCTGCTCGGCGGGCACCCGCAACGCACCCGGATGGCGAAAAAAAAGCCTGCGGGCACGTTGACATCCACCATCAGCTTGTTCACCACGCGCCGGTAAAAATCAACCACATTGCCAGACCAGGTGCCACCGGGCGCGATGCGATCGAGCCAGCGGACACTGGACGCATCGTCTTCCAGGCGCTCCTGGTCGTCAACAAAGTGCATTGGCAAAGCCTCTGCCATGCGGGGCCCTAGAGCTCCTTGCGCAGCGAGGCCGGCGCGATGCGCAGGCCTTCGCGGTATTTCGCCACGGTGCGGCGGGCGCATTCAATGCCTTGCTCTTTGAGCATTTCCGCAATTTGGTTGTCGCTGAGAGGCTTGGTCGGGCTCTCAGCGCCCACAAATTGCTTGATCAGGGCGCGTACCGCCGTACTCGACGCACTGCCGCCCGACTCGGTCCCCAGACCCGAGCCAAAAAAGTATTTCAGTTCAAACGTGCCAAACGGCGTGGCCATGTATTTGGCTGTCGTGACCCGGCTGATGGTGGACTCGTGCAGCCCCAGCTCATCGGCGATTTCGCGCAGCACCAGCGGGCGCATGGCCAGCTCGCCGTGCACAAAAAAGCTTTTCTGCCGCTCCACAATCGCGCTGCTGACGCGCAAGATGGTGTCAAAGCGTTGCTGGATGTTTTTAATGAACCAGCGTGCCTCTTGCAAGCGCTGTTGCAGTGCGGCAAAGTTGGCCGCATCGCTGCCCCCGGCCTTGTGGCCCTTGAGGGCGTTGGCGTAAATGTCATGCACGCGCAGGCGCGGCATCACCTCGGGGTTCAGGCGCACCTGAAACTTCACCTGCCCATTTTGGCCAATCGGTGCCACCAGCACATCGGGCACCACGATGTTGCGCTCTACGTCGACAAAGCGCCGTCCCGGTTTGGGCTCCAGACGGCCAACCAGGGTGATGGCAGCACGCACTTGCACGTCGCTGGCCTCGCACAAAGGCATCAGGTGCTTGATGTCACGCCGGGCCAGCAAATCCATCGGCTGGGCGCACATGCGCAAAGCCACCCGGACCGTCTCCGCGTCAAAGTTCGGGTTGTTTTTAAGCGCTTGCAACTGCAGGCTCAGGCACTCGGCAAGACCGCGCGCGCCCACGCCGGTGGGTTCCAGGCTTCGCAACAGGTGCAGGGCAACGGTGAAGTGGTGCACCAGGTCGTCGATTTGCTCGGCATCATCACCCGCCAGACCGCGCGCCAGGTCGGCCAAGTCGTCCTCCAGATAACCGTCGTCATTGAGCGACTCAATCAAAAACCGCAACGCCGCCGCGTCCTCCGGGCTCAGTCTGAGGCTGAGCGCCTGGCGGTGCAAAAAGCTTTGCAAAGACTCCTGGTTGCGCGCCAACTCGGTGGCGTCCATGTCATCGTCACCACTGAGGTTGTTGCCTTTGGCACGCGCCTCGCCACCCCACTCGCTGTCGTCAGGACTCAGACTGACGCTGCCGTCGCCTTCCCAGTTGGGACCATCGTCTATGGCTACGGCGCTTTCTTCCACGCTATTTTCGCCTGTAGCCCTTGACTGGTATGCGTCATCAGCTCCTGAATATGCAGCAGATTCAAGCTCGCGGTCGCTGCCACTGACTGCGGTGTCGGCCTGCGCCAAGCCAAACGACTCGCGCTCAGCCTCTTCGGCCGTGCGTTCCAGAAACGGGTTGTCATCCAACATCTGATCAACTTCGCTGCTGAGCTCCATGGTGGAGAGTTGCAGCAAGCGAATCGACTGCTGCAACTGGGGGGTGAGCGCCAGATGCTGCGAGGTGCGTAGGGACAGGCCTTGTTTCATTACATTCTGAAATGTTCGCCCAGGTACACCCGGCGCACGTCGACGTTGTTGATGATGTCAGCCGGAGTGCCTTCTGCCAGCACGCTGCCGTCGCTGATGATGTAGGCGTGGTCGCAAATGCCCAGGGTTTCACGCACGTTGTGGTCGGTGATCAGCACGCCAATGCCACGCGTTTTCAGGAAGTTGATGATGCGCTGGATTTCAATCACGGCAATCGGGTCAATCCCGGCAAATGGCTCATCGAGCAAAATAAACCGGGGCTGGGTCGCCAAGGCACGGGCAATTTCGACGCGCCTGCGCTCACCACCCGAGAGTGCCAGCGCGCTGGAATCGCGTAAGTGATCGACCCGCAAATCCTGCAGCAAACCGGTCAGGCGTTGCTCAATCTCGGTGCGGCGCAGTGGCTTGCCTTGCGCGTCAAGCTGCAGTTCAAGCACGGCGCGCACGTTTTCTTCCACCGTGAGTTTGCGAAAAATCGAGGTCTCTTGCGGCAGGTAACTCAAGCCCAGCCGCGAGCGGCGGTGAATCGGCATGCGCTCGATGGACTGGCCATCAAGGGTGATGCCCCCGGCCGTGGCACGCACCAAACCCACAATCATGTAAAACGAGGTGGTCTTGCCGGCACCATTGGGCCCCAGCAGCCCCACCACCTCGCCCTTGCGCACCGTGAGCGACACATCTTTGACCACCTTGCGGCTGCCGTAAATTTTTTGCAAATGGTGGGCTTCAAGGCGACTGTCACCCGGTCCGTCGTCGACGCGAGTGGTCGCGCCCTCAAGGCGCCCGACATCAACCGTGGGGCTTGCGGCCATCAGCGACTGGCTCCGCCGAGCTCGGGCGTGGCGCGCAGCGGCGTGCCCGGCACAGGCACAGGCACAGGTGCTGACGGGCCAGCTTGGGATTTGGGCGTCAGCATGGCGCGCACCCGCCCGACAGGCGCCCCGGGTTGACCGGTGCGGCTGGTGGCACCCGTGCCTGGCGCACCGTCCAAGGTAAACACGTCGGTGGTGTTGTTGTAAACAATCACGGCGGCGCTGAACTCGTCGCTGAGTTCGGCACCGCGGTAACGGCGCAGTTGGGCTTGGGTGGTGAATTTGACGGTATCGGTGCGGCCATCGTACTCAATCAGCGCGCCCTCACCCTCCATGTATTCGTCCACACCTTCACGCTTTTGCCTGAAAAAAGCGCGCTTGCCCGGCGCTGCCGTCACGACACCAAATTGATTGCCCTGCGGGTCCTGGCGCACCTCGACCTTGGCGCCGCGAATCAAAATCGTCCCTTTGGTCAGTACCACGTTGCCAGTGAACACGCTCAACTGCGCGAGGTCGTCGTAGCGCAGGGCATCGGCCTCGATGTTCATGGGCTTATTGCGGTCGGCTTTTTCGGCGTTCGCCCACGGTGCCGCCAGAGTCAGGGCGCTAAGCAACAGCCATGGGGCAAAGGGGTTTTTCATAAAGGCACGAATCTTGCTTTTAAGGTATGCAGAATTGTAGCGGGAGAATACCCGCCACAGGGATTTCAATTGATCTCAGGCCGAACGACCGCTGCGGGCAAGCGCGACCAAAAAGTCCGAGACCAGCAGCGCACGGTCCATGCTCTTGGCAAAAGAACCGTCGGTGTAGTAACGCCCGGCCACACCCATGGCAGGCACACCTTCGATCTGATAGGCGTCTTGCAACTGCCTGGCGCGCTTGGCTTTGGTGGAGGTCGAGAACGAATTGAACTGCTCCAGAAACTTGGCTTTGTCGACGCCCTGCTTGACCACCCACGCGGTGATGGCCTCTGCGCTGGACAAGTTCTGCTTGTCACCGTGAATGGCGGCGAACACGCGGGGGTGCAATTTATCGACCAAACCCATGGCCTCCAGTGCAAAAAACAATTTTTGCTGCGGCACAAAGTCATCCCTGAAGGCAATCGGCAGGCGCTTGAAGGCCACATCTTTTGGCAGTGCCTTCGCCCAGCTTGAGAGCACCGGCTCGAACGCATTGCAATGCCCGCAGCTGTACCAGAAAAACTCCACCACCTCAATTTTTCCGGCGAGTGCCTCGACTGGCGCAGGCTTGTCGAGCTTGATGAAATCAACACCAGCCTGGGGTGTCTTGGCTTGGGCCTGCACCCAGGAAGGCGACCACAGGGCTGCAGTCGCAGCCGCAGAACCTGCACCAGCAAAAAAATCACGACGTTGCATTGTTCAAATCTCCAATTGAGTCATTACCAGGCAGTCAGAGGCCAATGGTTTCAAGAAGTTCAGCGCTGTACCCGAACCAGGGCGGTTTCGATGTTCAGGGCATCCAGCCGGGCCTTGGACTTGTCGGCACCTTCACGCGTATCAAAAGGCCCGGTGCGCACCCGGTAGACCGTGCGTCCGGCTTGCTCGCGCTCGGACACTTTGGTCTCGATGCCGGCCAAGGAGAGCTTGGCACGCTGGCTTTGCGCATCTTCCTGTGTGCGAAAAGCCCCGGCCTGAACAAAATAGGTGAAAGGCTCTGCCGAGGCGTCACTTTTGGTCGCCAAACGGGCCTTGGCCAGGTCACCCAGGGGGTCAGCCGTGACCACCGGCTTGACTTCTGCTTTGACTTCTGCCTTGGCGGCTGCGTTGGCCTTTGGCTTTGCCGCCGGAGTCACCGGTACAGTGGCCGGCTCGGAGTCAGGACCGGGCTCAGATTCAGGCTCGGGCTCGGACGTCACCACAGCGGGCGCGGCTGGCACGGCGGGTTTGATCGGGTTTTTGCCGTACAAAGGCGTATTGGGATCCCAATCCTTGTTCCTTTGCACCTCGGAGGCGTCTTTCTCCGGCGTGTGGTTGCCTATCTTGTTGATAAAAGGCACCGGCACCTTGGTGACATACACCGCCACCACCAGCGCCAGCCCAAGGCCAAGCACCAGGCCCACAATCAAACCCAATAAAGTGCCACCGCGTTGCCGCGTTACATACCGACCATTCATCACGTCTCCCTTGATCATCAAACACCCATTACATTTTTTGCGGGGCACTCACGCCCAGCACCGCCAGGCCATTGTGCAATACCTGCGCGGTGGCCGACACCAGCGCCAGCCGAGCCAGCCTGAGGGCCTCATCATCGACCAGAATGCGCTCTGCATCGTAGTAGCTGTGGTAGCAGGCGGCAAGTTCGCGCAAGTAAAAAGTTACGTCGTGCGGCGCAAAATCTTCTGCGGCAGCGCTCAGCATCTCGGGGTATTTAGCCAGCAGCAGCATCAAGGCCAGGGCTTGCGGGCTTTGCAGCGCACTCAAGTCCACATGGGCCAAGGCCTGCCGCTCGCCACCCCAGGCGGCCAGCACCGAGCAAATGCGCGCATGAGCATATTGCACGTAGTAGACCGGGTTGTCGTTGTTCTTGGCCACCGCCAGGTCCACATCAAAGGTGTATTCGGTGTCAGGCTTGCGGCTGAGCAGGAAGAAGCGCACGGCGTCCTTGCTGGTCCACTCAATCAGGTCACGCAGCGTGACATAACTGCCGGCACGCTTGGAAATTTTGACCTCTTCGCCACCCTTGACCACGCGCACCATGGTGTGCAGCACGTAGTCGGGGTAACCCTTTGGAATACCCACATCAGCCGCTTGCAGGCCGGCGCGCACCCGGGCAATGGTGCCGTGGTGGTCGGTGCCCTGGATGTTGATGACCCGCTGGAAACCACGCGCCCACTTGGCGATGTGGTAGGCCACGTCAGGCACAAAATAGGTGTAGGTGCCGTCTTGCTTGCGCATGACACGGTCCTTGTCATCGCCGTAGTCGGTGGACTTGAGCCACAGCGCGCCGTCTTGCGCGTAGGTCTTGCCGTTGGCAATGAGCCGGTTAACTGCCGCTTCGACCCGCCCGCTGGTGTAAAGGCTGGATTCGAGGTAGTACTCGTCAAATCTGAGGTTGAAGGCCTGCAAATCCTTGTCCTGCTCGCAGCGCAAGTAGGCCACGGCAAACTGGCGGATCGATTCGAGGTCGTCCACATCGCCGCTGGCGGTGAATTCGCGGTCGTCAGCCTTGACCGTTTTTTTGGCGAGAAAGTCGCTGGCGATGTCCAAGATGTAGTCGCCGTTGTAAAACGCCTTGCTGGCCGGATTGTCGGGATCGGTGGGCCAGCAGGGGTCACCCGGCTTGAAGCCCTTGGCCCGCAGCTGCGTGCTGTGGGTCAGCGTCTGGATTTGGACGCCCGCGTCGTTGTAATAAAACTCGCGGTGCACACCCCAGCCCTGGCTGGCAAACAAGTTGCAAAGGGCATCGCCCAACGCGGCCTGGCGGCCGTGGCCCACATGCAGCGGACCGGTCGGGTTGGCAGAGACAAATTCCACCAGCATGCGCTTGCCATTGGCCGCTTGTGTACCGTACACAGTGGTTTGCGCCAGCACCTCGCGCACCACTTGTTGCTTGGCAGCGGGTGTGAGTTTGATGTTGATAAAGCCCGGGCCAGCAATGTCCAGTGCCGCCACCCACTTTTGATAAGGGGGGGTGGCGCGCAGGGCATCACACAGCTTGTCCGCCAGTTGCCGCGGGTTGAGCTTGAGCGGCTTGGCCAGCTGCATGGCGGCGGTGGTGGCCAAATCGCCGTGGGCGGCCACTTTGGGCGACTCAAACGCGGCTTTTGCGCCCGCGCCGGGCAGTAAATCTTCCAGCGCGGTGCGCAGGGCTTCAAGGAGTTCGGTTTTGACAATCAGCATGACGCGATTTTACCGGGCCGGGTTTTCACTGACCCGGCGCGCTCAAGTACACACTAAACTGAACCAGCCGGCAAGGGAATCAGGCTGGGCCACCGGACTTAACTCATGAGGAAATCACCATGCGACCCTTCTTAAGCTTTTCGTCAATTCGTGGCCTGTGCATGGGCTTGGTTCTGCTGTGCAGCCTGGCCCACCTGCCGACCATGGCACAAGCCAAGTTCGTGCAAACGCCCTATCAAAACCCCAAGGCGCTGGTGGATGTGTTTCTGGATGACCCGATCAAGCTCGGGTCCGCGCTTTACTGGGTGCGCAGCCTGGTCAACCCACTGGTGGAGGCACCCTACAGCATGTTTCCTGAAGACATGCGCATCATCGTTTTATTGCACGGCACCGAAATCGTGACGCTGGCAAAGAAAAACGAAGCGCGTTACGCCGAGGTGGTGCAGCGCATGCGCTACTACGCCGACATGGGCGTGAAGTTCAAGGTCTGCGGCCTAGCCATGCAGGACTACCAGTACAGCGCCGCCGACCTGCATGATTTTGTTGAAGTGGCCCCGTCTGCCATCACGGAGTTGATGCACTGGCAAAACCAGGGTTACGCGCTGATCACGCCGCAAGTGAATGAAAAGAAGTTTGCCATTGATAGCATTCGTTAAGGTGATTTCCAAGAATAAATATGCCCAGATGACGCAGGATTTTTGTTCAGCTGCAAGGCGTAAAAATGGGCGTATAGCGAGCTATACAACCGTTTTTGCAACGCAGCAGATGGACAAAAAGACAAGTCAGATG